>JBLINY010000019.1:0-58704 GCA_047638695.1 Acidimicrobiales bacterium | reverse complement strand
CAAAACCGCGGACCAGATCATCGAACGTCTCGGCCGGTACTGCGACCAAATCCTCCCCAACGATTAACCCGGCGAACCTCCGTGTCAGGACACTAGGCGCGACCGCCCTCATGAATCAGGCGGCTCGCTGATCCATCGCCCGGAGGCGGCCGGCCAGCTCCTTCGCTATCTCCTTCACCATGCCCGGGTTGTCGTCCATGATCTGATCGAAGCGATTGTGCGGGATGACCATGAGCGACATGTCGGTCTTGGCTCGCACCGTTGCGCTAGCGGCCGCTCCGTCGAGCAGCGCCAGCTCGCCAAACATCTCGCCCTCGCCAATCTCGGCCACGATCGCGTCGTCTACCAGCACCTCGGCGGTACCGGAAGCGACGGCGTAGCCCTCGTTGTGGCGACGACCCTGGTTGATGATGACCTGACCGGCCACCACGTTCACCTCATCGATGGCCGATGCCAGATGTTCGAGCGCCTGAGCATTGGCTGCCTTGAACAACGGCAGGTTCTTGATTCGGTCAATCTTTGGCGATCCGTCTGCCATGTGCATTCTCCTCAGTAGCGGTGTGAGCCGACATTAATCTCTTTGACTGGCTAGGCACGAAAGGACCCACGTCTCGTGGCATCGGCACAACACCGCACCACGATGGAAACAGCCCCGGGGTAACTCGCCACTGGGGTTGCAGACCGGTCGCTTTCTGATCTGGCTTTCCGGCATCTAAGGTGCGCGACTATGGCTCACCCACTCACACCGGTCCCGACACCGGAAACCCAGCCCTACTGGGACGGCATCGCCGCTGACACCCTTCGGCTTCCACGCTGCACCGATTGCAACGATGCGTTCTTCCCACCGACGCCGGTGTGTCCGCACTGCTCGAGCCAGAAAATCGAATGGTTCGACGCATCGGGTGACGCCACTCTCTACAGCTACGTCATTCACCATCGGCCACTCCCTCAATGGGGATCCGAGGAACCTCGATCGGTAGCTATCGTCGAACTAGCCGAGGGCCCGCGAATTATCTCGACGGTTGTGGGGTGTGACCAGACTCCCGAGGCCCTCGAACTCGACATGGCGCTACACGCAACGTTCGTTCCCTACGACGACCTGCAGGTTCTCGCCTTCGCACCGGTTGGGGTGTCAGCATGACCGCTAGCACCATGAAACCAGGCGCGTACGCCATCGTCGGAGCATCAGAGTCCGACGAAATCGGGAAGGTCCCCGACCGCACATCCTTTGGCCTGGCGCTCAACGCAGCCGCCAATGCGCTGGCCGATGCCGGGTTGACAGCGAAGGATATCGACGGCATCACTACCGGCTACCTCGAAGTCTCCGAAGTCAGCCATGCCCTCGGGATCTATCCCAAGTGGGCCGACAACACCGTCGTTGGCGGCTGCTCGTGGATGTTTCAACTGCGCAACGCCATCGCCGCCATAAACGCCGGCTACTGCGAGACCGTTCTGGTCACGTACGGAGAGTCAGGACGCTCGACCCGACGTCTGGGACAAAGCGGCGGCGGCGGCAAAGGTTCGATGGGCCAACAGTTCGACATGTTGTACGCCGGTGCGGCCCCGCCCGCTCTGTTCGGCTTGCCCATCGTTCGGTACATGCGCGAGTACGGCCTCACCGAGGAGCACATCGCGTCCGTCGCAGTGGCGCAGCGAGAATGGGCAACCATGAACCCCCGAGCCTCGCTCCGGGAACCGACCACCATCGACGAAGTTCTCGACTCACCCATGATCGCTTGGCCGCTGCGCCGAGCCATGTGCTGCCTAGTTTCTGATGCGGGGGGCGCCATTATCGTGACGTCGTCGGATAAGGCAAAGGACTTTCCCAAGCCGCCCGTGTATGTCCTTGGTACTGGCGGGGGCCTCGAGTCGGGTATCTCGAGCCCGGCCGGAACCCGTGACCCGCTCCGGCCTGAGTTCATCCGCACCTCGGGAGAGGCCGCCTTCTCCGCTGCCGGGATCACCCATGACGATGTCGACCATCTGATGATCTACGACGCTTTCGCTCACACGCCGATCTTCGGACTCGAGGGACTCGGCTTCGTCGACTACGGCGACGCTGGCCCCTTTATTGCCGAGGGCCATACCCGCCCGGGCGGAAAACTGCCGATGAACACCAGCGGCGGCGGAATGAGCTATGCCCACACTGGTGCTTACGGCATGCTCTGCATGCTCGAGTCGATTCGCCAGGTCCGCGGCGAAGCCCCAGCGCAGGTTCCCGACGTCGAGATTGCGGTGTGTCACGGCTGGGGCGGGTTCTGGTCAGCGTGCTCCACCTTGGTGTTCGCATCTAGTCTTTAATCGTGGAGTACGAACAAATTGCGGTTGAAGATCGAGATGAGATCAGGGTCATCACGCTGAACCGACCAGAGAAGCTGAATGCCTGGACTCACCGCATGAGCGCTGAGCTGGTTCACGCGTTCCAAACCGGAAACGAATCCTCGACTATCGGGGGCTTCGTCATGACCGGCGCGGGACGGGCGTTTTGTGCCGGCGCCGACATTAGCGAAGTGTTCGGCAGCCAGCTCGACGACGACGAGAAGGACGCCGGCCTCGCCGACAGCACCGGGGACCGGGTCGACTGGGTCAATCTGATGCGCACGTCCAAGCCCGTGGTTGCAGCCATCAACGGAGCGTCGATCGGGGTTGGGCTCACCTTGACCCTGTCTATGGATTTTCTCGTCGCCCACCCCGACGCAAAGTTGTCAGCGCGGTTCGTGAAGATGGGGGTCGTTCCCGAACTGGCCTCGTCACACTTTCTCGTTCAGCGTTGCGGCTGGGGCGGCGCGTCAGATTTGGCTCTCTCCGGTCGCATCGTGCTCGGTACCGAGGCGAAGGAAATCGGGTTGGTCGACGAACTGGCCGATGATGTGGTTGTCGCTGCCATCGCCCGAGCCCGCAGCTACGCCGAGAACGCGCCCCCGTCGGTGCAGTTCGCCAAGCAGTTGCTCACCGAGAACGGCACTGAAACCAACCTGTCCGCGGTCCAGAAGCGCGAGTTGAAGGCCTTGAATGAGGCCTATCGCACTCCGGAGCATCGCGAAGCCGTGGCCGCTTTCATCGAGAAGCGCGAACCGAAGTTCCGCCCATGACCATCCGCCGACTCGATCACGTCGCCATCCCGGTCAGCGACATGGGACCGATGCTGACCTTCTATACCTCGCTCGGATTTACCGTCGATGACAGCATGGCTCCGCTCATGCACAGCGTCTGCCACGGTGACATGAAACTCAACCTCCACGATCCTGTGTTGTGGAAGTCCGATTTCGATCTGCGCGGACCAACAGCGCAACCCGGATCCGGCGATATTTGCCTCGTCTGGGACGGTACCGAAGCCGAGCTCATCGACTACCTCGCAGACGTCGAGATCATCGAAGGGCCGGTCAAACGAACGGGCGGCAAGAACACCGGCTCGGCCGTTGGCACCAGCCGCTACATCCGCGACCCTGAACAGAACCTGGTCGAGTTCATCATCTACTGACGCCCGATCTCAGCGGCGGTCGGACCTGTTCCAGAACCGTCCCGTCGCAGAACGGTCCCGCCGCAGAACGAGGGCTAACAGCGCTGTGTTGAGGAACGCGGCAAAGGTCTGGACCCAAGTCACCGTCAGAATGCTGTCGGATCGTGCACGAAGGACGTAGCCGGCCAGGGCCGCAGCGACCGAGACGGCGGCCACGACCAACACGGAGCGTTCGCGACCCGACGCAATCAGCTCGAACGAGAACCGGAGCCGAAAAATGGTTGCGACCAATCCGAACGACAGCACACGGATTGCCATCGACCCGCCTGGCGGGTCGTCGAACAGCAATCGGGCCAGCCAAGGAGCAAGCACGACCATGGCTGCTGATCCGACCACGGCGTAGCCGAGCAAGGCTCTGAACACCCACCGGTAGCGTTCGGTCTTATGCACGCCGTCGAACATGGCTGGAAACAGCGCCCCAAACATCGCCGCCGGGGCTAGCCGTGATGCCTCGACCAGTCGGGTGCTAGCAGCTAGTCCGCCACTACCTGTCGATCGTCGTGGACCAAGACGATGGTGATGCCAAGGGCCACCAATCCTCCATCCAACCCACTGACGAGCAGGTCGACCATCCGCTGCGCCCCACGCATGATGGCCGTTGCCACCGTGACCGCACCCATCGGGAACAGACCGAGCGCCTGGATCAACAAGACTCTCGAAACTCCCCCCAGTTCGGTAAGGAGCAGTGCGCCGACCACAGCGGCCAGGGCGCCCAGCACCTGCAAACGGGCGGCCCGCCAAATGGTGTCAGCTGCATCAGGCCGCCGATCGGCAACCGCCCGCACCACAACGGCATCGATCCCGAACGTGATAGCGCTCGTCGCTATCGCTCCCGTCGCCAATACCGCGGCGAACGTCCCGAATGCCTCGTTTCCAATCCGACGGGCCACCAGCACGGCGACCGCCAAGCTGCCAGCCGATGCCAGAATCCGGGCCGTGAAGGTGGCGGCGGCATTGACCGAGATCCGCCGGGACATCCCACCATCCTCTCAGTTCTCGCCTCCAACTCCGCAACGGCAACACGCTCGTCTACTGGCCGACCCCGTAGACGATCTATGGTCCCGGCATGACGCCACCAGACCTCGTCATTCGCAACGCCACCATTGTGAACGCTGACCAGACCAACGAAGGCGACATTGCTATCAGCAGCGGTGTCATCACGTCCGTGGGCCGGGTCGCTGAAACAGGTGCCCGTGAGATCGATGCGGGAGGTGCGATGGTGATGCCGGGCGGCATTGATAGCCATACGCACATCGAGCAGCTGTCGGCAGCCGGTGTCATGAATGCCGATGACTTCTACAGCGCCACCGTGTCGGCGGCCTTCGGCGGCACGACCACCACCATGTCGTTCGCAGCCCAGCACCGCGGCATGGAAATCCCCGACGTTCTCGCCGACTACCACAAGCGCGCCTCGACAAAGGCGGTGATCGACTACGCCTTCCACCTCATCGTCGCCGACCCAACGCCCGTGGCGTTGAAGGAGCACCTACCCGCGGCAATCGCCGACGGAGTCGCCTCGTTCAAGCTCTACATGACCTATGAGCGGCTCATGGTCGACGACCGCCAGATCCTCGACATCCTCACCACGGCGCGGGCCAACGGCGCCCTCACCATGGTGCACGCCGAAAACCACGGAATGATCGGCTGGATGTCCGATCGAGTGGTATCGGCCGGCAATACGCTGCCCCGCTACCACGCCATCTGCCACACCCGTGGCGCCGAAGCCGAGGCCATCAATCGTCTCGTCGCGCTCGCTGAGCTAGCCGATGCTCCCGTACTCATCGTGCACGTATCGACCAGCGACGGCATCGAGGAGATCCGTCGTGCCCAGGCGAGAGGTCTGAAGGTATTCGGCGAGACCTGCCCTCAGTATCTGTTCCTCACCAGCGACGATCTCGATCGTGGCGGGCTCGACGGCGCCATGTTCTGCTGCAGTCCCCCGCCCCGCGACGAGCAATCGCAGGAAGCCTGCTGGGAAGGACTCCTCGACGGCACGCTGCAGGTCTACTCATCCGATCACGCCCCCTTCCGCTTCGACGAGAGCGGCAAGCTGCCCAACGGCGAGCGCACCACGTTCAAAGAGATCGCCAACGGCGTTCCCGGCCTCGAGCTACGGCTGCCCGTGCTCTACACCGAAGGAGTCGGGTCGGGGCGCCTCACGGTAAACCAGTTCGTTGACATCACCTCGACCCAACACGCCAAGCTCTACGGGCTCTATCCCCGAAAGGGAGTCATCGCCGTGGGAAGCGATGCGGACCTCGCGATCTGGGACACCGAACACGAGCTCACCGTCACCCACGAGATGATCCACGACAACGTTGGCTATACGCCCTACGCCGGGAGGCAGCTCAGGGGATGGCCAGAGACGGTCATCTCGCGGGGCGACATCATCGTGTCTGACGGCGAACTCCGCGCCGAGCGTGGCCGCGGTCAGTTTCTTCCCCGGACCGGTCTGGAGTCTGCTGTCCCAATCGGGCGCGACGTTCCCGAAATCGAACAGATGGCGGCATGGGGCACCCCATTCCAACGTTGAACCGTTCGCCAGCCAACAGGAGAGATTTCCAATGACAACCTCCACGAAACGAACGATGGTGATAGCGGCTGCCCAACTGGGGCCGATCCACCTCGATGACTCCCGAGCATCAGCCGTTGCCAGGCTGGTCGACCTTCTCCACACGGCTGCCGATCGCGGGGCGAAGTTCATCGTTTTTCCCGAGCTGGCCTTCACCACATTCTTCCCTCGATGGTGGCTCGAAGACCAAGACGAGATCGACCGTCGCTTCTTCGAGTCTGAGATGCCCTCGACGGATACACAGCCGCTCTTCGACGCAGCCAGACAACGCGGCGTCGGTTTTCAGATCGGCTACGGCGAGCTGGCCACGATCGACGGCATCAGTCACCACTTCAATACATCCGTCCTGGTCGCACCCGACGGCACGTTGGTTGGCAAGTACCGTAAGATCCACCTGCCCGGCCACGCCGACCACAAGCCCGAGGCCGCGTTCCAACACCTCGAAAAGAAGTACTTCGAGGTCGGCGATCTGGGATTCCCCGTCTATCGCTATCTCGGGTCGATGGTCGGCATGCTCATTTGCAACGATCGACGGTGGCCCGAAGCATTTCGAGTGCTCGGGCTTCAGGGAGCCGAGATCGTGGCTCTTGGGTTCAACACACCGACCGAAAACCTGCACTATCCCGAACCGCCGGCGCAACGAGTGCAGCAGCATCTGATCATGGCTCAGGCAATGGCCTACCAGAACACGGTTTGGCTCATCGAGACAGCCAAAGCCGGTGCCGAGGATGGCTTTCGGATGTTCGGAAACTCAGTGATCGTTGCACCAACCGGCGAGATCGTGGCCAAGACCACATCGGAAGACGATGAGGTGATTGTCCACGAATGCGACCTATCGCTTGGCGACGACCTTCGACGCACGATGTTTAATCTCGCCGCCCACCGTCGCCCGGAGCACTACCAGCTCATCGTCGAGCGAGTTGGGGTTGAACAAACCCCGGCCAACTGAGTTTCTGAGCCGGTCGAGCCGCGCCTTGCCTCACCGCCTTGCCCCACCACCGGGTCACCACCGGGTCACCACCGGGTCACCAACCCAGACTGACGCGGCCGATCGCCATGGCGACCGCTGCTTGGGTTGGTTCGACAACGGGGATTCCGGTGGCCTCGGCCAGCCGGGCCCGGTAGTCGGCCATGCCAGCGCAGCCCATCACGAGTACATCAGCGCCGTCGACGTCTCTCAACGCCTCGCCTGTGCTTACCAGGCGGTCGAACGTCTTGTCCTCGTCAGCCAGTTCAACGACCCCGAGACCAACCGGCCGCTCACCGGCCAGCCGATCGAGCACCCCGAGCGACCCCATGTACCGAAGGTGCCGGGGAATCGAAGTGGCAAGAATGGCCAGCACACCGAACCGGTGACCAACCATCAGCGCCGTGAGGATGCCCGACTCCGAGATGCCCAGAACCGGCTTCGACGTCACTTCTCGACAGGCGGCCAAGCCGGGATCTGAATAACAAGCAAGCACGTAGGCGTCGTAGTCGCCGTGAGCCGCCACCAAAGCCGCGTTGTGACGGGCCACGGTGTCGACGTGAGCCTGGGTCTCGATCCCAGGCGGACCTTCGGGGTTGGTGAAACAGTCGATGGTTGCGCCACCGAGCGAACGAAGTGGCTCGCACGCACGATCAATCCCATCGGTCACATGGACCGACGAGTTGGGATTGATTACCAAGATCCGTGGCGCAGCCATGTCGTCAACCTACGCCGAGGGAATGACGACACCCTCGGAGGGTTGGACGATCACGATGCCTTCACCCTCGAAACTCAGCTGGAAGGCCTCGCCTGAGCCTCGACCAATGAGAGCTTTGGCCTTGACGCTGCGTTTGAGCGTCGTGGTGAGATTTGAGCTCCACGCCACCGCAGCATCGGCGTCGGCGAATGTTGGTTGATCGGTACGCAGCACTACCGGATCACCGTCGGTGGTGATGGCAACCCAGCCGGTTCCTTGCAAACGGGTGTTGAAGACGCCGCCTGCGGCCATGGCGACCCCCTTGACCCGTTCGATGTCCCAGCTAAGGGAAGGTTCGAACGCCAACACGTTCTTGCCATTCACCGTGATACCGGCATCCTGAAGATGTAGGACATGCACCTGATAGCCACTATCGGCCAGGAACAGTTCGCCCTGACCGGTGCAACGCATCAGGGCCAGCCCTTCACCAGTGAGCGCCTTCTTCATGAACTTGGCCGCGCCCGAGCCTTCGTGGTCGAAGTCGATGGCACCCTGGTAGGCCACCATCGATCCTTGTCGGGCCAGCACATCATCGCCCAACATCACCTTGAGGAGGCGGCTGTTCTGGTTCACCACTCGAGCACTCGAGTCAACCTCGGCGAAGCGGTCATCGAGTAGCTCGGTGCGGATGCCGGCCAAGCCGTTGCCGCCACCGACTGGCGCGGTCGTTGGGGCTGGGGTCGGGGCGGCGGGTGTGGCCCCCGTTGGTGCCGGTGGAACCCCGGGGGTGGCCGCCGCTGGTGTGGCCGGGCCGGGAGGTGGAGGTGGAGGTGGAGCGGCAGCAGCACCGAGCGGCTGTGTGTGTGCTGTCCACTGTGTGCCGTCCCAGAATCGTTCTTGCGAACCATCTGCTGAGGGGTCTGGATACCAACCGGCGGGCGTTGTCATCCCGCAACAATAGACCGCCGAGTCGCCGCTACTAGCGCCATCGAAGCCGGTGACCTAGCCCCGCTTCTTGCGCTGTTTCGAGTACGCCTTCAGTTGCTTCTTCTGATCGGCGCTGAGGCTATCGACTCCGTGGGCCGACACCTGGTCGAGGATGGCGTCGATCCCCATCTGGTCGAAGTTGTCCTGCGGCACAATCGAAAGGTCAGGTCCTTTCGAGAAACGCGAGCGGCGACTCGCTCGCTGCGGCGCCGCAACTCCTGATCCACCCCGTAGATCCGGAATCCATGGGACATCGTTCGCCAATCCGAATGCCTTGGCGGCCAGCAGAACCAAGGCGACTCTGGCAACAACGAAGACAAATTCCGCCGCATTGCGGACGCTGATGGCGTTGAGAACATCAAGCGCAAAGAACACGGCGGCAAAGACCCACCCCGGAATCCCGAAATAGAACTTGGCCGTCGGGAGATAGGCGACGAAGGTGAAGAAAAGTGCCGAGCTAATCAGCCGAGCACCGCCGAGCCCGATCTCTCCAATACCGATCACATGCAAAACCATCGCCAGTGCAGAGGGAATCAACACCATGACAGCCAGATATTTGGCCATCTTGGTCCGACCAAGCGCCCCCTCAAGCTGTAGCCCGAACACATAGATCATGACGGCGGAAAGGATGGCCCAAATGCTGGGGGCGTTCGGCACGAACCAAGTGAAGATCCGCCAGAACTGGCCACCGGTCACCGAGGACGGAATGAGCGTTAGGCCATTCGATAGCGAATAGGGCGGCCCCTCGACCGCATAGACGAACATTGAGACGACAACGATGAGCGAAACAATGCCAGCCGACCCAACATCGAACGTGCCGAGGCGGAACCAAGGGTCCTCTCCGCCACCGAACCTGCTCTGTCTAAAGCTGAACATGCTGCACAAAATACCGCGTGCGGGCCCGAAGAGTCAGGAGCCTCCGTTTACTTCGCGTTCGACGCGACTAATTCGCTCGCTCGGCCGTCTCTCCATGGTCCGCGCAACCACAGACACCACCGCCGCTGCAAGGAGATCACGCCCCGATGGAATGGACCCCGAGGAAGCTAGACCAGAGACGCCCGTCCCCAGCGGCCGATACTTCCGGCGGTGTCGTTCGCGGCTCGTTCCGAGCCAAGGGCAATCTTTCTTACTTTACCGGCATCCCCTTCGCCGCTCTCCCGGCCGGCGACCGACGCTGGAAGCCGCCCGCCCCGGTTATCCCGTGGTCTGGCCAACGTGATTGCCGCAAACCGGGCCCGGTCGCCTACCAACGCGCACAAAACAACGAGCTCTTCTTCGCCGAGCTGGTGAAGGGGCTTGGCCTCTCCACCACAAGGCAACGAGCGCTAAAAGCAGCGCTCAAGCTCACTCGAAGTAGACAATCAGAAGACTGCCTCAGCTTGAATGTTCGCACGCCTACCGAGGGCAAGGATCTCCCGGTAATGGTGTGGATCCACGGCGGCGACCACACCGACGGCTCGGGCGCCGAGCCCCTCTACGCCAGCAACACGCTTCCAGCCCGCGGCTGTGTGCAGGTCAGCATCAACTACCGGCTTGGCATCTTTGGGTTCTTCGCTCACCCCGAACTCTGCGAAGAGTCCCCAGAAGGGATCGCCGGAAACTACGGGCTTCTCGACCAAATCGCGGCACTCGAGTGGGTCCACGACAATATTTCCAACTTCGGCGGCGACCCCGACAACGTCACGATTTTCGGTGAGTCAGCCGGCGGTCAAGCCGTGCTAAATCTCATGACGTCGCCCCGAGCCAGGGGCCTCTTCCACAAGGCAATCGCCCAAAGCCCTAGTGACAGCGGACGTTGGCTTCGGCTGCGGGAGGCGTCGGTTGGTCTACGACCCGCTTTGGATGCTGGAGCCGAGTTCGCCGACCTCGTCGTCGGTGTCAAGAAGGGCCAAATCGCCCGACTGGGCGGACTCGAGCCCGGTGAGCTCAACGAGCGCTACCGGAAGCACGGCGATCTGGCACGCCACTTCTATCCCAACATCGATGGCTCGGTGCTACCTGCGGCGCCGATGACGGCGTTCCGCACAGGGAACGTCGCCCAGGTGCCTCTCATGATCGGCTACAACGCCGACGAAGGTTCGCTTCTCGCACCGTTCGTGCATCCCGCCGGGGCCGAATTCGGCATCGTCGAGGCGGGAGCAGTCCACCCCGACGGAATCTGGGCAACGTTCAGGTCATCGCACGGTTCAGACGCCGCCGTCGACAAGTTGATCGCCGCTTACCCGGGCCTTGCGTCGCTCGATGACCACGCGGCCGAACGCCACGTCGGCGACCACATGTTTGGCGTTCATGTCGACCACGCGTCGCACTATCACTCGTCGGCCGACAACGCCACGTTCCGCTACCTCTTCGAATCCGTGCCAGCCTCACCCTCTCAAACAGCCGGTGCCTTTCACGGGGCCGAGATCATGCACGTCTTCGACACCTCGATTCCACTTGTGCCCCAAGCGCCCGGCGCCTCGCTTCTCACTCGAGAGATGGGCGACCGCTGGTTCGCCTTCGCTGCCACCGGCCGACCCGACGCTCCCGGCCTCGAACCGTGGCCACAATTCGATGGTGATCAGCCAAAACACATGATCTTTGACCGTCCGACCTCCCGAGTCGAGACTTGCCCAGCGCAGCCCGGGCTCGCCCTCCTGAGGCAACGGATCGATCGGCTCGGCCACGATGGGATTGACGTCGAGCTCGACATCCGAACCAACCTCGCCGAGCTCCGCTGACGCTTCGGCACTGGTCGGCTACCGTCACGCGTCCCACACCTGGAACCGCTACGGAGCCACAGCATGAGCGACAACTATCACAAGATCCTTCTCGACGAATCCGAGATGCCCACCCAGTGGTACAACATCGTTCCGGACCTTCCGTCGCCGCCTCCCCCTGCCCTTCATCCAGGCACCCTCGAGCCAGCCGGCCCGGAGGATTTTGCTCCCCTTTTCCCAATGGAACTGATCATGCAAGAGGTCAGCCAGGAGCGCTACATCGACATTCCCGGCGAGGTGCTCGATGTGCTGCGAATCTGGAGGCCGTCACCGCTGTTCCGGGCCCGTGGCCTCGAGAAGCTGCTTGATACCCCGGCAAAGATCTTCTACAAGTACGAAGGCGTCAGCCCAGCTGGCTCGCATAAGCCGAACACAGCCGTGCCCCAGGCGTATTACAACGCCAAGGCCGGCATCAAGAAGCTCACCACCGAGACGGGAGCCGGCCAGTGGGGTTCTGCGCTGGCCTTCGCATGTGCGCAGTTCGACATGGAGTGCGAGGTCTGGCAGGTCGCAGCGTCCTACCGGCTCAAGCCCTATCGCAAGACGATGATGGAGATCTGGGGCGCCACAGTTCACCCGAGTCCCTCCGAAGTCACCGACTTTGGACGCTCACTGCTGGCCGATAATCCGGATCATCCCGGCTCTCTTGGCATCGCCATCTCCGAGGCCGTCAGCCAGGCCGCTCCGAACCCTGAGGTTCGCTACGCGCTCGGCAGCGTCCTGAATCATGTGCTGATGCACCAGACCATTATCGGTGAAGAGACGCTGCTGCAGCTAGCGAAAGTGGGCGAGACACCCGACGTACTCGTTGGCTGCACAGGTGGCGGCTCGAACTTCGGTGGGCTGTCGTTCCCCTTCCTTCGGGAAAAGATGGCCGGCAACATGAACCCGACCATTCGTTGCGTCGAGCCAGCAGCGTGCCCGACCCTCACCAAGGGCGAATACCGCTACGACTTCGGCGACACGGCCGGGATGACGCCGCTGATGAAGATGCACACGCTCGGCCATTCCTTCATCCCTGAGCCGATTCACGCCGGGGGCCTGCGCTATCACGGCATGGCCCCGCTTGTTTCGCACATCTATGAGCTCGGTCTGGTTGAGGCGATCTCGATTCCTCAGCGCGAGTGTTTCGCCGGTGCGGTGCAGTTCGCTCAGACCGAGGGCATCGTGCCAGCGCCCGAACCTTCACATGCCATCGCCGCTGCGATCCGCGAGGCACTGGCATGCAAAGAATCGGGTGAAGAGAAAGTGATTCTCACCGCTCTGTGCGGGCATGGCCACCTCGACCTCGCGAGCTACGAGCAGTACCTCAGCGGAGAAATGGTCGATATCGAGCTCAGCGAAAGCGAGATGGCCGAGGCCATGGCGAGCGTCCCCGTCATCGCCTGATCACAGCCGGCCCGCCGCTAGTCCAGGAATTCGGGTTGGGTTTCGAGAAGCAGTTCCCACCACGGTTGGAATTGGAACCAGCCGGCGAGATCGAAGCCCTGTTGTTCATAACCGGCGCGGGCCAGCTCGTCAGAAACCTCGATGGGCTGGCCGGCTGCCTCGGCAATTAACTGGCTCTGACAGCAGCGGTCGAGGGCGACGAACCACCAGATAGCGGCATCAACCGATCCTCCTGTAGTGACAAGGCCGTGGTTCTGGTGGATCAGCGCCTTCTTGTCACCCAGGCTCTTCGCCATCAGGGCGCCGTCATTGGGGTCGAGCACCACAGCTCCGCCGCCGTCAGCGTGCAGGGCGACATCGTTGTAGAACGCAGTGGCATCCTGACTGATCATCTTGATCGGCTTGCCCATCGCCGAGAAGGTACGGCCGTACATCGAGTGGCAATGGGCGGCCGCCATCACGTCGGGCCGCGCCTTGTGGATCGACGAGTGGATGGCGAACGCCGCGGTATTCACCGGTTGGTCACCAACAACGACCTCGCCCGTCTCATCGACACAGATCAGGTCGGACACCTTCATCAGCTGGAAATTCTTGCCGAACGGGTTCACCCAGAACCGCTCGGGGAACTCCGGATCCCTCACGGTCACGTGCCCGGCAACGCCCTCAGCCAGTCGGAGGTTGCCGAGGGTCCGCAGTCCGGCCGCCAGTCGCTGCTTGCGATGCAGCCGCTCGGTCTCGAAGTCGTCCGACGACTGTGGACCGGCAATACCCATGGCATCGAGAGCGATGGCGGTGGGCGGGGTTTCAAGATCAGTCATGAGCAAACGGTACTGCCCGAGTCGGACCTGAGCGAGACTGTCGCCCGCGATGCTCCAGACGGTGTCGATAGTCTTTGCCGATGTACCGATGTTCGGGGACCGGGTGAAGGACAGCCACCGAGGCTGGAGTTTCGTCGCGGCTCAAGCCGTTCTGCTGATTGCACTTGTGCTTTTGCCCGGCCGCGACGACTGGCCTACCCCGACATGGTTCCGACTCGTCGGCTCGCTCGTGTTTCTGGCCGGGGTCGTTGTGCTGGCTATGGCCAGCCTGAATCTGGGCCGAGCCCTCACACCAACACCCGTGCCGTCGCCTCATGGGCGTCTGACAACGGCCGGCCTCTATCGGTTCGTCCGGCATCCGATTTATACCGGTGTGTTGGCCATCGTCGTCGGAATCACGCTGCGATCGGGCAGCGTCTTCACTCTTGCCATGGCAACGACAACGATCGCCTTCTTTTCGGTAAAGGCGCGTTGGGAAGAGGGTCAGCTGATGAAGGCCTACCCCGACTACCGCGACTACGCAGCCAGCACGCCGCGGTTCGTTCCGTTCGCCACTCCCCCTCGTCGACGGAACTGAGCACATGTTCACGTTCATCAGAAGCGGTAGCTGTCCAACGTTTAAAGTTCGGAAGGGGCGCCCGCAGAATCCAGCAAAACGTGGTTGAGGGACTCGACCCCAGAGGATGTTGGGGGCAAGTCACTACAGACCGAGCGCGTAGCAGGACCTAGATTTGAGTCCATGGACGCATCCGAAGCGCTGGCGATGTGGGAACGGTCAGGTGAGATCGACTCCGCACACGCCAGTCGGCTTCGGACATCCCTCGCTTCGCACGACGACCCTGAAAGGGCAAACAAGATCATTTGGGTCCTGGTCTCGATCGGGGCGTTGCTTGTTGGCGGCGGTCTGCTGCTCTTCATCGCCGGTCAGTGGGATCAGAGTGCCCCCCTTCGCCGCCTGCTACTCCTGTTTTTGGTCTATTTTCTGACCGTTGCTGGGGCAGCCTTGTGCGACCGCCAACGACTTCACACCACAGCGCGGGGGCTGTGGTTTCTGTCTTCAATCGCGGTTGGTGCGAACATCTTCCTGGTGGGCCAAGTATTCAACCTTCCGCTGAATCTCTGGCAAGGCACGCTGCTTTGGATGACCGCAACGCTGGCTATGGGATGGGCGTCGCCGTCGTCGGCTCAGGGATGGCTAGCTGTTGCATTGGGCATCCTGACCCTGGGCTGGATCTCCAAGCCAACCTCACAATTCTTCGAGCAGGGAGAGTTCTTGTGGGCGCCTGGCAGTATCCGTCCGCTTCTCCCCGTAGTTGGTTTGGCATTGGTTGCAATCGCAACATTGGTGCAAGCGACCGAATTCGATTGGCTCAAAAAGCCCAGCCAAGCCTTTGGCGCTACCTTCGTGGCCGCCCCGCTCACGGTGTCGACCTTTCACCCAGCCGCTTTCGCGTGGATCTTCCAGATCGATGGACGGCTTTTCCACCTTGTGGTCTTGTTGCTAGCGATCGAGCTCGTCGGCGCGTCCTGGTGGCGTCAACCCATCCCGCTGCTGGGCGTCGGCCTTGCAGCAGTCGGCGCGTTGCTGCTGGCTCTTTTGCCACAGGTGTCGGATCGCGATCATCTTGTCGACGGCACGACGGTGCCCTGGCTTGGGAATGCGTTCGCCGACTCAGAGGCACTGTTCGGTGCCTACACCTTCGTTATGTTCGGGTTGTCGGTAGCAACGATCGTTGCGGGCCACCAGTTTGAGAATCGAACCATGGTCAATGTGGGGTTCGCGACAGTGAGTGTGCTTCTCTTCGGTCTTTACATTGGTCGGATCGCCGGAGCTCTTCCGACATCTCTGGCCGTGATTGTGGGCGGGCTCTTGTTGGTAGGCGGCGCCATCTTCCTGGAACGGAAGCGCCGTGAAGTAACCTCCGAGGTTTCTGAGAGGGTCGTAGCATGACTCGGCGACATCTCATCGCGATCGCTGTCGCTGTATGCGCGATGTTCATGGCACTGGCCGAGCCGCTCTGGATTAGGCTGACGGGAGAAGACGTCGCCCTCCAGATGCAGCCGGTGGATCCGTTGTCCCTTTTTCGCGGCAACTATGTGGATCTCACATATGACATAGACGTTGGTGTTCCCACCAACCTTGAACGGGGCGACGCTGTCTTCGTGGTGTTTGATGATTCTCGTCCGGCCCGACCATCACGGGCTACGACGAGCCGTCCAGACCTCGCTCCGAACGAATCGTGTATTCGAGGCGAAGTTGACTCCCGGCAAACTGTGCGCCTACCCAGCCTGGAGCAGTATTTTGTGACGTCCGAAGACGGTGGCCGGCTGGAGCGCGATCTCGCCAACATGGTAGGGATCGTCAAGACCACGGGCGGCTGCCGCTCCATACTCACGGCCATCGAGCTGGAGTGACGCTGCGGTCGCGTTCGATGGCAGGACACCCAACTTCGTCGAAGAGACCTACTTCCGCTCGGCGAGGCCTGGACAGCGAGACACGCTGCGGAGAACACCTAGCCCTACGTTCATTTCGTCATCGGCCGGACCGCAGTAAGGTCGGCCGGTGACACGTGAGCTGACCGTCGTTGGCGACTTCGCCTGGGACATGCTGATCCGAACAAATTCCGAGCTTCTCCAGGGTGGCGACACCTTTGGCGAAGTTGCACTAATGCCAGGCGGAAGTGCGGCCAACGTTGCGGTTTGGGCCAACCGTTGTGGCCTCCCAACCAATTTCGTGGGCAAGGTCGGTCGAGATCGGTTCGGACAACTAGCCCGCGAGAATTTGGCCAGCGAGGGGATCCATGCCCATCTCGTCGAAACCGATGACCACCTCACCGGTTCGGTCGCCGTCTTCGTCGACCACACCGGCGAGCGATCGATGGTGTCGGGCCACGGAGCCGACTTCTTCCTCCTGGCATCCGAGCTACCTCGGCCACTACTCCAGGCGAGCCGGCACCTTCATCTCACCGCCTGGTCATTCTTCACCGATCCCCCGCGGTCAGCAGTACAGGAAGCTGCCCGCCTAGCCCAGAATGCAGGGGCGTCGCTGTCGCTCGATCCCGGTTCATTCCAGATGATCGAGGAGATGGGCGTCGAGACCTTTCTGGAGTCAACGCGGGGCCTCGACATCGACATGTTCCTCCCGAACAAAGAGGAGGGGGCCAAGCTCACCGGCCTGACCGACCCTCCCGAGATGGCGCGAGCTCTGGCGGTGATCTACCCGACAGCCCTCATCATCTTGAAGCTCGATGCCGACGGCGCGCTTGTGCTGCTCGATGACGAGGTCCATCACATCCCGCCGGCCACGAACAACCTGGTCGACGCCACGGGAGCTGGCGATTCTTTCGCCGGCGGTTTTCTGGCCCATTACCTCGAACATGGATCGGCAGTTGACGCCGCTCGTTTCGCGACCACCGTTGCCGCCTGGGTCATCGAACACCCCGGGGCGCGACCAGCCGGAGACGAACGGCTCACCGCCATCTTGGCCTCGCGTTGATTCCGGACATGGCGGGACTTCAAAAATCGGGGCTTCAAAAATCGGACGCTGGCAAGCGGAATCCCGGGGCTGGCGACAACTCCGCTGCCAACTGAAAACGGTCGCCTGGTCTGCTCGTGCCCCTTTGGATTCCAGTAACGCTGGCCGCTGCAACTTTTCAGATCCTGCGGACAGCTCGTCAACATCAGGTCCGCGACGTCTTGTCGCTAGCGGCCGCCGGCTACGTCCGGTTTGCGTATGGCTTGCCGTTCGCTGTCGTGGCTTTGCTGGGAACCGCTTTGGTACGGGGCGAGTTACCGCGGCCAGGGGGTGACTTTTGGCCTTTTGTGCTGGGCGGCGGAACGGCCCAGATCTTGGGCACGGTGGCCCTTCTCAAAGCCTTCGAGCTCCGAGACTTCGCCATCGGCAACGTGTTCTCGAAGACCGAGGTCGTGCAGGTTGCCCTCATCTCGGCCCTCCTGTTGGGCGAACCGCTGCGGCCGCTCGGCTGGGTTGGGGTTGTCGTGTGCATGGTGGGTGTCGTCTGGTTGGCTACTCCAAGTGGCCTCCGCTCGGTCATGAGTGGAATCGCCGATCCGGCCGCTGGCATGGGAGCCCTGGCCGGCGGACTGTTCGCCGTTTCGGCCGTGTGCATACGCGGCGCGGCGTCGACCATGGACGGCGCCGCATGGCCTCGCGCCATCGTCACCCTCACAGTAATGCTGGCCTTCCAAACCGTACTGAATGGTGTGATCCTTAGTGCGATCGAGCCACAGTCTCCGCGGGCAGTCATTGCCGCATGGCGGTCGGCCTGGATCGTTGGATTGTTCAGTCTCTGTGGGTCGGCCGGCTGGGCGCTTGCCATGACGCTGACCAACGCGGCCAAAGTTCGAACACTTGGCCAGATCGAAATCGTGCTTGCGTTCGTCATCTCCGTCGTTTGGCTGAAGGAGCGTCACACTCCGCACGAATACGCTGCCAGTGCCCTCGTCGTCGCCGGCATTGCCTCGGTGATCATGCTCGGTTGATCAGCTCGACTGGTCCGAATCGGCCTGACTCAGTCACCGAGTGAGCCGTCAGCTCGTGAGTTGAATCGCGAAATACCTTAATGTTGATCGACATTGTCGGGTTTATACTCAGACCATGTCACAACCCATTCGAGTCGCCCTCTCGTTCCCGGCCACCGTCAACGAGCACTCAGCTCGACAGGTTGCGACCGGCGTCGTCATCCTCACCGTGGGGTACGCCATCACCTCGTGGGGCTGGCTCATGGCTGCTATCGCCTTCGGGTTCATCGCTCGAGTGCTTGCCGGCCCGACCATGAGTCCGCTCGCACAGATCGTCACTCGAGTCGTGACACCAACGACCGAGCGCCTCACGGGCAGGGCCGGACCGGTCGTTGCCGGCACACCGAAACGTTTCGCTCAAGCGATCGGGGCGACATTGTCCCTGGCGGCGCTGACACTTCACGCTATGGGGCTCGGCCAGGCCGCCACTGCGGTTGCCCTCATGATCACCGGGGCCGCCCTCCTCGAAAGCGTGCTCGGCTATTGCTTAGGTTGCCGTCTTTTCGCCAAACTCATGACGGTCGGCCTGATCCCCGCCACCGTATGTGTCGAGTGTTCTGACATCACCAAGCGTCTCGCCACAGCCCAGCTCTCGTCTTGACCCTCGCGACTTTTTCCCGTTTCCATAGGTCTGAACACTCAACGACGGCCTCGAGGTCGGGCTGGGACGGTCCGACTCCACGGTGCAGGACAGGCCGCTGACGTTTCGAGGTCCACCGCTGCGCTCCATCATTCGGGTTGGTGCCGGGGCCAGCTACCACGCCGTTACCGCATCAACGGAGCGATCGATCCTTACTGCGGCCTACGGAATTGTCCGATCACGTGCTGACCCTGCCATCGGCTGGCAGCGAGAGGTCGCGAGGGTCTTCGGCGACCTCTACACCGCCATGTCAACGCTGTTCGGCTACAAGCTTCGACCTGGGTACGCCATCGTCCAATTCTCGACCGCTGCTGCAGCGTTGGTCGAGGGCCTCGCCATGCGTTCGGGCCTCAGCGAAGCGCTCGATGACATCGACCGACCGACCGACCGACCGACCGACCGACCGACGAGGCTGAAATGTGGTCGCTCCACGCCATCGCATTCGAGGGCCTGTACATCGCGCTCTTCCAACCGACTGACACCGACGACCTTTTGCCGACCTTCTTCGCTACTGAGTTCTCAGTCGCCGGTGTGGATTGAGTTCTCAGTCGAAGGTGACCAGGAGATCACCCTCGGTGACGTGATCACCGACGGCGACATGCACTTTGTTGATCGTGCCGGCCCCTGGCGCAGCAACGGGAAGTTCCATCTTCATCGACTCCAACACAATCAATTCGGCCGCGGCGTCAACGGCCTGGCCTGCTTCGACGTTCACCAGCCACACGTTGGCGGTGATCTCTGCTCTGATTTCAATCATTCGATCCTCCTGGTTGACGAACAGTAGCCTCGCCACGAACAACAACCCCAGAGGAGTCAAGCGCATGCCGGTCGATCCGAACCGAGAATCATGGAAGCCCGGCATGGGCTGGGACGAGGCGCTCGACGAAATCGAGTACATCAAAGGTTTGGCGGCCGAATTGGGCGGCCCGGAACGGGTCGAGCGCCAACACGCAGGCGGCCGCTACACGGTGCGCGAGCGGATAGCGAAGATGACCGATCCAGACTCCTTCATCGAGATGGGGCCGCTCATGGGCGGCGCCGACTACGACGAGGAGGGCAACCTCATCAGTTTCACGCCCGGTGGCTACGTAATGGGGCTGGCAGAAGTCGATGGTCGGCCCATAGCGATCGGCGGCGACGACTTCACGTTGTCCGGGGGGAGCCCCCACAACGTGCACAAAATGCCTCACGACTTCGCTCAGCCGCTCGCTCTCCAGTACGGCATTCCGTATGTGCAGCTGCGTGAGGGCGTGGGTCACAGCTCGAAGCAGGACGAACAGGACGGCCATATGGGTCTGCCCCAGGGGCACCTCTGGTGGCAGGGCGTCCGACTCATGACCAAGGTGCCGGTAGCCAGTGGGATCATGGGATCGGTTGCCGGCTGGCCAGCTGCGGCCGCCCTTATGGCTCACTTCACCGTCATGGTGAAGGACCAATCCCAGATCTTCCCCTCCGGTCCCCCCGTGGTTGAACGAGCCATTGGCGAAAAGCTCACCAAAGAAGAGCTTGGTGGCTACAAGATGCACGTGTATGACAGCGGCCAGGTCGACAACGTGGCCGAGGACGAAGAAGATGCTTTCGCCCAGATAAAGGCTTTCCTGTCGTATCTGCCGAACACCACCGAAGAGGTCGCTCCCCGCGTAGACACCGGCGACTCGCCAAATCGTCGGCCTGAAGAGCTGCTCAACATCATCCCTACGAACCGACGGCGCGGCTACAACATGCGCGAACTCATCGGCCACGTTGTCGACAACGGTGATTTCTTCGAGATGCGCCGACACTATGCGGGCGCGGTGATCACCGGCTTCGCTCGCCTCGACGGCTACAGCGTTGGCATCATCGCCAGTGACCCAATGAAGATGGCAGGCGCGGTCGATGGTGATGGCGCCGATAAGTACGCCCACTTCCTTGACCTCTGTGATGCCTTCAATCTGCCGGTGGTCATCTTCCTCGACATGCCTGGATTCATGTTGGGATCGGTCGCCGAGAAAAAGGCAACGATGCGTCGAGGTGTTCGGGCGCTGATTGCTTCTGCGGAAGCCGAGGTACCCAAAGTCGAGTTCAACGTTCGCAAGTCGTACGGCGTAGCGGCTGATGGCCCCAACAGCATCGGCCTACCTGATGGCATCAACCTCCGCTTTGGTTGGCCCGCGGGCGAGTGGGGCGGCATCCCGATCGAAGGTGGTGTCGCAGCCGCTTACCGTCGCGAGATCGAAGCGGCAGATGACCCTGATGCCCATCGTGAGATGTTGGAGGAACGGCTCCTGCGGCTGCGGTCTCCGTTCAGGGCTGCCCATCACGGCGATGTTGTTGATCTCATCGATCCTCGTGAGACACGCCGGCTAGCGTGCACCTTTGTAAAGCTGGCCCAGCCGCAATTGGCCAAGCTGGCGCAGCGCCAGAAGCGCGCGGTTCGCCCATGAGCGATAGCACCATCGTCATCCCGAGATGGGGGCAGGGACGACCCGGTCTTGGCCAGGGGGGCTACACCAGCTCGAGGTTCCAAGCAGCGATCGGCCAACCGGTAGCAATAAGTTTGCGAGCACCCATCCCGCTCGAGTCAGAGATGCAGATAGTCGAGGTTGAAGGCGGCTGGCAGCTACAGCACAACGACGCCCTAGTGATGGAGGCGACGCCGTCGACCATCGAGTTCGTCGATACCGAGTCCGTGACCATTTCATCGGCAACCGATGCGAGGTCTCGTTTTCCCGTCACCGCCGAAGAGCACAACGCCAGCAGCTGCCTCTCGTGTGGGTTCACTGAGCGCACCATGCGTGTCTGGCCCGGTCTCCTCGCCGACGGTACGGGTCGGGTGGCAACCGATTGGACACCCCCGGAGTGGGCTGGCGATGACGCCGGCATCGTCCACGAGCACTTGGTATGGATGGCCCTCGACTGCACCTGCGGCTTCTACGTCGGACATCACCCTGAGCGTCGGAATGCGCTCACTGTGCGTTACGCGGTTGAGATGCTGCAGCCGATTGAGGTTGGACGGACCTACGTCATTGTTGGTCACGATGGTTCTTGGCCCGGAGGGTGGGAAGGCCGCAAGCGAGGAGCCGCATCGTGCGTATTCGATGATGCAGGCAACGTTGTTGCCCATGCCGATTCGTTCTGGGTCTCGATCCCCGACGCTGGGTAGGCTTCCGCCTCATGGGAACACTTGATGGAAGAGTAGCGATTATCACCGGCGCAGGACGCGGTATCGGCCGTG
This sequence comes from Acidimicrobiales bacterium, assembly GCA_047638695.1. Taxonomy (GTDB): domain Bacteria; phylum Actinomycetota; class Acidimicrobiia; order Acidimicrobiales; family SZUA-35; genus JAHECQ01. The sequence continues at coordinate 36,599 of JBLINY010000019.1, read as the reverse complement.
AACATGCGCTACTGATGGCGGCAGAAGGCGCCAGGATCGTCGTGAACGATTTGGGCGGCGCGGTCGACGGCAGCGGATCGGATCAGTCGCCGGCGGAGGAAACCGCGGCCGAGATCAGGGCCATGGGTGGCGAGGCGATCGCCAACGGCGCCAACGTGACCGACTGGGAGGGCGTGCAGGGCATGATCAACGCCGCCGTCGAAACGTTCGGCGACCTTCACGTGCTCGTGAACAACGCCGGAATCTTGCGCGATCGCGTCATCGTCAACATGACCGAGCCCGAATGGGACTCCGTCATTGACGTCCACATGAAGGGGCACTTCGTTCCCACTCGATGGGCATCCGCCTACTGGCGCGAGCAGGTAAAGGCCGGCAAAGAGGTCAATGCCGCCATCGTGAACACCGCTTCCGGGGCCATGCTTGGGAATCTCGGTCAGTACAACTACGCCGGCGCCAAGGCCGCCATTGCCGCCATGACCCTCGTTGGCGCAGGCGAGCTGGGCCGCTACGGCGTGAAAGTCAACTGCCTCGCTCCCCTAGCCCGCACGCGTATGACGCTCCAGACTCCAGGTGTCGGCGAGGCCATCAAGCCCCCGGAAGACGCGGCCGAATTCGACCTCTGGGACCCAGCGAACATTTCGCCCCTGGTGGCCTATCTCTCCACAGCCGACTGCCCGTTCACCGGCGGTGTGTTCCACGTTGGTGGCAACGAAGTCGGCCTGTACGGCGGTTGGAACCTCAACAAGGAGAAGGATCTCATCGTCACCGAGGGCCGCTGGAGTGTCGAGGACCTGGCTGACAAGGCCCCCCGTTTGTTGGATGGTCGCGGCGACATCGCTTCCACCACCACCACCATTGGAGACACCATGCGAGGCTTTGGCAAGGCGAAGCCGACGGTCTAGCAGCGAAGCCGACGGTCTAGCAGCGAAGCCGACGGTCTAGCAGCGAAGCCGACGGTCTAGCAGCGAAGCCGACGGTCTAGCAGCGAAGCCGACGATCTAGCAGCGAAGCCGACGATCTAGCAGCGCTCGAGTTCGACGCTCGAGCTCGCAACATTGGCGATGGCAGCGGGTGTGTACGACATCGGGATCAGTTCACAGGCCAACCATGATGGCCGCTGGTCAAGGTCGTGCCCGCTGCCGCGCTCGCCGCTGACGCCATGGGGAACAACCCAGCCCGACTGATCCCAGTCGCTGGGGTCGAACACGTAGCGCCCCACTGATGCGAAGTGCGACCGGTCGCCATAGAGCGGAGCTACCGCACCGGCACGCACGGTGTCACCATCGCCGGCGCAACCATCGACCGGCGGATGCAACGCAGCCTGCGTCTCCACGACCGAGGCCAGCGGATGTGGCGACACCATCACATGTATCTCGTCCCACCGCCACGCAGCCGGGTCGGGACCCATCTTCTTGGCTAATTCGGCGGCGGCGGCGTCGATCGATTCGGCCAGAACTCGGGCCAGATCCTCGTCGCTGTCAATGCCAGGCACGACGTTCCAGGTGTCGTTCAGCAACAGCGCGGTGGCGGCTTCGTGCATCATTCGGGAAGAAGCGACACGGTCGGGCCAGCCGGCACCGCCGAAACTCGGCTGGGCGACGCCGAGCCTCTCGGCAACGAGATCGCTCCAGCTGCGCCTTGCTGAGCTGTAAAGGCACGCCGCGGCCGAGTCTGCCGATAGTTGATGGTCCCAGACCGCGAGAAGGCCGAGGGCCGAGCGGCCAAGCTCGGTTGCTGGCTTGGCCCGGAGCAGCCGGTCGCATACTCGCCCGGCGACCAGCGACAGAACGTCGGAGTGGATTGTTGGCATGTCTGCCGGAGTCGCCTGCGGCATCTGTTCGAGCAACTGCACGATTCGATCGTGGCGAGCCGGGCCGGCAAAGTCGAGTGAGATGTACGGCCCGGCATCGGCGATTCGATTGTTGGCGGTGACCAGGAAGCCCCGGTCTGGATTTCGCCAGGCCGGAAGTTGATCGAAAGGCACCGGCTCTCGTCGAGCCCAGGAGTTCTCGTCGGAACCCTTGATGGGAGTCCACCGGCTGGCGGTGGAACGTTCGATTACTCGGCCCCTGATCTTCAGCGAGATATCGCCGCCGACATCGGCCGTGAGCAGGTTGTTGACCGGGATGACCCAAGGCCGAACTGCTTCCTCCAGTTCAGAACACGAGGTGCTCACCAGCATTGGGTGAAGGGCGTCGAGTGTGGTGTCGATGCCCGAGATCCCGGTCCACATCATCGAAAGGACGGCGCCCTCGCCGTCGGGTTCACCGAGAACGATGGGGCCCCGCGGCGTCGAGCCACATACGACCTCGACGGTGCCGCCGCCATCGCCGGCACCGTCGCCGGCTACAGCAATGCTCTCGGTTCGCCAGTCGACATCGCTGAGGTCGGTCTCGACGAAGACGTCGGTGTCGTCGGCCATGCCATGCGTGATGCACCAGGCGACTGCGGCGTTGTGACCGAAGTGAGGGAAACCGGGTACGCCTGGGAAGGCCAGGCCGATCACATCAAATTCAGGCGAGGTTATATGGCATTGGTAGTAGACGTTCGGAAACTCGATGCCCCGATGCGGGTCGCCAGCCAGTAACGGCAGCCCGCTAGCCGTACGCGAGCCGTGGACGGCCCACGAGTTCGAACCGCCGTCGGTATCGGCGACCGCGGCCAGATCGGACGCCGAGCTGCGCAGCACCTCCAGAGCGTCGCCAAGAAGGTCGGGCGAGGGCAGTACGCCCGGCCCGGGCACCATTGGCGTCGCCTGCTGCGGATCGCCGCGCATGGCGGCAGCGGCCTCTGGACCGGCGGTGTGCAGGACGGCTCCGCGCCAGAGCTTCCGCAGGAACGTGCCCATGAAGAGGTGCCGGACCTTGTACACCATGATGCAATGCCACGGTTCCCAGGGGGCGGGTGGCCCCGGGTGGGTGTCGAACTCAGCAGGCAAGTCGTCCGGATGCGCGGCCAGCCATGCATTCACACCTTCTGCATACGCTTCGGTCATGTGTTTGGTCTCTGGCCTCAACGCCTGCCAGTCGGCCTGCGCCACCTGACTCAAGCCAAGCCGACGGAAGAACCGATCGGCATCGATCCCGGGTGTTCCAACTACCTCGGCCCATTGGCCAAGACCCTTCCGACGATCCCACTCCATCTGCCAGATTCGGTCGGAGGCAGCCATCCAGCCCTGGGCCCAGAAGGCGTCCGAAGCAGAGCCACAGGCAGCGTGACCAATGCCCCAATTGTCGCGGGTGATCGTAATGCCCATGCCAGAACTCTCGCACCCGGCCCGATTGCCTGCTAATTACCTAGTCAATGGCTGAGTTCGACGACACCCTGGCCCGCGTCCTGCAACGGACTATCCCCGGCTTCGAGCGTCTCATCAGCGCCGAACGCCTGTCGGGGGGCGCGAGTCAGGAGACCTATCGCATTACGATCGCGACCGCCGATGGCGAGCGCCTGCTCGCTATGCGTCGCGCCGCTGGCGGCGAGTACGAGAACCCAGATGACACTCGACCTGGCCTGCCCGTCGAAGCCAAGTTGATGCAGGTCGCCAGGGAAGCGGGTGTTCCCGAACCTGAGGTGTTCCATGTGCTCGGCCATGACGACGGGCTAGGTCTCGGCTTCATCATGCAGTGGCTCGACGGCGAGACGCTCGGGGCCCGGATCCTCCGAGCGCCCGAGCTCGACGATGTCCGACCTCAGCTTGCTCGCCAATGCGGCCAGATCTTGGCCCGAATTCACGCCATCGATCCTGTAGCGACCGGACTCGTCGACGATCTCCAAGTGCTCACCACGGAGCAGTTCGTTCGAAAGATGTGGGAGCAGTACCAGGAGTTCGAGACTCCGCAGCCGATGATCGATTACACCGCCCGTTGGCTTCTCGAAAACATGCCGCCCGAGGCCGAGCCGCGTTTGGTCCACAACGATTTCCGCAGCGGCAACATCATGGTCGACCCAACCGGCGTAGTCGCTGTGCTCGATTGGGAGGTCGCTCACCTCGGCGATCCGATGCGCGACCTTGGCTGGATCTGCACGAACTCCTGGCGCTTCGGTAAACGCGATCTGGCGGTCGGGGGTTTCGGTGAGCTCGACGATCTCCTCGCCGGTTATGCCAGCGAATCAGGGGTCGATGTCGACCCGGATCACGTGCGCTTCTGGGAGGTATTCGGTTCGTTCTGGTGGGCCGTTGGCTGCCTAAAGATGGGTGAGCATTGGCGCAACGGACCCGATGCCACAGTTGAACGGCCTGGAATCTCGCGCCGCTCATCAGAGTGTCAGGTCGATTGCGTGAACCTGATCATTCCCGGCCCCGTCAACCTGCTCGCACCCACCCCCTCCCTCTCGTCAATCGATCTACCGACGATCGACGAGCTACTGATCAGTGTGCGCGACTTCCTTCGGGCCGACGTGCGCGAAGTGACCGAGGGGCGAACCAACTTTATGGCTCTGGTCGCATCCAACTCGCTGGACATTGTCCTCCGCGAGCTCCACCTTGGTCCGGCCCACCTCGAACGAGAGCACGCGAGGCTCAGCGAGCTGCTCAGCGCTACGGGAACAACGGCGGAGCTTCGGTGGCAACTCACCAAAGGCCTTCGCGACAACTCGCTGCCGCTCAATCTCGCGGGGCTGGCCGATCATCTGCGGGCAACGGTGGTGAATCAGGTAGCCATCGACCAACCAAAGTACTCCGGGTTCAAGGCAGCCATCTCTTGAAACAAGCCGAACGAATGCCGGGCACTCAAGTCTCGCGGCTCACGGAAGTACCCTCCACTGCGTGACCGTTATCGATTTGCGAAGCGACACCGTGACCAGGCCCACCCCCTCGATGCGAGAGGCGATGGCGACGGCCGAGGTCGGAGACGACGTCTGGGGCGACGACCCCACCACTCCAGCGCTCGAGGCTCGCGTGGCTGGGCTCCTGGGCTTTGACACCGCCATGTTCGCTCCCAGTGGTACGCAGGCAAACCTCTGTGCGCTGCTCTCGCATTGCCAACGAGGCGACGAGTATCTGGTCGGCCAGAGCGCCCATACGTACCGGTACGAAGCTGGCGGGGCGGCAGTGCTCGGTGGCATCCAGCCCCAGCCGGTCGAGATGAATGCCGACGGCACCTTCGATCTCGATCTGCTGTTCAGCTACGTGAAACCCGATGATCCACACTTCGCCCAAGCCCGTCTGCTGGCGATGGAGAACACTAAGGATGGCCATCCGCTCCCCAGCGGCTATGTGCTCGAGGCCCAACGCCGCGGCCGCGAGCTTGGCCTGGCCCTGCACCTCGACGGTGCCCGCCTCTGGAACGCGGCTATAGCCGACGAAGTCAGCCCGGCGATGATCGCCGAGGGATTCGATTCGGTCTCGGTTTGCCTGTCGAAGGGCCTGGGAGCACCAGCCGGATCGTTGCTGGCCGGCAGTCACGAGTTCATCAGCCGAGCCAGGCGATGGCGCAAAATGCTCGGGGGCGCCATGCGCCAGGTCGGTATCCTCGCCGCCGCCGGTGATCACGCCATCACTCATCACTTCGAACGAATGGCCGACGACCACGCCAATGCCGCTCGGCTGGCCGAGGGTCTTGCTCCGATCGATGGTGTCGGCGTCGAAGGGGTCGCCACCAACATGGTGTTCTTGTCACTGGCCGAGCTCGATCACGCCGCGTTCGGGCGGGCTCTCGCCGCTGATGGCATCGTGATCGCCGCCAACCCAACGACGCGCCTTGTGACCCATCTCGACATCGCCGCCGACGACGTCGACCGCATTGTTGAATCAGCCACGAAAGCGGCCGCCCTCAGCCGCTAGCTGTATCCATTTCTAGCGGAACGCTAGGAAAGGACGGGGCCGAGCCAGCGGGCGGCTTCGTCGACAGACATGCCCTTGCGATCTGCGTAGTCGGCCAGCTGATCCTGACCAACCTTGCGCACCCCGAAGTACCGGCTCTCCGCGTTGGCGAAGTAGAGGCCACTGACCGACGCCGCCGGATCCATCGCAAACGACTCCGTCAGGTTCACACCAATCGCATCGCTTGCTCCGAGAAGCTCAAAGATCGTGCCCTTCTCGGTGTGATCTGGGCACGCCGGATAGCCGGGCGCTGGGCGGATGCCCTGATAGACCTCTTTGATCAGCTGCTCATTGCTGAAGTCGTCACCCTGGTAACCCCAGAGATCGGTGCGAACCCGCTTGTGCAGATACTCGGCACAGGCCTCGGCAAATCGATCAGCCAACGCCTTCAGCATGATGGACGAGTAGTCGTCGTTCGCTGCCTCGTACGCCGCGCACCGAGTACCGACACCGGTACCCGTTGTGACGGCGAAAGCCCCGATGTGATCGGCTTTGCCAGAGTCCACCGGTGCGATGAAATCGGCTAGCGCGAAGTTGGGACGGTCATCGGCATGGATTACCTGTTGGCGGAGCGTGTGCAGAGTTTCAAGCGGCTTCAGCCGAGTGTTGTCACTGAACAGCGTGATGTCATCGCCATCGGCATTCGCCGGCCAGAACCCGACAACGGCCCGGGCGTCCAGCCAGTCTTCAGCGACGATCTGGTCGAGCATCGTTTGAGCGTCGGCAAACACGTTGCGGGCCGCCTCGCCAACCACGTCGTCTTCGAGAATTCGAGGATATGCGCCAGCCAGATCCCAGGTGCGAAAAAACGGCGTCCAGTCGATGAAGTCGCGCAGTTCCTTCAGCGAAATATCAGTGATGACCCGCACGCCGGTAAACGTCGGCTCAACCGGCGAGAAGTCATCCCAGACAATGGGTGTTCGGTTGGCCCGAGCCTCCTCGATCGACACGACCTTAGGGGCCGACGCGTTCTTGGCTCGGTCGACTCGTACGGTCTCGTACTCGGCTCGAATACCGGCCCGGTACTCAACTGACCTCTCGCTGAGAAGCTCGCTGACGACACCGACCGCTCGGGATGCATCGGGCACATAGATGACCGCGTGCTCATAGCCCGGCTCCACCTTTACCGCTGTGTGCACACGGCTGGTCGTCGCACCACCGATAAGCAGCGGCATCTCGAAGCCCTGCGCCTGCATCTCGGCTGCCACGTGAACCATCTCGTCGAGACTGGGCGTGATGAGGCCGGAGACCCCGACGACATCGGCCCCAACCTCTTTGGCTGTCTGAAGGATCTTTGCCGCCGGCACCATTACCCCGAGGTCAATGACCTCGTAGTTGTTGCAGGCCAAAACCACGCCGACGATGTTCTTTCCAATGTCATGCACGTCGCCTTTGGCGGTGGCGAGTACGACCTTGCCCGCCGTTTTCGCTTCGCCCCCCTCGGTCAGCATGAAGGGCTCGAGATGGGCAACCGCCTTCTTCATGACCCGGGCGCTCTTGACCACCTGGGGCAAGAACATCTGGCCCGCGCCGAACAGGTCGCCGACGACGTTCATCCCATCCATCAGCGGACCTTCGATCACCTCGAGCGCACGACCCGCGTCCAACCGAGCCTCCTCGGCGTCGTCAACGACGAACTCGTCGAGACCGCGCACCAGGGCATGGACCAGCCGCTCGGTCACGGTGCCCTCTCGCCAGCTCAGGTCGGTTGCTGCCGCCTGTGCTTGCCCCTTGGCGTCGCTCGCCACCTCGATCAGTCGCTCCGTGGCGTCGGAGCGACGGTTGAACAACACATCCTCGATCCGGTCCCGCAGGTCTGTCGGAATGTCGTCGTACACCGGCAAACGCCCGGCGTTCACAATGGCCATGCTCATGCCGGCCTGCACCGCGTGGAAGAGAAAGACCGTGTGCATTGCTTCGCGGAGGGGATTGTTGCCGCGGAATGAGAACGACAGGTTGCTAAGTCCGCCCGACACGTTGACCAAGGGCATCCGTTCCTTGATCTGCCGGGCTGCTTCGATGAACGCGATGCCGTACTCGGCGTGCTCCTCGATGCCGGTGGCCACGGCGAACACATTCGGGTCGAAAATGATGTCTTCCGGCGGGAAGCCGATCCGATCGACCAGGATGTTGTACGCCCGTTCACAGATGGACACCTTGCGTTCGAGCGTGTCGGCCTGACCGGTTTCGTCGAACGCCATGACGACCACAGCGGCGCCGTGACGGCGGGCCTCAGTTGCGTGGGCCAGGAACGCCTCTTCGCCTTCCTTGAGGCTGATGGAGTTGACGATCGACTTGCCTTGCACACACTTCAGGCCGGCCTCGATAACTGACCATTTCGACGAGTCAATCATGACCGGGACACGACTGATGTCGGGCTCGGTCGCGATCAGCTTGAGGAACTGCTCCATTGCCTCGAGCGACTCGAGCATGCCCTCGTCCATGTTGACATCGATGATCTGGGCACCGTTCTCGACTTGGTCGCGAGCGACGCTGACCGCTGCCTGAAATTCCTCGCCCAGAATCAACTGTGCGAACTTGGCCGAGCCAGTGACATTCGTACGCTCACCGACGTTGACCAGCAGCGAGTTGGCATCGATGGTCATCGGCTCGAGGCCGGAAAGACGGGTGGCTACCGGCGGCTCTGGCAGCACCCGTGGCTTACAGCCATCGACGGCTGCAGCAATGGCAGCGATGTGCTCCGGCGTTGTGCCGCAGCAACCGCCCACCAGGTTGAACGTCCCGGCCGCTGCCATCGATCCGATGACTCCGGCGGTGTGGCTGGGGACCTCGTCGTACTCGCCCAGCTCGTTCGGCAAGCCGGCGTTGGGGTGGCAACTGATAGCGACTTCGGCCACACGAGCCAATTCGGTGATGTGCCCTCTCAGCTCGTCGATACCCAAGGCACAGTTGAGACCAACGGCCAGGGGCCTTGCGTGACGGACCGAGTTCCAGAAGGCTTCCGCTGTCTGGCCAGACAGGGTGCGACCAGACAGGTCCGTGATCGTGCCCGAGATCATGATGGGCAGGTCAAGGTCTTGCCTGGCTTCGTTGTATTCGAGAATGGCGTAGATGGCGGCCTTGGCGTTCAAGGTGTCGAAGATCGTTTCGACCATCACGACATCGCAGCCGCCATCGACCAAGCCGGCGAGTGCGTCGGTGTAGGCATCTTTCAGCTGGTCGAACGTGATGTCACGGAACGCAGGGTCGTTCACGTCAGGCGAGATGCTGGCGGTGCGGTTGGTTGGGCCAAGCACTCCGACGACGAACCGGGGCCGATCGGGGTTGGCCGCGGTGGCTGCGTCGGCCACACCTCGTGCGATTTTGGCACTTTCGAAGTTGATCCGTTGAGCCAGATGTTCTGTGCCGTAGTCGGCCTGAGAAATCACGGTGGCGTTGAAGGTGTTGGTGGAGATCAGATCGGCGCCAGCATCGAGAAAACTCTGATGAATCTCGGCAACGAGCTTCGGCCGAGTTAACGACAGCAGATCGTTGTTGCCGTAGAGATCGTTCGAGTGGCCGGCCAGTTCGTCGTTGCGAAAATCAGCTTCGCTGAGTTCGAGGCCTTGGATGCTGGTTCCCATCGCACCATCGATCACCAGAATTCGTTCGGCCATCGCTTGACGAAGTCGCCCTACTCGCTCTGCCTGGTTTCTCAAGACACTCGCCTCTGTTCGGTCGTCGTTTCACCTGATTCGGTGGTGCCACTTGCAGCATCACCAGCGGGCCGTACTCCGAGCATGCGACACGTAGCCGCCGTCAGCTCTGGCTTGTTCATGGTGTAGAAGTGGAAGTCGGTGATGCCGTACTCGGCCAGGGTTTGGCACTGCTCTGCGGCCACCGTTGCTGCCACTAGCTGGCGCACCTCCGGGCTCTCGTCGAGACCGCCGAAAAGGTCGCTCATCCAATCTGGAATGATCGTCCCGCAGCGTCCCGCGAATCGAGCGATGCCGCTGAAGCTTGTGATCGGCATGATTCCTGGCACGATCGGCACGGTGATACCCGCGGCCCGAGCCGTCTCGAGGAAACGAAGGAACACATCGGTGTCGAAGAAGAACTGGGTGATGGCCCGATCGGCACCGGCATCGATCTTTGCTTTGAGGTTGTCGAGGTCGGCCTGGGGTGAAGCCGCTCGTGGATGCACCTCGGGGTACGCACCGACCGAAATCTGGAGATCGGCGGCCTCGGTACCCTCGACATGAGAGCGCAGTCCGGCCACCAATTCGACCGCATCGCGGTATCCGCCGGGCACGGCACCGTCGCTCTGCCCGTCCGGGGCATCTCCGCGAAGGGCCACGATGTGACGTACACCGGCCCCCAGATAGTGATCGATTACGCCACCGAGTTCATCCCGGGTCGCACCAACGCACGTAAGGTGGCCGGCGACATCAAGATCGGTGTCAGTGACCAGCGTCGACACGGCCTCCTGGGTTCGCTCTTGCGTCGTCCCACCCGCGCCATAGGTGACGCTGACGAAGGTCGGCGCCAGCGGCGCTAGCTCTTGGGCACAACGAGCCAGGTTGACCTGGCCGGCCTCTGTGGCTGGGGGGAAGAACTCAAACGACACCGTGATGGGTCGGATGGCTGTGGCCGGCTGTGAATGTTGAACGTGAGTTGCCGTCATGATGCGGCCTCCAAGTTGTAGAACGCTGGCGCGTCGGATCGTTGCTCGGCGACCCAGAGCGTGACGGTGAGGGTTTCGGAATCGTCGCCTGCGCTGATGGCGTCGATGGTGTGACCAAGGTGAGTGACCGAGACATCAGTGAGGCCGGCGTCCTCGCACCAAGCAATGACTTCTGCATCGGCAAAGCCCAACCAATGATGGGCATGGTCGGCTCGCAGACTCTCCAGCCCATGACTGTCGAAGTCGACGATCAGGAGCTGACCATTTGGTCGAAGCGTCCTCGCTGCTTCGTTGATCGCCATCGCTGGGTCGTCGAGAAAGTGCAACACGTGATGAAGCACGGCGATGTCCATCAAGCCGACCCCAACATCGAGGTCGTAGACGTTGCCGTGCTGCACGGCGCAATGGCGAAGACCAAGATGATCGAGTCGGGAGCGAGCCAGGTTGAGCATTTGCTGGCTCAGATCAATGCCAAGACCGTTCTCGATCTGGTCGGCGAAGATTTCAAGGACTCGTCCCGTGCCGGTGCCGACATCAAGAAGGTCAGGAGGGCGCCCGCCCGAAGAGAGTCTGTTCTTGTTCTCGACCGCAGACACCATCGCCCTCTCGACCTCGGTATCGGCCACATGGAGGCCCCGCACCCGATCCCAGTCGCTGGCGACCGATTCGAAATACTCGGCGGCCCGTTCGGCTCGCGCCGATCGAATATCGGCGAGTCGGGCCAGATCACGAACGACCACGGGATCGTCGTGGTCAACAAGCGGCAGAATGGCGTCGAACAAGCGGCGGCCAGCGCCAGAACGGCTAAGCCGGTAGTAGGCGCTCGTCCCCTGGGCATGACGATCGAGCAAACCGGCGTCACAAAGAAGGCGAAGATGTCGACTGACCCGCGGTTGGCTTTGACCCAAAACCCGGCAGAGCTCCGACACCGTCAATTCGCCCCGAGCCAGCACGGCCAGTGCACGAAGACGCGTCGGCTCACCAGCTGCCTTCAAGGCTTCGAGTAGTCCTTCCATGCAAAGATCCTGTCGACGGGAACATCACTAGATAAACATATCTTTATGTTCTTATCAAAACATGCTGCTATCAAACAGGGCACTCGATCGGCGACGCCATTGGGTGCCAGGGGCCGGGGACATGTAGCGTCACGGCCGGCCGCATCCGCGGTCGGGCCGATGATCACCTTGGGGATCCGTGCGCTTTTCCCGCTCTACAAGACGACTTTTGCTGTTGGTCGGGCTTGCGGCGGCCGTGGGCTTCTTGGCCGGCGGCGCGGCCTATTTGCTGGTGCGAATGATTGCCGTTTTTACCAATCTGGCACTTTTCGGACGGCTCGAATGGGGCGAGATCCCTTCTCTGTCGGACTACGACCGCTCGCCTCGACTCATCATCGCTGCCGTCCTCGGCGCCACCGTCATCTCGATGATCGCCCGATGGTCGCCGATCATCCGCGGCCACGGCATTCCCGAAGCAATGGAGGCGGTTCTTCGACGCCAGAGCCGGGTACAGCCCCGAACCGCCGTAACCAAGCCTCTCTCGGCCGCTATCGCCATTGGTACCGGCGCTCCCTTCGGCGCAGAGGGGCCGATCATTGTCACCGGTGGGGCGATTGGCTCGCTCCTTGGCCAAGTCGTCGCTGTCACTCCCTCGGAACGAAAGATCTTGCTCGCTTCCGGCGCGGCTGCAGGTATGACCGCCACCTTCGGCGCCCCGCTGGCCGCCGTGTTGTTGGCTATCGAACTCTTGCTCTTTGAGCTCTCGTTGCGTTCGTTGATCCCGTTGGTGGTAGCCGCAAGTATCGCTGGAGGAATCCACGCTGCTCTGTTCGGAAGCGGGCCGCTATTCGAAGTGCCGGCCCATGACTACGCCGGACTCGACAAGCTCCCGCTCTATGCCCTCCTTGGCATTCTTTCCGGGCTGTTGGCTGTCGTGATCGCATCGGGGTTGTTTGCATCCGAGCGTCTTTTCAGGAAACTCCCGCTCCCCATATTTTGGCACCCATTGATCGGTGCCCTCGGCTTCGCCACCATCGGCATGATTGTGCCTCGGTCTCTGGGTGTGGGCTACGACGTCGTCGACGATGTTCTTGCCGGCCGCCTCGCCATCGGTACGCTCGCCGCAGTAGTGGTGGCGAAGACCGTGTCCTGGTGGATCGCCCTCGGATCTCGCACCTCCGGCGGCACCCTCGCCCCGGTGCTACTCATCAGTGCCGCGTTCGGCGGCCTGATCGCCAGCATCGCCGCCGACGTCGCCCCCGGACTGGGCGTTTCGACAGGTGCCTATGCCGTCGTGGCTATGGCCGCCACCTTCGGCGCGGCCACCCGAGCCCCCTTCACCGCCATGGTCTTCGTGTTCGAGCTCACGCAGGATTTCGATGTGGTGCTGCCCATAATGTTGGCCACTGTGCTCGCCGCTCTCGTAGCCACCGGACTCTCGGAACACAGTCTCTACACCGAGACCCTCGCTCGACGCGGCATCAGAGTGGGCGGCGAGCTCAAGGCTGATGCTCTCCGTACAACGGCCGTCTCCGATGTCATGAACCGCCTCGTTGACACGCTGCCGCCGGAGACAACCGTACGGCAGGCCGAGGATCAGATTGCGCAACGAGGGCGCGGCGCTTACCCGGTAGTCGACAACGACGATCGCTGCATTGGCATCGTCAGCCGGCGCGACTTCCTCGCCGAAACTCTCGACCCGGAAGCGACGCTCGGCGAGGTGGCGTTCCGCGACGTCGTGACCATCGCACCGACCGCCGACCTCGTCGAAGCACTGCAACTCATGGTGGACGAGGACATCAGCCACCTTCCGGTCATTGAAAAAGACCGGCTGGTCGGCATCTGCACTCGGGCCGACATCTTGCGGGCTCGTGGCCACGAGCTACTTTTCGAGCGGGTAGAAACAGGTTGGTTGGCTCCTGTGCTGCAGCGAGGCGAGCGGTTGGGTCCGCGCTATGTGGTCGTCGCCAACCGCACGCTTATTGCTTCCGAGCTCACCGACATCATCCGCAGCCGAGCCGCAAGCGCCGACCCGCCGGCCCGCTTTCATATCGTCGTGCCGCTCAGTGGCGACGGTGACCTCACTGGCGCCCGTGACCGCTTGGAAGAACGTCTCGCCCTGCTCGGAGCATTGGATCTACCGGCCACCGGCGAGATCGGCGACGCCGACCCCCTCATCACCATCGAGAACGCCGTTCGTCGAGAACCAACGACCGAGGTGATCATCTCGACCCTGCCCGCCGGCGCCTCACGGTGGCTATCAAGTGACCTCCCAGGCCGAATCCGGCGCACTGTTGAGGTTCCCCTGACGGTGGTCGAAGAACCGCGCTCGCCTAACTAGGTGCGAGGCGAGGTCGGGCCGGTGCGAGCAGGATCGGCGGGCTCCGGGTCGAGACCCAGCAACGTTCGGGCCGCCACTCGCTGATGAATCGACTGACCAGCAGCGTGTTGCACCGCTGTATGGGCATCGCGAAGTGAGCGTTCCAGCCGATTGGCGGTCGAGATGGCATTGGTTCCGGCCGCGTGGAAGCAGATGTCGGCCACGCGGACGGCTTCGTTCAGGGTGTTGGTGATCGCCAGCTGGGCCCGCGCAACAGCTCGATCCAGATCGGGACCATCGTCGAGCAGCACCTGCCAGGCAGCACCGATCGATTCCTCGGCAAAGGCCCGCGCCGATCCGGTGATGGTCTCAGCCTCGGCAACGGCCTGTTGAACTCCAGCCCGTGTCTTGAGCGGCAACGGCGAACCCGTCGAGCCCAGCTCCCCCAGCTCGATGAGCGCATCCAGCGCGCCCTGAGCGATACCTATACCAACACCAGCGGTGGGAGCCCACGTGGCCACCATCAGGAGCCGAGGGTCATACAGCGACCCCCGTCGTTCGGTGATCCATCGGTTCGATCCGACCCGGCCCTCCGGAACGAACACATCGTCGAGCACAAAGTCGTCGCTACCCGTGCCTCGCATGCCGACGACACCCCAGTTGCCGACAATCTCGCCATCGGCTATCGGTACCAGCATCGAGCGCGCTGCTTCGGACCCGTCGGGCCGGTCGACGAGTGAGGTAGCCAAGAACCAATTGGCATGGCGAACGCCACTGGCGTAGTTCCAATGTCCGGTAACCCTGAAGCCGCCATCCACTCGGGTTGCCCGACCAAGCGGGCGTGCCGAACCGGCGACGTGCAGCGGACCATCGGAAATTTCGACCATCTCGGCCAGCGCAGTCGGGTCGAGCCAAGCAAGAAAGACGGTGACGGCAGCCGACACCTGAGCACACCAGCCAACCGACGCATCGACGCGAGCCAGCTCTTCGCACACCTTGAAGCCCGTGAGGGGCTCGACCTCCGGACCGCCAAACGAGGCGGGCAAATACATCTGAAAGATCTCGGCCGCGGTTAGATCCTTGGCCACAGCGTCGGTGAGCCGACCACCGGCTTCGATCTGATCAGCGTCTTCGGCTATCGCTGGGGCCAGGCTGCGAGCAGCGGCGATCATCGGGTGGTCATGCCAGCCGGAGCTGGTCGGCATCGTGGTCCCCATGGGTGGCACGGTAGACCGCGCTCGTCGGCGTCTCGAAACCAGGCGCGCCGACGCAAGCGACCGCAGCCATGATTCGGCCGCTGCTACCAGCGGCTGGGTGGAAGAAGCCGGGCCTCCTGAAAGGCGGCGATGAGGCGAGTGAACATGTCCTCGGTATCGACACAGTCGGCAAAACCAGCCTGGCGCGCCTTGATGGTGCTGACCAGCGCTGGCGACCGGGCCGACCGTTGTCCGAACCCAAGCATCAGGTCGGCGTAGATGAACGACTGGCCGACGAATGCCTCGAGAGACGGCGGCGCGCTAAGCCCGAAACGCTCGACGAGACCGGCCCACTCGTCCTCGCGGCCAGGCAGAGCTGCTGCCAACGACAATGGCACGTCGTCGCCGACCTCCATCCCAAAGGCGTCAGCCAGCACCGGCCATACGTTGCGCAAGCTGTAGATATCGCCATTGGTGACATTGAAGGTCTCGTTGGCGGCGGACGGTTCGACCGCGGCCCAGGCCAGCATTTTTGCTACCAGGTCGGCATCGACGGCCTCGCTGATCGGCGCGATTCCGCCAGGCCAGTGGAGGGGATGACCAGCGGCGCGCAGCAGGGCGGCATACACCCCTAGTGCCGGCAACGCATTCATGTTGCCCCCCTGTGCCTCGCCATAAATCACCTGTGGTCGCAGGATGGTGAGCGCCCAAGAGGCACCGTCAGCCTGCTGCCGACGCAGGTAGTCCTCCTGTAACCAATAGAAGTTCTCGTGCTGGTGTCGGGCGTTCCGCTCACGACCCGGCACCGCCATAGCCTCGACGTGGGCTCCGTAGGCCTTCGTTCCCTGAAGGACCGAGATGTGGTGGAGGTCTGCCGACTCCGAGAGCGACTCGTAAAGATTCTCAAGCATGGCCAGATTTCGCTGCATCTGGTCGGCCTCGAACCAACCGGCGACAAGCCCAGGCTTCTCGAAGAGCGCGGCATACACCAAGTGAGTCACGTCGCCGAGTTCGGTGCCAGCCCTCGCCGTGGCCTCCCGGTCGTTCAGGTCGACGGCCAGGTGCGGTACGTCGTCGAGGCGCGGCGGCCTGCGTCGGGATAACCCGGTGACATCCCAACCCAAGGCGGCGAAATGGCGAGCCGCAGCCAAGCCAACCACCCCGGACACCCCAGCGACCAACACATGACCTCGTGGATTTTCCATTGCCGGCATCGTGCCACGTCAAGCACCTATCTGGCCTGGCTCGGGCCCCGCCTCTAACGTCGGCACTATCTCGTACAACGAGCGTGTTCACGAAAGGGACATTCATGAAGGCTGCGGTTCTTAGCGAACAACCAGGTGAACTGGTTATCGAAGATCTCACCATTGACAAACCAGGTTCGGGCGAAGTTCTCATCCAAACGGTCGGCGCCGGTCTGTGTCATAGCGACCTGCACTTCATGGAGGGTGTATTTCGTAGCCAGTTGCCCATCGTCATGGGTCACGAGTCGGCCGGCATCGTCCAGGCTGTTGGCGACGACGTCACCTACGTGAAGCCCGGCGACCACGTCGTTGCCTGTCTGTCCATCTTCTGCGGTCAGTGCGACCAATGCCTCGGCGGCCATCCGAATCGCTGCTCGAATCCGAAGGCCACCTCTCGCCCGAAGGATGCGGCGTCTCGACTCACGAGGGCCGACGGCACCCCCGTCGACCAGATGGCCCGCCTCGGAGGCTTCGCCGAAGAGATGCTGGTGCATCAGAACGGCTTGGTGAAAGTCACCGAAGAGATGCCGCTCGACAAGGCCTGCCTCATCGGCTGTGGCATCACCACCGGCTTCGGAGCTGTTGTTCGAACCGCCCGAGTCGAGGTCGGAAGCACCGTGTGTGTCATCGGTGCCGGCGGCATCGGACTCGCCGCTGTGCAAGGCGCCCGCATCGCCGGTGCCAACAAGGTCATCGTTGTCGATATCTCGTCATCGAAGCTGGAGACGGCCGGCCAAATGGGTGGCACCCACTTCGTGAACGCTTCGGAGGTCGAAGACGTTGTTGGCGCGGTGAAAGAGATAACCAGCGGAGGAGTCGATTACTCGTTCGAGGCCATCGGCCGAGCACAGACCGTCCGTCAGTCGTTCGACATGCTGAAGATGGGTGGCACCGCCACCGTCATCGGCATGGTGTCGTCGAAGGACGTCGTCGAGCTTCGCGGAATCGACTTCCTTCAGGAGAAGAAGTTGCAGGGCTCGATGATGGGTTCGAACCAGTTCCGCACCGACATCCCCCGCATGATCGACATGTATCTCGACGGCCGGCTGATGCTCGACGAAATGGTCTCCGCCACCATGACCCTCGATGCCGTCAACGAGGGCTACGCCATGATGAAGGCTGGCGAAGTCGCCCGTACCGTCATCACCTTCGACTGACCCTGTGGGCCGCTGCCGTCTGCGCCTAACACAGGCGCCTGACGGCAGCGGGCCAGGGAGCTACGAATGCACGCCGCCATCGACGGTGAAGGCCTGGCCAGTGCAGTAGCTCGATTCTTCGCTGGCCAGGAAGAGCACCATGTTGGCGATGTCGATCGACTGACCCACCCGACCTATTGGGATGCTGCGCTCAACCTTGACTTTGACCTCGTCGTCGGTGAAGGGACGGAGCCCGGCCGTCATTGGCGTTTCGATGATCCCGGGGTGCACCGAGTTCACTCGGATGCCATAGCGACCCCACTCCTTCGCCGCCGCCTTCGTCAGGCCGGTGACGGCAAACTTGCTGCCCGTGTAAACGCCGTGATTGGCGACGCCCTCGAGCCCGGCGACCGAGCTGATGTTGATAATCGACCCGGGGAGTTCGGCCTTGCTGAGTGCCTCGGCCACGGTGCGCATACCTAGGAACGTGCCTCGCTGGTTGATAGCGACGACCCGTTCGAAGTCTTCCAACGTCGTTGCAAGGAGCTTCTTCACCAGATCGATGCCGGCGTTGTTCACCAGCACGTCGAGGTGGCCGTGATCACTCATGACGCCATCAACAACCGACTGCCACTCAGACTCCGACGTCACATCGAGGTGGCGGTAGGTGGCCCCGTCGATGCTTGCCGCCGTTGCTTCACCCTCCTCGTCGAGAACATCGGTGAGTACCACTTTCGCACCGTGGGAGGCGAACAACCGGCCCTCTTCTGCGCCCTGTCCTCGGGCACCGCCTGTAATCAGTGCAACCTTGCCTTCAAGTCTCGACATCTTTTGTGGTCCCTTCGCTCGCTCGGAGCAAGCAACGTACCTCAGCGCGATTGATCGTGCGGAAGTGAGCCGCGGGCCGCTCTGAGGTAGGCGAACGGCGTCTCGTACCGCAGATTCGATACTCTCGACATGTAGACGTCGGCGTAGCGTTCGACTTGGCGGGCAAACAAGCTCTTGTCGTTTCCAGCTCGCATCAGCGGACCCCAAAGCGGGTTACCGAGCTCTGCGGCGGCCCGAGCCAACGGTGCGATCTGCTCGTCGAGTTTGAGCGCTGCAGCGGTGACCTTCGACAACTCCTCGGCCTCCCCACCCGACAGCTTGGACAATCGCAATTGCGCTTGCCGCCGATCGAGCACGATCTTTTCTGCCATCAGATCTTCGAGCGCCCGCTGGTGATCGGCGAAGAGCATGCCCTCGCGAACCTCGGTTTCGAGCTCGCGAGCAATCAGCGCGGTTCGCCATCGAAGAACGTCCTTGGTGACGTGAACATCGCCGAAAAGATGGTCACCCACATACAACGGCTGGCCACCCGAGACGCCCAGCGTTTCCTCGACCATGCGGGCGTTGCCCCCGAAGTACACCTCGCCTGCCAGCAGCGGACCAACATGCGGAGCCAGCAGCGATTGTTCTTCGTCGACCACCCGGTAGATCGGATTGGTCTCAGAGAAGAAGCGAGGCTTGGCCGCCGAAACGATGACGATGTCGAACAGGTCACGCCAGGTGCTGTTGCCCGGACACACCTCATCGAAGCAGTACGCCATCATGTGGCGGGTGTACTCCCACTCACTGTTGGTGATCAGCAACAGCTGTTTGCCAGCGGCCCGTTGATCGAGCAGCGTCTGCACGATGTCGTGGTCAACCTCCACGAACCGATCAGGATCGGCCACGATGTCAACCTTCAGTGCCCCAGCCATGTGCGTCTCGGTCAACGCGTCGTTCACGGCCCGGTACAAGTCGGCGTAGCTAGTGATGCCCGGCAACGGCTGCTGGTCGTGGAGCGCCACCAGCTGACTGAACAGGCTGGCCCGAGAGAGCTCGAACAGAGTGTTCATGAATTCGAATCGAGGTTCGGCCAGGTCCACCACGGTCTCGCGGTACAGATCCCGTTGCTGTTCGAAGCTCAGCATTTCGTTGCCATGCCGACCGCGAACGACATAGCCGAAACGGGTGGCCTTCAACAGGTTGCCGAGCTGGAGGTCGAAGGTGAGACCGATAGTGAAGTGCTCCAGGTCGAAGATCAGGTTGGCCACCGGCCAATCCCGTGCAGCCAAGAGTTCTCGTGCGTGATCGAACGCGGCCCGCTCCCACTCCTCCGGTCGGTAGTGAATGAGCGTGTAGTCCATGTCATAACCAATGGCCTGGACAGCGCGCATGTTCAGCGTGCGGTTGGCGAACACGCCCCGTTCGGCCGGAGCGGTCTCGATCTCGGTCATGTCCGTCAGCATGGCAGCCAACGGGGCCTCAGCGGTGCCAGCTAGCCGGCGGCCAACGCCTCGGCCAGGGCGATGATGCGCTTGGCCTGCGTGAAGTGAGGAACGTCGACCATCTGCCCTTCGAACCGGAACGCCATCTTGCCCTGGGCTTGCTGCAGGACGAGCTCGTCAAGAAGAGCGTTGGCCCGTGCGACGTCTTCGTCGGATGGCGTGAAGACCTCGTTGATCACATCGATCTGGCTCGGGTGGATGCTGATCTTCCCGGTGAACCCAATCCATGCACCATCGAGACAGTCTTGGCGGAGCGCTTCGGGATCGGTGATGTCGACGTACACGGTGTCGAGCGGCTGCACGCCAGCTGCGGCTGCGGAAACCATGCACGCAGTACGAGCCTGCTCGAACAGTGGCAGGTACTTGCCGTCGGGCCCGCGATTGCGTCGAGCGCCAAGGGCGGCCGATAGATCCTCGGCGCCCCATGTAAGGGCATCGACCCGCGGAACGCAGGGGATTTGGGCGATGTTCTGGAACCCCGCAGCCGTCTCGGTGCCAAGCACCACAAGCTTCACGCCCCCGGGTTCGTGACCGTGTTGCGTCTCGAGTTCAGAAACGACCCGATCGATCATGCGCACGTCATCTGGGCCGTGAATCTTTGGCACGAGGTAGGAGTCGGGCGGGTTCACCATGGTTGCTTCCATGTCTGCCCGAAACCAAGGCGTGTCGATGGGGTTGATCCGCACCATCCGCTCTTGACGACCAAAGTCAACATCGGCCAACCAACCCGAGACGATGCCGCGGGCTTCGTCTTTGTTCTCGGGAGTGACGGCGTCTTCGAGGTCGAGCACTAGGGCATCGGCCTCGGTGGCGAGGGCCTTGGTGAGCATCTTCTCGCTTGCACCGGGCACAAAGTGGGCGCAGCGTCGAACGGTGGTCATTGGCTGTCGCCTTCCGTTGCTGCCCGCGAGCCGTGCCAGGGGCCAACGAGATCGTCGGGACCGAGTGAAGATCGCTTGATCATCATGCCCTTGCGCACACAAGTGCAGACCAACTCGCCCCGCTGGTTATGCCCCTCGTGAGAGAAGGTAACGATGCCCCACTCGGGGCGGCTCTTCGACTCGCGCTTGTCGGTGATCACCGTCGAGGAGAAGATCGTGTCACCGACAAAGACCGGACCGGGGAACTTCGTCTCGTCGAAGCCCAGATTTCCCACCGTCGTGCCCACGGTGGTGTCGCCTACTGACAGGCCGATCACGGTGGCCAAGGTGAACAGGGAGTTCACCAGGATCTGACCGAATTGCGACTGACCTGCGAAGACGGCATCGAGATGCAGCGACTGCGGGTTCATCGACAGGGTGGTGAATAGGAGATTGTCAGCTTCGGTCACGGTGCGTCCGGGCTGATGCTCGTAGCGCTTTCCGATCTCGAATTCTTCGAAGTACATGCCAGTCATGCCAGCCGGTTTAGCAGCCCAATGGCGGTGGTCCCACTCCTACTGCGAGGATGGTCGCATGAAGATCGGACTTTTTGCCTTCGTTGATTCAATCGAGAGCCTCACCACGTTGGCTGGCACTGCCCAGCAGCAGGGACTCGACAGCCTCTGGATCCCGCAGGTGTTCGGCCAGGACACCCTCACTGCCATCGCCGTGGCCGGCCAGACCGTTCCCGACATCACCTTCGCCACGGCCGTCGTGCCCACGTATCCCCGACACCCCATGTCTCTCGCACAACAGGCGCTCACGGTCAACGCCGCCATCGATGGCCGATTGGTGCTGGGCATTGGACCTTCACACAAGCCGGTGGTCGAGGGAAGCTGGAACATTTCGTTCGACAAGCCCATCCGGCACCTACGCGAGTATCTCGAGATTCTGATGCCGCTGATGCACGACAAGAAGGTTCGCTTCGAGGGTGAGACCCTCACCACCAAGGCCGACCTGGCGTACGACGCGCCGGCTCCAAAGGTAATGATGGCAGCGCTCGGACCTCAGCTGTTGAAGGTCACCGGCCGTCTCGCTGATGGCACCATCCTCTGGATGACCGGCCCCACGACCATCGCCGAGCACTCGGCCCCGGTCATCAAGGAAGCGGCTGAGGCAGCCGGTCGCCCCGAGCCTGAAGTAGTGGCCGGGTTCCCGATCTGTGTCACTGACGGTTCGGCCGAAGCAACTGGCGAAGCTCGGGAGCGGGCTGCAAAGTCATTTGCCATGTACGGCACACTGCCCTCATACCGGGCCATGCTCGACCGCGAGGGCTACGACGGACCAGCCGATCTCGCCATCATTGGCGGCGTCGAAGAGGTTCGCGAGCGTGTCTCGGGGCTTGCCGAGAGCGGAGTGACAACGTTCGCTGCTTCTGAGTTTGGCAGCCGCGACCAGCGCCAGCTCACACGCGAGTTCCTCATCTCGTTGCTCTAGCCCAGCCGGCTCTCGTCGGTGCTGGCTCGCTCAGGCGCCACCTGCGACTTGAGTTCGATTACCTCGGCGTCGCCTGACCTCGCGACACGAGATCGAGCCGTGTCGAGGAACACGTTCAGCCGCATGCGCAACCGTTGAGGTCGGGTCGCCCGATGGGTCGCGGGTAACGACACGGGGTCGGTCGCTGGTTGCGGATGACGGACGGCGTCGGCCAAGCCCGCGGCCATACCGGAGATCAGTTGGGAAGCGTCGTCCGGGCCTAGCCGCGCCGATGAGACGCAGACATCGCGGTCCCAGGTGCTCAGTACAAAGGCGTGATCGTCGCGATGCCAGCTGCAGCGAAGGAACTTTCCGTTTCTCCTGATGTCCTCGACGAACACTCGGCGAGTCTGGCCCGGTAGCTCCGACATGGCTCCATTCTCGGCCAGCCTTGCGCCGACGTCCAGCATGTTCATCCCGATCACTCCTCCACGTCGCTTCTACCCGTCGCCCAGATGGGGCAGCATGATGGCTGACCGAAGGAGCTTTCGTGAGCCTCGAACAAACACTGCTGGCCATTGCAAATTCCGACATCGAACGGGCCGTCGCCCTGGCCCTGGAAGTCCACGAAGCACCGACCCCGAGCCTCCTCGCGCCAGCGCTAGTCGGCTATCTCACGGCCGCCCTACAGGACGGCGTGTACGACGAACCGACCGCCTTCGCCGAGTTCATCGACAACGGGACGAATCCGAGCCTCTATGCCCTCACTATCGAGATGGTCGGGGCCCGCCACCGAGAGCTGCACCCAACGTCAGTCCTCGATATCGGCTGCGGCGATGGCCGAGTGACCCGAACGGTTCTTCAGTCCGATGTGGCCACCATCGATCTGGTCGACCCGTCGGCTGAGCTCCTTTCCCTCGCCGCCAAGTCGGTCGAGATTCCCGGGCGGTGGGTCGGGGCCCACAACCTGAGTCTGTCGGACTTCCTCGACGGTCTCGACTCCGACGAACGGTGGCAGCTGGCCCAGTCGACGTTTGCGTTGCACAGCCTCGAGCCAAACGAGCGTCGCGCTGCTCTTGAGTACCTGCGACCTCGAGTCGATCGCCTGCTGATCGTTGAGTTCGACGTACCGGCGTATACCGATCGAACAATCGAACATGCCCGTTACGCGGTCGCTCGGTACGAGACCGGCGTCGCAGAGTACGCCGACCATCCGCGCGTTATAACCGGGTTCCTCATGCCGGTGTTGGTGGGCCAGTTCAACCCCGAACACCCACGACTCACGTTCGAACAGCCAATCGCCAGCTGGACTGACGATCTTCACCGGGCCGGATTCGAGTCCGTCGAGCGAAAGGCCGTCGCCAACTATTGGTGGGCGCCAGCCGTGATGATCGAAGCCTTTTGAAGTGGTGCTAGGTCACCGTCGCACTGATGCTCCCGGGTGGCGGTCGGAGAGGCGGGCATGCCCAAACAGTTTCTCTCGAAGGGGACCCGGCCGGTACTCGGTTTGCATCAAGCCCTTCTCTCGCAACAGTGGTGAAACTCCGTCGATGAAGTCGACGAAGGTTCCAGGTGTGGTTGCGTAGATCAGATTGAAGCCATCGACACCTACAGCGGCATAACGTTCGAGTCGGGCCAGGATCTGTTCCGGGCTGCCGGTGGCGAACTGGCCGCTGATCTGTCGTCGGGCCAGATCGCGGAACGTCCAGGATTTGTCGGGGGCCGTCTCGGCCAGCGTCTTGAAGAACCCCTGCACACCATTGAAGTCGAAGTCGGCCAGCGGGAGATCGAGGTCTATCTCACCGAGATCGGCCTGCATATTGCCGCTCATGTGGGCCAAGCCGCCCTCGATCGACAACTGCCCGCGATACTCGGCCTCTTTGGCCTTGGCTTCGGCCTCTGTTCCTCCGACTACCGGCGACAGCGCCTGAAGGAACTTGATGTCTTCGGGGTGTCGGCCGTATTTGGCAGCCCGGGACCGGACATCGGCAATTATTCGCCCCGACGATTCGACGCTGCCGACGACGAAAGCGCATTCGGCATGGCGGGCCGCGAATTCGCGGCCCCGATCCGATGAGCCGGCCTGGAACAACACGGGAGTTCGTTGCTGCGATGGTTCGCAGAGGTGCGGCCCCGGCACCTGGTAATAGGGACCCTCGTGATTGATGAGGTGAACCTTGCTTGGGTCGGCATACACACCGGCCACCTTGTCCTTGACGACAGCGTCGTCGTCCCAGCTCGCTTCCCAAAGCTTGTATAAAACCTCGAGGTAATCGTCGCCCCGCTCGTAGCGGTCGTCATGGTCGGGCAGCTCCGCGAATCCGAGGTTGCGAGCCGCGCCCGGCAGATACGAGGTCACGATATTCCAAGCGATCCGACCATTGGTGAGGTGATCGAGGGTGGAGGCCCTGCGGGCGAAGTTGTAGGGGTGGTCCGACAAAATCGAGCTGGTGAAAGCGAAACCCAGGTTCTTCGTCACCGTCGCCATTGCGGGAATCAAGAGCGTCGGATCGTTGACCGGCACCTGCATTGCCTCGCGCAGCGATGTCTCGGGGCCACCGCGATAGTTGTCGTACACGCCGACCACATCGGCCAGAAACAGTGCGTCGAAGCAACCGGCCTCGAGGATTTTCGCCAGCTCGAGCCAGGGTTCGAGCGTGAGGTACTCGGTCTGTCGAGTGTCGTCTCGGCCCCACAGGCCGTGGTTCAGATGAGAAACGCAGTTCATCGAGAAGGCGTTGAACAACAGCCGCTTTGGTTCAGGCACCGGCATCTCCTTCGGTTGACGAGGCGAAGCTAGCTCAGGGGGTGCCCCCGCGAGGCAGTCCGAGTTCGTACGGTGATCCTATGAAACGGTTTATGATCACCCTGCTGGTGTCAACGCTCGGGTTCACCGGCTGCACGGTCGGCGTCGAGACGAGCGACGGCGCACCGATCACAGCGGCACCGGTCGTCACAAGTGCGCCGGCCGAGGCTGACCCACCAGCTGAGCCGGACGCACCGATCGAACCCGAGGCAGGCGACGAAGGAGCCACGCTGTGCGACGCGTATCTGTCGTATCGCCGGGTCGGAGACACATCGGCTCTCGAAGAGGCGCTCGGAGCCGACGTCCCGCCCAGACTCATCACCGCCATCGAGGTTCTCAACGCCAGCGACGTTGACTACCTCGACATCCTCCAGGCTGGCGACTCGCTCAGCGACTATGTGTCCCCGGTTTGCCGTGACCGGTGGGACGAGACTCTGGCGCCGGCCGCCAGTGACGCCGAAGCCGTCGATGCACTCTTCACCGCCATCGTCGCCGGCGATGAATCCGGGGCCATCGCTATCTCGCCGGCCGATGTGCGGGCCATCTTCGAACCGTGGGCACCAACCGAGCCCGACGCCGACTTGGGAGCGGCCCAATTGTTGTACGACGAGGGAGCCGGCGACTTTGTGATGCTGCTGAAACCAACCGTCAGTGTCTTCTGCACGATCAACGAAGGCATCGTAACCAGCTGCGCTTATGGCGCGTAAACACATCGCAAGCTCCCTGCGATGATGCCCTGTGATAGTGCCCTGTGATGAGGTCCTGCGACCACACCTGCGATCAGCGATAAAGCGCCCGTAGTCCGGCACTGGTGGCGGCACCGATCGTGGAATGGTGGAGTTCGCCGGTCAGCTCTTGAAAGACAGCGTCATGACCGGCATCGGACAGCCGACTGGCAAAGGCGCTGACGGCCTCGTACACGCCACTAACAGTGCCTCGCTCGAGCTCACCAGCCGACACGAAAAGTCGAACGCCGTCATCGGGGTCGGACAGTGGCTGGGTGAGCATGAACTGGTGGTCCCACCACACCGATGGGCTAGCCAACAGAAAGCGATTGAACACACCGGGCCGGGTGGCAAAACACCATGTGGCGCACAGGCCACTAAGCGAATGGCCGAACAACACCCGATCGGAGGTGTCGATTCGGTACTCACCCTCAATGAGGGGAACGATCTCGTCGATCAGCACATCGAGCGTGCGGTCGGCGCCGCCCGACGGATACGTGCCCTTTATCGAGGTAAAGGCTGGGAAGGGCCACTCGGTAGGGGTGTAGTCGCCACCGCGCCGTTCGCTGACTACGGCCAACGTGTCGTCCTGATAGCCGACGCCAACGATGACCACCTTGGGCATCAGTCGCTGCATCCCCAACATGGTTGCGGTGTCGGCCACGGTGCCAAGGCTCCAGCGCTCGTCAAGCACATAGACGGCCGGGTACTGCCGCTCACTGCGGTGGTAGCCATCGGGCAGAACCACCCGAAGCCGGCGATTGTCCGCAATATTGTAGACCTGGATCGTCGAGTCGTTGCCTGGAGTCATGGCTCAGCCTTCGGACCAGGTGTGATCGGCAAAACGCTGACGAAGCAGCTTCTTGTCGATCTTGCCGGTGCCCGTGTGCGGGATCTCATCGATGTACACAACGTCGTTGGGTAGCCACCACTTGGGGACTTCCTGTTCGACATGGGCAAGGATAATTGCTGGTCCCACCGCATCGGGAGCGGTACCCGCTTCGAGCACGCAACACAGCAGCGGACGCTCGCCCCAGCGGTCGTGTTGCAGACCAATCACTGCCGCCTCGGCCACACCAGGGCACCCGACGGCTGCGTTCTCGAGATCGATCGAGCTGATCCATTCGCCGCCACTCTTGATGACGTCCTTCGCCCGATCGACGATGGTGATGTAGCCCTCGTCGTTCATGGTTGCAACGTCGCCCGTTCGCAACCAACCATCGTCGGTATGCGAATCGGGAGTTTCGAGCTCGAAGTACGATGCTGCGACCCACGGACCGCGAGCTAGCAACTCACCCGGCGTTTCGCCGTCGCGGGGCACCTCGTTGCCGGCCTCGTCGATGAGCCTCAGCTCGACGCCGAAAAGCTCGCGGCCAGCCATGGCCTGGCGCTTGCGCTGCTCGTCGCGGGGCATGCGTTCGACCCGGTGGGTGAAGCGACCGGCCGACCCTTGGGTCATCTCGGTCATGCCCCAAACATGGGAGACGAATACGCCGTAGTCGTCTTCGAGCGTGTCCATCAGCGATCGCGGCGCGGCAGCACCACCAACCGCGATCCGCCGCAACGATGGAATGTCACCACCGGTGCGCTGCAGGTGTTGCACCATGCCAAGCCAGATGGTCGGCACACCAGCCGACAGCGTGATGTCTTCGGTATTGATCCACTCGATGAGGCGCTCCGGAGCAAGGTCGGGCCCCGGTAGCACCAGCTTGGCGCCAGCCATGGCCGAAGCGAACGGCATGGCCCAGCCGTTGACGTGGAACATTGGCACGGCCAGCAAGATTGCCTCGCCCGAGTTGACGTTGTGCCCGTCACCGCTGCACGTCGCCCACGTCTGCAGGACGATGCTGCGATGACTCTGAACAACCCCCTTTGGATTGCCGGTCGTGCCGGAGGTGAAACAAAGGGTGGCGGCCGACCACTCGTCGAGCAGGGGCCACTCGAGCAAGGGCTCGTGATCGGCGATGAACAGCTCGTACTCGTCGTCGAACCTGACCCACTGCTTCACGGTCGGACAGCGGTCGGCGATTCGGTCGGCCATGTCGGCAAAGTCGGGGTCGACGAACACGATGGTGTCAGCAGCATGGTTGATGATGTAGACGAGCTGGTCGTCGTGAAGCCGTGGGTTGACGGTGTGGAGCACCGCGCCAATTCCCGTAATCCCGTAGTAGGCCTCAAGGTGGCGGTGGTCGTTCCAACCAATGGTTGCCACCCGTTGACCGATTTCGACTCCGGCGGTCTGAAGAGCCGTGCCCAGCTTTGCTGCCCGCTCCCCCACCTCGGCCCAGTTGGTGCGAACAACGTGTCCGTCTGAACCTTTGGTAACGACCGGTGTGTTTCCGTGGTTGCGGCCGGCGTAGTCGATCAGTGACGAGATCAGCAGTTGCCGATCCATGTTGAGACCGCGAAGCATCAGAGGGCGACTCCGGTAAGAGGACGGCCATCGGCCGAGCGTGGATGGGCACCGAGATGTTCCCCGGCATTGAATTGGTCGACCGTCCAGCCGAGTGAACCGTGGCGACCGACCCCGAGCCGAACGAGTGCGTCGTCGGCCACCGGCCTCGGCACGTCGAAATCGAGCCAAATTCGCATGAGCAGCCGTTTGTGCTCTTCCTGGGGAACTTCAGCGTGGGCGTCGCGCCCGTGAAGCACCGTAAAGTTGTTGATGAACTGGATGTCGCCCGGTTCGAACTGAATGGCCAGATGGTTGGCGTCGGCAGTCTCGTCGAAGAGATTGAACAACTGCCAGACGTCATCTGGCAGCCGATCGGCTGTCCGTTTCAGGGCCTGCGCCATCCAGTAGCGGTTGTAGCGACAAGAGATCTTTGGCGAACCGTTGTCGGCGGCCGCGCTGAAAACGGGCACCTTGTAACCGGTGGTGGGCGTCTCGCTTGGTCCCTCTTCGTCCAACCGATCCCACTCGAAGCCCTCATAAAGGCGGGCCAAGGCAGCGGGGTTCTTGGACAAAAGGTCGTTGTGCACTTGGACCGAGCTGGCCACCCAGCTGGCAGGGTTGTCAGGCGCCTGCCGGACACAGAGCAGCGAGGCCGCGTCGGTGAGATCGACATGCAGTGACGAGCGCCGTGGGCTCCCGACCCCGCGTCCACCCTGGTTCGGGCGAAGGGTGCCATCGGTGACGTAGTGGATGAGGCTGGCGTCGCTGTTCTGAGTCATCCCGATACCAAGGTGAGAGCACAGACCCCAGTAGATCTTCTCGAGGTCGTCGAGCTCGTAGCGCTCGACCGGCAACCCACGCAGCATTGCGAACCCGCGGCCGTCGCGTATCTCCTGTCCAATCGTGGCCAAGACCGGTGCCAGGGAGGGAACGGCGAAGTCGGAAGCGCCGATATTGCTCAGGCTCAGCCCGGCTTTGTTGACCGACTCAAGGGAGGCCTCGATGTCATCGATATCGCTTGGGCGCAGATGGTGCTCCCAGGATCGGTCGTCGACCAGCTGTGCGCCCTGCCAGGCGCTGCGGTCAGTGATCTCCTGCTGGCATATCTCCATTGCATCCCCCGGACGCCCGCGCCGGTCACGACGCGTCTCGACTTCCTCTTCGAAGACAGCACGGTACCCACTACGATCAGCCGCATGCGAGAGCACCATGACCGCGCTTGACGATCTCCTAGCCGTTGTCACCCTCGAACCCAACGGATCCGACACCTTCACTGGAATCGGATCGGCGAACGACGGGGTGGAAGCCACATTCGGCGGCCACTTTCTGGCCCAGGCAACAGCCGCCGTGAGCGCCACCGTCGACGAGGGGCGCCTCATCCACTCGCTTCACGGCTACTTCCTGCGAGGTGGCCAGCCCGGACGCCCCTATCTGCTCGAGGTCGAGCGAACCCGTGATGGGCGTAGCTTCTGCACCAGGCGAGTGCGGATAGCTCAGGATGGCCTGCCGAGTGAGGGTGCGAAGGTGCAGTTCGAGCTCACCGCTTCGTTCACCGTCGACGCTGACGGACCAACGTTTGACGCTCCGTCACCCGTCGATTTCGACTCGGTCCCTGATCCCCTCTCACTGCCGACCTATCGCGAACTGATGACCAGCCACGACGTGCTGCCTTTGCCCGAGGACTGGGCCATGCGCGACTACGGGCTCGACATCCGAACCGTCAACGCTCCCTGGGCGCCGGACGGCCCCTCGGAACATGGGGGCATTCGTCTTTGGGTAAAGGCTGATGGGACGTTGCCTGACGACCCCAACCTTCACGCCGCCATTCTCGCTTATCAGAGCGACGAGTCACTGGCCGACACCGTCGCCATGCCATGGGGCGCCACCTGGGGGACCCCCGGAGTCATCTTCGTCAGCCTTGACCACGCGATGTGGTTCCACCGACGCTTCGATCTGAACGAGTGGCACTTTCTCGATCAACGACCCTTGACCGTTGGCAACGAGCGCGGGCTGGCCTCGGCAAGCGTCTGGAACAGCAGCGGCACGATGGTGGCGACGGTCAACCAAGAAGCTCTTCTTCGCCTCGAGTGAGCGGTTCAGCTCGGTGGCGTGATTTGGGCTCGCAGCACGAACTTCTGCACTTTGCCCGTTGAGGTCTTCGGCAATTCGCCGAACACCACCTTGGTCGGGCACTTGTAGTGAGCCAAATGATCGCGGCACCAGGCTATGACGCTGCGTTCGTCGAGCTCGGAGCCGTCTTGCCGGGCAACGAATGCGCACGGCGTCTCACCCCACTTCTCATGTGGAGCGGCAACAACAGCGGCTTCGAGGATTTCGGGATGGTCGTAAAGAACGGCCTCGACTTCGACCGACGAAATGTTCTCACCGCCAGAGATGATGATGTCCTTCGAACGGTCCTTGATCTCGACGTACCCGTCCTCGTGCCACACTCCGAGATCCCCGCTGTGGAACCAACCGCCTTTGAAGGCCGCCTCCGTGGCTGCAGGGTTTGCCAGGTAGCCGCTCATGAGGGTGTTGGTTCGCATCAGCAACTCGCCAACCGTCTCACCATCACGGGGCACAGGCTCACACGTATCGGGATCGGCCACGATGATGCCGCCCTGCAGCGTTCCCATCGGCACGCCCTGGCGAGCCCGAAGCCTGGCTAGCTCCTTGGCTGGCAGACCTTCCCACTCTGTCTGATCGGGGCTGTAGGTCTGGGGCCCTGCCACCTCGGTAAGCCCGTAGACATGCAATACCTTGAAGCCCAGCGCCTCGGCCCCGAACAACACGGCGGGAGGCGGCGCCGACCCTGCCGTAAGAACCGCAACATCGACCGGACCATCCGGGCGCACCTCGCCCGGGGCATTGATGAGTGCGTTGAGAACAATCGGCGCGGCGCACATGTGCGTGACGCCCTCCGCAGAGAGGAGATGGAAGATCTCGGCGGGGTCCACCTTGCGTAGCCCGATCTGCACGCCAGCCATCAGCACCATCGCGTACGGCATGCACCAGCCGACGGCATGGAACATCGGCAGAGTCCACAGGTACCTCGGATGACGAGGAATAGGCCACATCGCCACCTGACCCATTGAGTTCAGATAGATCTGCCGAGCGTTACTGACGACGCCCTTGGGATCACCCGTGGTTCCAGAGGTATAGGACAGGCAAATGGCCTGGCGCTCATGGTCGACCCCCGGCCAATCGAAACTCGGATCGCCCTCGCCCAGCAGCGTCTCATAGTCGATCTGTCCGAGTGTCCGGTGCGGGCCGCCGAACTCGGGGTCGGCGATATCAATGACCAACGGGTCAACCTCGCACCGGTCAAGAGCGTCGGCGATCACCGGAGCGAACTCGGTGTCGGTAAGCAACACCGCCGTCTGAGCATGGTCGAGAATGAAGCCAATTCCGGCCGCGTCGAGTCGGATGTTCAGCGGGTTCAGCACCGCTCCAACCATGTTGACTCCGTAGTGAGCCTCGAGAGCTTCGGGCGTGTTCGCCGCCATCAGCGAGACAACATCGCCCTTGCCGATCCCGCGTTGGCTGAGGGCACTGGCCAACCGGACACTGCGGTCGAGCAGTTGGGCGAAGGTAAATCGGCGTTCGCCGTGCACCATGGCTTCTCGTCGGGGGAACGCAGCCGCCGTCTGAACCAGGAAACTCGCTGGCTCGAGCGGCATGTCATTGCCCGGATTCGGATCGAGCCCCTCTTCAAACCGACTTCTCACGCCAGAACCCTCTTAATCACGCCAGAACCTCTTCAGTAGGGAAGGCCGACATATTGCTCGGCCATGGCCGCTTGAGCCAGGGGAAAGGTTGCCAGGTGCGACAGCTCCTGCTCCTGGGCTCTGACGTCGAATGGCGTGTCATCGGGAAAGCGATGGAGCAGCTTGGTGAGCCACCACGAGAAGCGAACGGCGGCCCAGACGCGGCGCAGCGCTCGGTCGCTATAGCCATCAAGACCGATCATCGACCCCCGCTGATACCTCTGGATGAACGCTTCGGAGAGGTAGTGCACATCGGACACCGCGAGATTCAAACCCTTTGCGCCGGTGGGAGGCACGATGTGGGCTGCATCGCCAGCGAGAAACAGCGCTCCGTAGCTCATTGGTTCGGCCACGTAGCTTCGCAGCGGGGCAATCGATTTCTCGACCGATGGCCCGGTGACGATCTGCGACCGCTGAGCCGACGGCATCCGAGCTAGCAACTCGTCCCAGAACCGATCGTCTGACCAGTCGTCGACGGAGTCCGTGAGCGGGCACTGCACGTAATAGCGGCTCAGCGTGGGCGTCCGCATCGAGCAGAGTCCGAATCCGCGCTCGTGGTTGGCGTACAGCAGAATGGGTAGCGGTGGCGTCTCAGACAGAATTCCGAGCCATCCGAACGGATACTCCTTCTCGTATTCGGTGCGAACGCCGTCGGGGATCGTCTGGCGCGAGACCCCGTGAAAGCCGTCGCACCCGGCGACGTAGTCACAGTCGATGCGCTCGACCACACCATCTTTAATGAAGGTGACCGAGGGCCTTTCGGTGGCCACGTCGTGGAGCTCCAGGTCGACCGCCTCGAAGATGGGCGGGGTGCCGTTGGCATCAAGGGCGGCGTACAGATCTTCCTGAATAGCGGTCTGTCCGTAGGCCATCATCTGCCGATCGACCCGCTCCTGGGTGTTGATCGACAGCATCTCCTCACCCCGCCACCCGATGTTCACGGTCTCATGTATATGACCCTCGCGATCCATCCGATCGCCGACACCATGACGTCGTAAGGTGTCCATCGTTCCGGCCTCGAGGACACCGGCCCGTACCCGCTCGAGCACATAGGCACGGGTCTGCCGTTCGACAACGACATTGTCGATGCCGGCCCGATGCAGGATCAGTGACAGCAGCGACCCGGCCGGCCCTGCTCCAACAATGGCAACGCTGGTTTTCACGGTTGCGACTCACTTCCGGTTCTCGCTGGTGATGGCAACTTCGGCCTGAAGATGGCCACTTCGGCCTGTCCGGCCGCCGAGATCCTACGACTACCCTTCAACCGATGCCCGTTCACATCCTTCGGCTGTCGTGTCCCGATCGCAAAGGCGTCGTAGCTAGCGTTTCCGCCGGACTGGTCGACGTCGACGCCAACATCTTGCAGAACGCCGAGTTCAGCGACCCGGCCAGCGGAACGTTCTGTATGCGCACCCGTTTCGAAGCCAGCGAGTTCGATGCGGCCAAGATCCAGGCAACGCTGCAGCAACGGGCCGAAGCTCTCGGCGCAGAGCTGCATGTCCGCCGCGAGGATTCCCCTCGTCGAGCCATGCTGATGGTCTCGAAGTACGACCATTGTCTGCTCGATTTGCTCTATCGCCGCAACGCCGGCGACTTCTTGCTCGATATCCCACTCGTCGTGTCCAACCACCCCGATCTGCGTGATGTGGTACTTCGGAACGGCGTCGACTTCGAGCACGTTGCTGTTACTCGCGACACCAAACCCCAAGCCGAAGCCAGGGTGATGGATCTCGTCGCACGGCACGACATCGACTTCGTAGTGCTGGCCCGATACATGCAGATTCTCAGCAACGAGCTTTGCTCGCAGCTCGATGGTCGGATCATCAACATCCACCACTCGTTCCTACCTGGATTCAAAGGAGCGAAGCCTTATCACCAGGCGTGGGAGCGAGGCGTGAAGCTCATCGGGGCCACGGCCCACTATGTCACCGCCGACCTCGATGAGGGTCCAATCATCGCCCAGGACGTTGCTCCTGTGAGTCACCGAGACAGCGCCGATCAGATGGTGGTGAAGGGACGCGATGTCGAGCGGGTCGTGCTTTCTCGGGCTGTGAAGGCCCAAGCCGAAGACCGCATCTTCCGCATCGGCGACCGCACCGTCGTCTTCGACTAACCCGGCGACTAGGACGGCCAAGGTCGGTCGTCGCCCCCGCAGGGCCGGGGGAATGGGCTACGAGTCCAGGCCCTCGCGGATCTTCAGTTCGGCTTGCAGCTCGCCCGCTTTGGTCTTGTTCTTTCGTCGGCTGCGAAGCAACGCAATTACACCAAAGGAGACCAGCGCAGCCAGCACGGCGCCCACCAGGCTCCCTCCACGGAAGCCGGGACCCTCTACATCGAGAATGCGTTCGCCGGCGTGGGCCGCGTTGCCATTTCCCAGCACGATGCCGAGTGTGGCCAGGTTGGGACCCGCAAGCACGGTGGCACCAAGCAAGAACCACAACGTTCGCTTCCAACCGCCGCGAAGGCGCCAACCAATGCGTAGGGCAGCGATCGGAAGGAACGTGAAGATGGCGCCGATCGCCAGCCCCAAGACCGTGCCAGCCAGAAGACCACCATCGATGACGTTGCCCAGCCGCTGCGCCCACCAGCGAGGAATCACCGCGCCGCCTATCCAATAGGCCAAAACCAGCAGAACGAGGGCAATGACCCCGAGGATCAACCGACGGCGCAGACCACCCTTTTTTTCGTCCTCCGACCTGACCTCTGGAGCACCTATCTCGGATGCAGCCGCAGACTTGTCGGTCGATGGACCCCATCGTTTGCGCTTGTCGCCCATACGTAGAAGCTACCCGTCGCTAGGTCGTGGCGGCTCGAGAAGTCTTCAGATCAGAGCGGAGCGCTGCCATCACCGGGCCGAAGTCGTACCCGACTGAGAGCATGCGAAAGCCCTGCTCGTGGCGCTTGCCCGCGAGCTCTGGCGAGCAGTGAATTCCTGGGGATACCCCGTGCTTGGCGCAGCCAGCCAGGATGGTGTCGATCGCCTCGATGAACTTCGGATCGTCGTTGTCGAGGCCAGGGCCGAGCCCAAGGGTGAGCGAGAGGTCGGATGGGCCAACGTAAATTGTGTCGACACCAGGAACAGACAGGATCTCATCGAGATTCGAGATGGCCTGAGCCGTCTCGATCATCGGGATCGCCGCCACTTCGGCATTGGCCTTGCCGAAGTAGTCGCCACCGTGCAATGTCATGGCGCCGACCGGACCCATGCTGCGCGACCCATCGGGCGCATAACGACAAGCGGCCACGGCTCGCTGCGCTTCTTCAACGGTGTTGATCATCGGAAAGATGATGCCGAGGGCGCCAGCGTCGAGGAGGCGACCGACGATGCCCGGCTCGTTAGCCGGTGTGCGAGCGATAGGAGTGACGTTAGAACGAGCGGCGGTGTAGAGCTGGGCGACGACATCGCCGTAGTCCTGCACACCGTGTTGCATGTCGACGCATAGGTAGTCGTAGTCGAGTGCGGTGGCGGCGGCCGCCACCATTGGTTCACGCAACATCATCCATGCGCCGAGTGTCGTCTTACCATCGGCCAGCTTCTCGAGAAACATGTTCTTGGTCATGGCGGTGTTCTAGCCGTCACAGATCACCGAGACACCCACCTTCGGCTGATTCGCCACCCCATCTGCGGGTCAGAGTGCGTGATCTACGCCGACCTCGGTCGCAGTCTCTATGAACTTCTGCACGACGTCAGGGTGGTAGGGAATGCCGTTGGCCCGACGATCGAGTTCCGTCTCATGTTCGTCCAGACCGGCGTAGAGCACCCGCTCATGGCCTTTGGCCGGCGGTGTCTCCCGCAAGCCCTTCAAGAATGTCTGCATGTGTTCGGTGAACTCATCAGGGTCACAAAAGGCGTCGATCTTGTACGCCATGAAGTGGTGTGAGACGTCGCCCCCGGCTCGAAGGAATCCGGGTGGGTCACCGGCCAAAACGCCGCACAGGACATCGACCATCACGGCGAGCCCGTACCCCTTGTGCGATCCGCCATCGCGAGTACCCCCGGTCGGGAGCATGAAGTACTCATCCGGCACGGCCGACTCTTCAAGAATCGGCTCGCCGTCAACATCTGCGATCCAACCGGGTAGCACCGATGCGCCGAGCCGCTTGGCAATACGAATTTTGTTGCCGGCTACCGAACTCATCGAGGCATCAAAGACGAAGTCGGCTTCGTCTCCCCCACCAACCGCAACGGAAATCGGGTTGAGGCCGACCATGGGCCTGGCGCCAAACGTCGGCAGCACCATAAGACCGCCGAGGGTCATCGAGATGCCAATCATCCCGTGCTCAACCGCCCGGTGGGCGTGGTACGAGGCGGCGCCGTAGTGCCGACCGTTCGTCACCGAAACAGCACCGATGCCACACTGTTCGGCTTTCTCGATGGCCAGATCCATTGCCCTCGGGCCGGTGGCCAGACCCAGCCCAGCATCATCGTCGATGGTGGCCACAGCGAGTGCCTCACGCACCACCTTCGGCTTCGCCACCGGGTTCAACGTGCCGTCCTTGAACCACATCATGTAGATCGGGAACATGTTCGACACCCCATGGGAATCAATGCCCCGCAGGTCTGCGTACAACAAGGTGTCGGCAGCCTGAGCAGCATCCGCGGCCGGCATCCCGACCCCCTCGAAAATGTTCTCGACGGTCGTTCGCATATTGGCCTCGCTCACACGAACCGCTATGTCGTCGGGAACGGTAAATCGTTCCATCACCATGGGCTTGGCTCCTCGTAGTCGAAGGGGGGGGTTGGTCAAAGGGTCAGTCGAACGGGTAGACGCCGGGTTGGGGAACGGCGTTCTCGGTGATGCCGCGCATGCCCGCTTGGGCCATGGCAACCCATGACTCACGGGCACTGGCACCCATGTGGGGCAGACCCACGAAGTCGGGCGAGTTGATGAGCTCGGGGTTGTCGACTGGTTCGTCGTGGA
>JBLINY010000018.1:0-59477 GCA_047638695.1 Acidimicrobiales bacterium | reverse complement strand
CCGACGATGAACATGTTGCTCTTGTGCTGGCGGACCAGCGGCTCGAGTTCTGTCGCCATCATCTCGAGAATCTCCGGCGGAATCGTCCCCATCTTCTAAGCGAACCCGAGGAAATGGTTCTCACCGAAAAGTCTGTCACCGGAGCATCGGCTTGGGTTCGGCTATTCGACGAGCTCACCTCGGCCATCGAGATCGATCTCCCCGACCCCGAGACGAACGAGAAGGAGCGGGTTGGGCTAGAACAGGGCCTGTCGCTGCTGCAGCACCCCGACACCGCGGTACGAGCAAGAGCGGCCGAAGCCGTCACCGCAGGGCTTGAACCGGGACTGCGAACGCGGGCCTACGTGTTCAACACACTGCTGGCCGACAAGGCAACCGATGACCGACTAAGAAAGTTCGACGGGTGGATCTCGTCTCGGAACCTGGCCAACGAAGCCAGCGATGCCTCGGTTCAAGCGCTCGTCGACGCGGTGGTGGGCCGCTACGACATTCCGCAACGCTGGTACGCCCTAAAGGCCGACGTGCTCGGCGTCGACCAGCTGAACGACTACGACCGCATGGCCTCTGTTGCTGAGAGTGAAGAACAAGTTGGATGGGCGGAGGCAACACAGGTTGTTCGCGACGCCTACGCCTCCTTCTCACCCGAGCTGGCGGGGATTGTTGGGCGATTTATCGACGAGAACTGGATCGATGCTCCCGTCCGGCCCGGTAAGCGACCCGGTGCGTTTTGCGCCTATGCCACCCCTTCTCACCACCCGTATGTGCTACTGAATTGGACCGGGCGTAGCAGGGATGTGCTCACGCTGGCTCATGAACTTGGTCACGGAGTTCACGGCTACCTGGCCCGCGAACAGGGGATCTTCCATCAGTCGACGCCGTTGACCCTGGCTGAGACGGCGTCGGTGTTTGGCGAAACGGTTACGAACAACCGGTTGCTCGACCTCATCGACGAGCCAGGCGAGAGGTTTGCTCTTCTCGCGTCGACGCTGGAAGATTCGATTGCCACCGTCTTCCGTCAGATTGCCATGAATCGGTTCGAGGACGGTTGCCATACGGCTCGACGTGAGGTCGGAGAGTTGTCGGTCGAGCAGTTCGGTGATATTTGGGCCGAGACCCAGACGGCCATGCTTGGTGACAAGGTCAATGTGACCGAGGGCTATCGGTCGTGGTGGTCCTACATTCCTCACTTCATCGGCACGCCGGGGTACGTCTATGCCTACGCCTACGGGCAGCTCTTGGCGCTATCGGTGTATGCCCGGTACGAGGCAGAGGGCGATGCGTTTGTCCCCGCCTATCTCGAGTTGCTGAAGGCGGGTGGGTCGCGGTCGCCAGAGGAGCTCGGCGCCATTGTCGACTGTGACCTGGCCGATCCTGGCTTCTGGGATGCCGGACTCACCATTGTCGAAAACCAGCTGGATGCGGCCCAGGAAGCCGCGGTCGCTGCCGGGCGACTCGCTCGCTAAGCAGCCGCTCGCTAAGGACCCGCTTGCCAACGAGGGATCTCGCTAGAGAGCGCCGAGCTGCTCGATTGCGATGAGTACCCGAGCGGTGGAGTCCTGGAGGACCCCGTCGCCCGGAATGATCAAGTGAGCATGCTCCATCGAGGGTTGCACGAACTTGTCGTGCATTGGCTTCACCGTCGCGTCGAACTGTTTGGCCACCGACTCCGGTGTCCGGCCTCGTTCGGCAACATCCCGGCGAACTCTCCGCTGGAACCGGGTGCGTTCTGGGCAGTCCCGGTACACACGAAGTGTCATTCGCTTCGCAATCTCCGGGAAGGCGAACAACAAGATGCCCTCGACGACGGTGTACCGCTGCGGCTGAAGCTGGGTTGTCTGTTCCGTGCGAGTGTGAGTGGCGAAGTCGTAGAGCGGTACGTCGATCGTCTGGCCAGCGATCAATGCATCCAGATGTTTGACGAAAAGCGCTACATCGAGTGAGTCGGGATGGTCGTAGTTCACGTCGGCCCGTTCGGCGGGGGTCAGGTGGCCGTGATCTCGGTAGTAGGTGTCGAACGCGAGCAACGACGCGACGTCGGTGCCCAGCCCGGCGGCAACCGCTGCAGCCAGCGTGCTCTTACCTGATCCGCTGCCGCCACAGATGCCGACAAGTGTTGTGGCGGGAAGTGAACTCACGGGTGGGCACGGTAGACGCCTGCGAGGGCGGCGACACCTGCCTCGATCTCTTCGATTGTCGGGTGGCCGAAGCACAGGCGGAGGCGGCGCGAGCCCCATGTGGGGTCGGCTGACCAGCCGGCTCCGGGGTTGAACTCAACACCCACGTCTCGAGCAGCGGCGGCGAATGCTCCGGTATCGACGCCGTCGGGGAAGGTCAGCCAGACAAAGATGCCACCGTCGGGCTCTTCGACGATGACGTCGTCGTCGAAGTGTTTGCGGATTGCGTCCACCATTACCTTCGATTTGTTGTGCAGTGTCTTGGTGAGCTGTTCGACGTGTGCGTCGAAGTGCGTGGTGGCGAATTCGCTGATGACCATTTGTTCCAGAGAGCCTGATCCGGCGTCGGTCTTAAGGGCGAGGAGCTGAGAAATTACGGCGGAGTCGGCAACCAAGTAGCCGACTCGCAGCGCCGGCGCGATCGACTTTGAGAAGCTTCCGCAGTAAATCACGTGACCGCCGGTGCCGGTCTGGTCATCGAGCGCCCGAATGCTGGGCGGCCGCTCGCGGCCCCATGCGAGGTCGGCGTAACAATCGTCTTCGAAGATGGGAACACCGAATTCGCGGGCGAGATCGAGCAACGCCAGGCGCCGATCGCGACTCATGATCACTCCGGTTGGATTCTGGACCGTCGGGATCGTGTAGATGTACTTCGGGGTGATGCCCTGCGCGGCGTACTCAGTGAGCAGCTGGCGCAGATGATCGGTGTCCAACCCGTCCCGATCGAGGCTGACGCCGCCGTAGCTGACCCCCAAGCGCTGGAGCCGGCTGAGCATCCCGCCGTAGGTTGCCTCCTCGACGATCACCGTGTCGCCTCGTTCGAGGAGCAGGTCGTTGACCAGGTCGAGTGCCTGTAGCGACCCAGACACCAGCAACACGGTGTCGGGGTCGGTTGACATCGCCGCCCGGTCGTGGAGGCTCTGAGCGACGAACTGCCGTAGCGGTTGGTAGCCGAGTGCCGATCCGCCCAGGTTGTAGGTGGCAAGGTTGCGGCCCTCGCGGCTCAACACGGTGGCGGCCGCCTCGGCTAATCCAGTGAAGGGCACGGCCGCAGCATCGTTGTTCCCGCCGACGAACGCGTACGGGAGGTCATCGGTGTGTATCTGGGCTGGGCTCGGCAAGTCAGCGCGAAACATCGAGGCCATATCAAACGTCATCGCACGATCGTAATAGCGGCGTCTGTGACTATCGCCACCCGAGTTATGTCAGCCAGCGCACAGACGGTTCGACGGCCCAGTACGAGGATGGAACTGGGCGTGGCAGATGCGGAGGAGTCCGGTGGAACACAAAGCGGCGGTAGCGGAAACACGATCGACCTCGAGGAAGCGATCAACGTTTGAGCAGCGAGTGTGGGCCTCGAGCGACGACATCGAACTGGCGCAGCAGTCGCTGGACTATCTCGTTGGTCGAGGACTGTCCATCGTGGATGCAGCAGATGCTGTCGGCCGAGAGTTCGAACTGTCAGCCGCCAAGCAAAGGTTGTTTGTGTCGCGGTCGTCGTTCGGCGAACCGCTACGAACCGCATGTTGCAAACCAATGACGGTCTGAGGGCAGCGGAACCGGGGGTTGGCGTCGGCTCGTCCTAGCGGTCGTTCCATCGACGACCGTCCAGGAGACCGACATGCGCGCCACCGCCGGCCAAGTGAAGAGCAGTACGCAACAAGTACACAGCCGTCTCGTTGGCACGGTGTTTTGGCGATCCGTCGCCGTCCTCGTCGTGATGATGCTGACCGCCGGTGCTTGCAGTGGCGGCGACGACTCCTTTGCCACCGAATCCTTCGACCAGGCGGAAGCGGGTGTGGATGGGGATGACTCCGCCGTCGCTCAAAACCGGACCCCATCAACAACCATGGTGGCTGCCAGACAGAGCGACTCCGAAGGTGATGATGCCCAGATTGAGGTCGAGGCCGCTCCGTCGAGCGGGGATGAGGTGACCGCCGAGGCCGCTGTTGGGGCCGCGACGCCCACCGGCCTCAGCGCTGCGAGCTTGCAGCGCAAGATCATTTTCACTGCCACCGTGGTGGTCGAAGTTGATGATGTCGTTGGGGCTGGAGATCTGGCCGTGGCCGCCGTCGAGGAGGTCGGGGGGTTCGTTTTCGGCCAACAGACCAGCGGTGGGGCTGAGCCGACCTCGACCTCGCAACCATCACCCTGACGCTTACGCAGGACCGGGTCGAGAACAACCTCGATCTCCAGGTGACGTTCTACGAAGAGCACAACACCGGCATCTCCTGCCCTGGTCAGTCGGATTTCTCGGTGGACGCTGAGAGTGCGCTCACCGTCTGCTTCGAGTTGATCAACACCGGTGACCAGACACTCGCCGATCTGACGCTCACTGACACGGGTCTCGGCATCGATACCGACACAGACCTGATTGAGGTCTTCGGGACATTGGCCGACCCGCTTCAGCCCGGCCAGAGCATTGTCCTCGCCTTCGAGGTCTCTCCTGAGCGCGACTTGCGACTCCGCACCCGAGCCGGTGGACAGCCAACGGCGATCGAGGGTGGTGACCCTGCTGGGCCGCCGGTCTCGACCATTCGGAATCACGACGTCGGAGTTCGCCCCGGTGATGAGGCCCCGGGATTCGGTGACGGGTTTGACTCGGGCAAGCGAGTTCTCGCGGCTGTTTGGTCCGTCGCCCGTGTTGTCACCGGTTTCGCTGTGCCACTGCTGGCGCTGGCACCCTTCGCTCTGGCGGCGTTGTGGTTTCTAAGCCTGCTTCGTCGCCGCCGTGCGGCCGGCAACGAAGACCGGTTGCCACCCCCGCCTCCACCAGCACCCGCGGCGACCCCGACTCCCAACGAATCGGCCCCCAACGACCCGGCGCCCAACGACCCGGCGCCCAACGAGTCCGTTGTCTGAACAGGTGCTGGAGACGCCAGAATGCGAGTTGTGAGGTACCAAGAACCAGCATTCCTTCCCTGGGATGGGCGTCGGGTACCAATGACCTTCATATCGGGGTATCTCGGGGCGGGGAAGACAACGCTAATCAACGAGTTTCTGGCCCGAACCGATCGCCCGGTGGCCGTGTTGGTCAACGACGTCGGCGAGGTGAACATCGACGCTCGCCTCATCAAGAAGAGGTCGGCGGACACGATCGAGCTCACCGACGGTTGTGTGTGTTGCAGCCTGAGTGAGGGTTTTGGCTTCGCTCTCGATCAACTCCGGGCTCTCGAATCGCCTCCCGACCACGTTGTCGTTGAGCTCAGCGGTTTGGCTCTGCCCGACCGGGTGCTGCCGTGGGGGAGGAGTGCCGGTTTCGTGCTCGACGGGGTGGTGACGCTGGTGGATGTCGAACAGTTCGCCGAGCGAATGCATGGGGCTGCTGCCACGATCGTGAGTCAGATCCAGACCGCAGACGTGGTGCTCCTCACCAAAGCTGATCTCGCCCCGTCAGCCACGGTCGATGCGGCTCGCCACACCATCGAAGGACTCAGCCCCGGCGTCGCCATCATCGTGGGTGACCGTGAGACGGCAGCGGGATTACTCCAGCTTGGGGCCAGGCGGCCCGCCGGGATTACAGACATGCCCGAACCGACGTTGTTCGACGAGCATCGGGTGCGTAGCGAGCCACTAGCCAACCCGATCACCCGCGACGACCTCCAGCTGGTGGTCGATGCACTTTCGGCCGACGTCGTAAGGGCTAAGGGCATCGCCCGCGATCCGGACGGAGTTCTCTGGCTGGTCCAGGTTGTTGGTAGACGTCGTTCAATCACTCGACTTCCGGCTGCAGAGAGCGCCGAACCGACGAGCCTCGTCGTCATCTCGTTTCCGACCGCAGGTATGTGAACCTAACAACGTAGGTAGGAAGAGTTGCATGAATATGCAAATCAGTGTATTCTTTCCCGATGACCTCGCCCAAGAAGTCGGTTGGCATCGTCGGAGCGTCGGGTTACACCGGCGTTGAGCTACTGCGCCTCCTCGCCGCCCACCCCGATTTCGAACTGAAGCTGGCCACTGGCGACTCGATGGCAGGTGAGCCTCTCGCCGGTGTCTATCCGAGTCTTGCGGCAGCGTACGGCGATAGGAGCTTCGACACGTTCACCCCCGAAGCCGTTGATGGGCTCGACGTCGTCTTTTGCGGATTGCCGCACGGTGTGAGCATGGGTGTGATTCCCGAAATCCGCGGCCGGGTTGGACACATCGTCGATCTCGGCTCTGACTTTCGTTTGCACGACCCCGGCCTTTATCCCACCTGGTACGGAGCCGAACACACCTGCCCGGCAATGCTCGACGAGTTTGTGTACGGACTTCCTGAGCTGTTTCGGTCAAAGATCGAAGGAGCCGAACTCATTGCGGCCACTGGCTGCAATGCAGCCGCCGGCATCTTTGCCCTGGCCCCCTTGCTCGACGCTGGAATGGTTGAAGGGCTTGGCCTCATTGCCGACATCGTCACCGGCGTCAGTGGTGCGGGCCGACCGCCGAAGGCAAACACAACCTTCTGTACCGTCGACGAGGACGTCACGGCCTACGGGCTCCTGACTCACCGACATACGCCAGAGATGGAACAA
Organism: Acidimicrobiales bacterium; assembly: GCA_047638695.1. Taxonomy (GTDB): domain Bacteria; phylum Actinomycetota; class Acidimicrobiia; order Acidimicrobiales; family SZUA-35; genus JAHECQ01. Next base: position 52,792 of record JBLINY010000018.1, on the reverse strand, counting down.
GCACTCACCGAGCGCACCGGCATCGACACGTCGATCCTGTTCACCCCTCATCTGGCTCCGTTGAACCGTGGCATCATTGCCACCTGCTACGGCCGCCCTATTGGATCCCCGAGCACGGCCGATGCTCTCGCTGCCATGGCCGACTTCTACGCCGATGACCCGTTCATGGTCGTGAGCGAACGCAGTCCGTCGATAAAGGCAACTCTGGGGGCCAACACCGTGCATCTCACGGCCCGGGTCGATCCCCGGACAGGCTTGGTCATGGCTATCGCCACCCTCGACAATTTGATGAAGGGTGCATCAGGCATGGCTGTCCAGAACGCCAATTTGGCTGTCGGGTTGCCTGAAACAACCGGCCTCCCAATCGTAGGGGTGTACCCATGAGCGACGTCTCTCCACTCGCCCCCGCAGCGTTCCCCCGGCTTCCATCGGTTGCCGGTGTGCGACTCGCTACCCACGCTGCCGGTCTGCGCTATCAGAAGCGAGCCGACCTCATGCTGGCCTCGATGCCTGCCGGCACCACCGTCGCCGGCACATTTACGAAGTCGCTGTGCCCTTCTGCACCCGTCGACTGGTGTCGACGCATCCTGCCAACCGGCACGGCGCGCGGTCTCGTAGTTAACAGCGGGAATGCGAACGCGTTTACCGGCCGTGCCGGAGAAACAGCAGCCGAACTCACGGCCAACACCGTCGCTCAGATGTTGGGCGTCGACCCCGACCAGATCTACTTGGCTTCCACCGGTGTCATCGGCGAGAACCTGCCTGAAGACACACTTGCAGCCGAGCTTCCGGAACTTGGCGGGGGGCTCACCGACTCGAGTGCTGCATCGTGGGCCGATGCAGCTGGGGCGATTCGCACGACCGACACGTTCTCGAAAGGTGCGAGCGCCTCTGCCAACGTTGGGGGTAAACAAGCCACAGTTGTGGGCATCGCCAAGGGCAGCGGCATGATCGCCCCGGACATGGCCACCATGCTTGGTTTCGTTTTCACCGATGCTCTCGTTACGTCTGAGGCAGCCCAACAACTGTTGTCGGTCGCCGTGGCCGGCAGTTACAACCGAATCACCGTTGATTCCGATACCTCCACGAGCGACACCGTCCTATTGTTTTGCACTGGTGAGCTTGGCAACCCGCCGATTGCCGGTCCTGCCGACACCGGCTACGACGAGTTAGCTGCAGCGTTGGCTGAGGTGAATCTTGATTTGGCCCATCAGATCGTTCGCGACGGAGAAGGGGCAACCAAGTTCGTGGCTGTTTCGGTAACCGGTGCAGAGAGCGATAGCGCTGCGCAGGTCATCGCCCTCTCGATTGCGAACTCGCCGCTAGTCAAGACGGCGCTGGCGGCCTCCGATGCCAATTGGGGTCGCATCGTCATGGCGGTCGGGAAGGCCGGCCAACGCGCCGATCGCGACGCTCTTGCCATCTGGATCGGCGACGAGCAGTGCGCCGAGGGCGGCGTGATGCGCGCCGGGTACTCCGAAGCCATCGCGACCGAACACTTGCAGGGGGACGATGTCCGGCTTAGGGCAGACGTCGGCATTGGCGATGGCTCAGCCACGGTGTGGACCTGCGACCTCACACACGGCTACATCGACATCAACGCGGGGTATCGCTCATGACCGCTCCAACGGCCGCCCCGTCTGCTGCCGGCAAGCCGGTTGTCCCTGGTGATCGCGGCTACTCACCCGAACTTCGCACCAAGGCTCTGGTCGAGGCGCTCCCCTATATCCAACGGTTCCGCGGTGCGGTCGTTGTCGTGAAGTTCGGTGGCAACGCCATGGTGAACCCCGATCTGTCGCGGACCTTTGCTGAAGACATCGTGCTCCTTCGGTCCGTTGGTCTGAAGCCCGTCGTCGTTCACGGCGGTGGCCCCCAGATCGGCGAATTGTTGGCCAAGCTCGGCAAGGAGACCGAGTTCCGGAACGGGCTAAGAGTTACCGACGCAGAGACTCTCGATGTCGCCAGGATGGTGCTGGTCGGCAAGGTCGGCCGCGACATCGTCGGCCAAATCAACACGCACGGTGCGTACGCCATTGGTATGTCGGGCGAGGACGGTGGGCTCATCCGGGTGGTGCAACGCGATCCGGAGCTCGGATTTGTCGGCGACATCGTTGGCGTGAATACCGGACTGCTCGAGCGGCTGCTGGCCGAGGATCTGATTCCTGTTGTTTCATCGATTGGTTCCGACGACGATGGCCAGGCGTACAACATCAACGCCGACACCGCGGCAGGTGCCATCGCGGGTGCGCTTGGCGCAGAAAAGGTCGTCTACCTCACTGACGTGGCGGGGCTTCTGACCGACCTCGATGATCCGCGGAGTCTTGTCGCCGCCGCCACCATTCCCAAGCTCGAGGCTTTTATCGCCGATGGGACGATCGCTGGGGGCATGGTGCCCAAAGTCGAGTCGTGTATCGAGGCCGTTCGAGCAGGAGCAACAGCTGCACACATGCTCGACGGCCGAATTCCACACGTACTGCTGCTCGAGTTGTTCACCGACGCCGGTATCGGCACCAAGATCACAGCCCAAACAATCGAAGAGAACAAAGGGGAACCGTCATGACTGTCCAAGAGGCACACCGGCAAGCAACGGGGGCATCAGCTGAGCTGGAACGATGCCCGATCATGCCGACGTATGGCCCACCCTCGGTGCAATTCCTCCGAGGAGAGGGCGCCTACCTTTTTGACAGGGACGACAAGAAGTACGTCGACTTCCTTTCGGGCTTGGCCGTCACGAGCCTTGGCCACGCCCATCCAGCTATTGCCGAGGCCATTGCGTTGCAGGCCAAACGGTTGCTGCACGTCTCGAACCTGTACGCCACCGAACATAACGCCCACATCGCCACCGAACTCGACAAGTTGATCGGTGACGGCACGCCGGCCGGCGGTCAGGTGTTCTTCTGTAACTCCGGTGCCGAGTCGAACGAGGCTGCTCTGAAGCTTGCCCGTCGCTTCGGCGGCCACGGCCGACACCAAGTGGTGTGTGCACTCGACAGCTTCCACGGTCGTACGCTCGCCACGCTGGCAGCCACCGGTCAGCCCGCCAAGTGGGAGACTTTCCAGCCGCTTCCCGAGGGATTCAAACACGTCGTGTGGAATGACCTCGACGAGCTTGAGCGTTCGCTCGACGAGACAACGGCCGCCGTTTTCCTCGAGCCCGTCCAAGGCGAGGGCGGCGTGAATCCCGCAACCGTCGAGTACTTCCAGGGCGTCCGTCGCCTGTGCGACGAGCGGGGCATGTTGATGATGGTCGACGAGGTCCAAACCGGCCTCGGTCGCACCGGCCGTTGGTTCGGATTCCAGCACTTTGGTGTGCAACCCGATGTGGTCACCATGGCCAAGGCGCTAGGCAACGGCATGCCCATCGGAGCCTGCTGGGCCAAGGCAGATGTCGCTGACGCATTCAAGCCCGGCGACCATGCAACCACTTTCGGCGGCCAGCCCATGGCCACGTCGGCAGCCCGCGCCGTCCTCGAGACCATGCAGGCCATTGACGCCCCGGCCTTGGCCGTCCAGGCCGGCGAACAGATCCGGACCGCCTTCTCGAAACTCCCTCAGGTAGGAGAGATTCGCGGCCTGGGGTTGCTCCTCGCCGTCGAGCTCAACGGGGTGAATGCCCAAGAGGTTGCCGCAGTGTGCCTGCAGCGTGGTCTTGTGCTGAACGGCGTCACCCCAACCGCGCTACGGCTGGCCCCTCCGCTGATCGTCACCCCCCAGCACATCGAAGAGGCAGTCGCCATCCTGGCACCCATTCTCGATGAGCTGTCAGGCTGAACGTGCGGCACTTTCTCGAAGTCGACGATCTCAGCCCGGCCGAATTAGCCGACGTGATAACGCTGGCCGAACAACCGCTCACCGACGTCGAGCGCACCTATGACGGGTTGGGCGTTGCCTGCCTGTTCGAGAAGCCGTCGGCTCGCACTCGCAACTCAACCGAGATGGCCGTTGTACAGCTTGGTGGCCATCCCATCTACATTTCCGGCGATGAGATTGGGATAGATCGGCGCGAGTCTGCGGAAGACGTGGCCAAGACCATGGCGTGTTACCACGCCGCCATCTGTGCGAGGGTCTTCGATCACGACGTGCTGGAACGCATGGCCGCCCTCGATGCGCTTCCCATCGTCAACCTGCTCTCCAATGCCGGGCATCCGTTGCAGGCCATCGCCGACGTGCTCACCATTCGAGCCGAGCTCGGTACCGTTGACGGCAAGACGGTCACCTACGTCGGGGACAGCAACAACGTCACGCGATCGCTTGCGCTCGCTGTCGGTTTGCTTGGCGGATCGATGCGGATCGTCTCTCCACCGAGCTATCAATTGGCTGCAATCGACGCCGATCGGCTGGCAGCAGCCGGGGTCACGGTTGAGATTTTCGACCGACCTGAAGATGGCGTGCCTGGCTCGGATGTTGTCTACTCCGACACCTGGATCTCGATGGGGCAGGAGGCCGAACGAGAGCAACGGCTGCGCGACTTCGAGGGTTTCATGGTCGACGATTCGATGATGAGCCTTAGTCCCGGGGCGATCTTCTTGCATTGCCTTCCGGCTCATCGAGGCGAGGAGGTGGCGGCATCGGTGCTCGATGGTCCGCAAAGTCGGGTATGGCCTCAGGCCGCCCATCGGTTGCACTCGATCCGGGCCATTCTTTCGTGGCTCAGCACTCAGAATGATCAGTCCAGCTGATGGCCATCAGCAAGGCGCAGCGCCAGCACCGAATTGCCAAGTTGTTGGCCGAAGAGCCCGTCGGCAGCCAAGCCCAGCTGGTTGAACTGCTGGCGGCAGATGACGTCGTCGCAACGCAGGCAACCGTGTCGCGCGATCTCGAGGATCTCGGTGCCATCAAGGTTCGGGTTCCCGGCGGTGCGACCGTCTACGCCATTCCCGAGCTCCCGACCGAACAGGTTGTTCCCGGCGAGCACTTGAAGCGAGTACTCGGAGAGTGGTTGGTCGAAGTCACACGCTCGGGCGATCTCGTCGTTCTCCGCACACCACCCGGGTCGGCTCATGTCGTAGCGTCCGCCCTCGATCGATCCGGCCTGCCACGGCTGTTGGGAACCGTGGCGGGCGACGACACACTCCTGGCCGTCGCCAGTGAAGGCGATGGCCCACAGTTAGCGAATGACCTTGCCGGCTTGGCCGGTCTCTGATGGAACAAGCGAAAGAGCGATCCATGACAAATGCTGCACACCCCTCCGACCTGAATGCGGGTGAGGTAAGCAAGGTGGTCCTCGCCTACTCCGGTGGGCTCGACACCTCGGTCATTCTTCAATGGCTGAAAGACACCTACGACTGTGAGGTCGTCACCTACACCGCTGACCTGGGGCAAGGCGAAGAACTCGAGCCGGCTCGGGCCAAGGCCATCGAGATGGGCGTGCCCGCCGACCAGATCTTTATTGATGACGTTCGTGAGGAATTCGTCCGCGACTTCGTGTTTCCGATGTTCCGGGCCAACACGATCTACGAGGGTGAGTACCTGCTCGGCACATCAATCGCCCGACCGCTGATTGCCAAGCGGCTTGTCGAGGTGGCAGCCGAGACCGGCGCCGATGCCATCTCGCACGGCGCAACAGGTAAGGGGAACGATCAGGTCCGGTTCGAGCTCGGGGCCTATGCACTGGCTCCCGATATCAAGGTGATCGCTCCGTGGAGGCTGTGGGATCTCCTGAGCCGCGAGAAACTGATGGCGTACGCGGCCGAGCGCAACATCCCCATTGAGCAGAAGCGGGGCAAGCAGTCACCGTTCTCAATGGATGCCAATCTGCTCCACATTTCCTATGAGGGAGGTCCGCTCGAAGACCCATGGACCGAGCCGCCAACGGAGATGTGGCGCTGGTCCGTCAGTCCCGAAGCTGCCCCGAACGAGGCCACCTATCTCGACCTGACCTACACCGCCGGCGATATCACGGCCCTTGATGGCACCGAGATGAGCCCGGCTCAGGTGCTCACCTTCCTGAACGAGATTGGCGGTGCCAATGGCATCGGTCGCCTCGACATCGTCGAGAACCGGTACGTCGGAATCAAGAGCCGCGGGGCTTATGAGACACCCGGTGGCACGATCATGATGCGGTCCCATCGCGCCATTGAGTCCATCACCCTCGACCGTGAGGTGGCCCATCTCAAGGACGAGCTGATGCCCCGTTACGCCACCATGATCTACAACGGCTATTGGTGGAGCCCGGAGCGAAAGCTCCTTCAGGGAATGATCGATGCCACTCAGAACGTAGTGAACGGAACAGTGCGAGTGAAGCTCTACAAGGGCACCGTCGAGGTCGTCGGGCGAAAAAGCCCCGACTCGTTGTTCGACGAGAAGATCGCCACGTTCGAGGATGATGATGGTGCATACAACCAGGCAGACGCCGACGGCTTTATCAAGCTCAATGCCCTTCGCCTCCGCACGCTGGCCAAGAAGCGGGGCGTATGAGCGCAGCGGCTGACCGCTCTAATGGCTCTGGGTCCAAGACCTTGTGGCATGGACGCTTCGCCGGTGGGCCTACCGAAGCGTTGCAGGCACTGAACGACTCGTTGCCATTCGATCAGCGGCTCTACCGCCAGGACATTGCTGGCTCGATGGCGCATGTTGCGATGTTGTGCGATGTCGGCCTCGTGAGCGATGGCGAGCGCGATGCCATCACTGCCGCGCTTGGTCAGGTCGAGGAAGAAATGTCGGCCGGAACGTTCGAATTCACACCGAGTGACGAGGACATCCATACCGCGGTCGAGCGACGAGTTACCGAACTTGCACCAGCCGGAGCCAAGCTGCACACCGGTCGAAGCCGCAATGACCAGGTAGCCACCGACCTGCGGCTTTGGACGAAAGAGGCGCTCGTCGAGGTGGCGGAACTTGTTGTTGGGTTTCAACACACGCTGTTGCGCCAAGCCGATGCCAACCGTGGCGCCTATCTGCCCGGGTACACCCATCTGCAGCAGGCGATGCCGGTATTGCTGACGCACCATCTGTTGGCCCACGGGTGGGCGCTGGAGCGTGATGTCGACCGACTACTTGACGCCCATCGACGCACTGACGTGTCACCGCTTGGGGCGGGCGCCATGGCCGGGTCCTCGTTGCCCCTCGATCCCGACGCCACCATGGCATCGCTCGGCTTTGCGACCCGATTCGAGAACTCACTTGATGCCGTGAGCGATCGCGACTTCGTCGCCGACTCGCTCTATGCCCTCACCATGTTGGCCGTGCACCTGTCGCGCATCGGTGAAGAAATGATTCTGTGGGCCAGTCAGGAATTCGGCTTTGTAACGCTCGATGACGGATTCTCGACCGGTTCATCGATGATGCCGCAAAAGAAGAATCCTGACATCGCTGAGCTGGCACGGGGAAAAGCTGGACGTCTCGTCGGCCATCTGACCGGCTTCCTGACCACGTTGAAGGGGCTTCCGCTCACCTACAACAAGGATCTCCAGGAGGACAAGGAACCGCTTTTTGACGCGTTCGACACGATGCGCCTCACGCTTCTCGCCCTCGACGGCATGGTGTCGACGGTCACGTTTGAGACCACGACCATGGCGGCGCAGGCCGATTCGCCGTACGCCGTCGCCACCGACCTTGCGGAGCATCTCGTGCTGAAGGGCATGCCCTTCAGGGATGCCCACGCTGTTGTTGGTGAACTGGTTCGTCGTGCCTTAGCTGGTGAGGGAAGCCTTCCTGACCTGGTGAAAGACCATCCGGAGCTCGGGCCTCCAGCGGTTGAATTGTTCGAACCAGGACGAGGGGCGACGGGTCGTTCGACACCTGGCAGCGGGGGAGCGGGACCGGTCGACGTCCAACGCGGCCGTTTCGCCGCGATGCTCGAAGAAGCGACGACTCGCTTGACTGCATTGGCTCGCTCAGGGGCGCCGTCTGCCAGCGTCGACACTGCCTCATAGCTGCCTGAAGATGGGCTCGGCGAGCGACCTTTCTGACTTTCCTGACCTGTCACGGGCGGCTGTTGACGTCGCCCCGCTACTACTTGGGGCTGTGCTTCACAAGGGGTCGGCGGCGGGCCAAATCGTCGAAGTCGAGGCATACGGAGCGGAGGATGACGCTGCCTCGCACGCAGCCAACGGGGAAACCCCAAGAAACCAGTCGATGTTCGGGGCGCCCGGCACTCTCTACGTCTACCTGATCTATGGAATTCACCTCTGTGTCAATGTCGTGTGCGGCCCTGTCGGGGTCGGTGGTGCCGTCCTGATTCGAGCTCTCGCACCGCTGTCAGGCGAAGAGGAGATGTGGGTACGTCGACCAAAGGCGCGAACCGGAGTCGACCTGTGTTCCGGTCCGGGGAAGCTGACGCAGGCGCTCGGAATTGTCCGAGACGACGATGGGGTCGATCTTCTCTCTTCCACCCATCCGTCGGTTCGGCTGTCCGCTGGGGTGCCGGCCAGCGAAACAGAACCGCCAGCGGAAGTGCGGTGTGGGCCGCGTATTGGCATCAGTAAGGCGGCCGAGCGACCCTGGCGTTTCGCTCTCGCCGAGAGTCCGTTCGTCAGTCGGCCGGTGCCGACCGCTGCATTTGGCGTTGCTCGGCGGTGATGTCGGCTTGGTGAAGGAGCCAGCCGACAGATGGTTCGAGTACTTGGTAGATGAACCGAAATTCGTCGCCGGTGATCAGTCGGGTGAAGGCCGACCCACCCTTGAGGTGGCTCAGTCGAAAGGGGGTTTCATCGGCTAGCCCATCGCCAGCGAAGAACAGCGTCCGGTCCTGCCGAAGCAGCGCCGGAAAGGTAGCGGGCACTCCGACCCGGCCTAGGACGGCCAGACCTTCACTGTTCACCGGCAGCTCGAACCACGCATCGACCACCGTGTCCTGGGTCGGTTCGACAATCGTTATCCACTTGTCGAACGGGGCTCGTCCCCCTCCTCCGCCCGGTGGGCTGCCGACGACCTCAGGAAGCGTGCCATCCAGGAGGTCCTCGGTCAGAACGATGATGGACCGAGCGGTGCTTCTGCCTGAAACCGGTGAGCTGACCAACAGGATGCCCGGGCCGTCGTAGGGCCACGGGAGAGCACCCAGTGATTTGAGCCGAGGCGGGACCTCGGAAAGGTCGGGGACATAGTGTAGGGCCCATCCCGTTGACCGGAACCCAAAGATCTCTTCCAGCACCACTCCGGCCTCTCCAGGGGTTGGATCGGCGACGACGGCGAACTCGGCGTAGGCCGGAGTACCGTTGGCGACCCATCTCGAGATGTCCTGAACCTCGCTCAACGAGAGGGCGCTCGTCACCCGGTAACCCTCGATCTCGTCGACGTCGCCGCGATCGTCGAGGTACACGCCGTAAGAGTCTGCGAGGATGATCAGGTCCGGCTGTGTCTCAGGCCAGACGCCGTGGGTTCCAAGTCCGCCCGGGTCACTGCCGTAGTAGTCGACGGCCGGGTCGTAGGGAACCCGGTGATAGTCGAAGAGTTGGTCGAGGACCGCGTGCTGCGGAAACGAGTCGTTTGGCACCGTTTGGTCGTAGACCAGGATGTCGAGGTGGCGTTCAGGAGTGAGCCGCCACCACAAACTCGTCGCCAGAACGGTGACAATGATGCTGGCGAACGTGATGCCGAGCAGTTGCACGCTCCAGGTCACGATGCGGACCGATAGAGGTCGGGGCCCTTTTGCTTCCGACGACATCTGTGACTATCGGCTGATCGGAGCTGATTGATAGGAGTGGCCGCCAATGTCGGACGTTAGCGTCGGCGGCCATGAGTGAGCTGGCTGTAGCCATCAAACAGATCGAGGCCGCCGACGCGGTTGTCGATGCCATCGGCGACGCGGTGCGTCGTGAAATTTTGGACTTCTGCATCGCTCACGACGACGCTCTTTTCCGGACATGCCTGCCCGGGCACCTCACTGGGTCAGCGCTTGTCATCGACCCCAGCGCCCGAAGAGTGTTGCTCCTTCACCACGCCAAACTCGACCGTTGGCTTCAGCCAGGCGGACACGCCGACGGCGACGGCAATTTGGGCCGAGTGGCACTGCGTGAGGCCGAGGAAGAAACCGGTCTCAACGGCCTGGAGCTTGTCGAACCAGCTATCGATCTCGATATTCACGAGATCCCCGAACGCGGCGATGAACCAGCCCATCTGCACCTGGACGTTCGCTTCTTGGTGCTCACGACGACCGATACCGAGGTGGCGATCAACCATGAGGCATTCGATGCCAGATGGATCAGCCCTGACGACCCCGACGGGCTGATCGAAGGTGCCGAGCTGCACCGCCTCATTCAGCGCGGGCTCCAACGTATGGCATCGCTTTAGAAGCCTGCACAGGACTCACAGGGCCACACCGGACCATGCTGTGCCACTTGTTGGCGTGCGCTAGCCGAGGTCGCCAGGCGCTCCGCACGAGGGCATCAGGTTCGTGTCGGCGATGTAGCTCAGGCTTCGTTCGGCCCGGCGTCCGGCATCGGCCGAAAGGTAGAAGAGGGCCTCCGGGTCAGATTCGAGGCGGTCGGCGTAGCTCTCTCGGTCACCGAGAATCACTCGCCAGCGGTCGAGCCATAGATCGACGATGCCGCGGTCTCGCTCCGATTCGGCCGGGAGCGCATCGAGAGCCTCGACCATGGCCAGGTAGCGAACGTTGAGGATTCGGATCTGGTTCGCCCGGTCAGCCTCGTCGACAGCATCGAGCGCGTTTGGCAAGCGCTCTATGTCAGCAACTGCGGCAGCACAAATTGGCTCGGCCGCCGTTGCATACGACGAGTCGTCGAGTGTGTCGGGGGCGTCGCGGTCGGCCCGACCCGAGTAGGCGTAGATCCAGACAACGAACGATGCCAGGACGACGACGCCCAGAATGAACCGTCCCGGTGTGAGTCGTGCATCAATGCCTTCGAACTCAACGATCTCGCCTGGCGCTTCGGTCACCCATCCAGCATGCCCGCTAAATCGTCAGCTCCAGACGCGGCTCTCTCTACAGTGAAGACATGTCTGATGCCTTACTCAGCGATCTCGAAGCGCGAGGTCTTATCCACGACACCACCGGCCGGGCCGAGCTCGAGGAGCGGCTGGCTACGGGACCGATCACGGTTTATGTGGGATTCGATCCGACAGCCGAGTCGCTGCACGCGGGCAACCTGTTGCCGTTGCTGATGCTGCGGCGGTTCCAGGACGCCGGTCATCGACCCATAGCGTTGGCCGGTGGTGCTACCGGCATGGTGGGCGATCCCTCCGGCCGATCCGACGAGCGAAATCTTCTCGACGACGATGCCCTCGCCGCCAACTTGGCCGGGATCATCCCGCAGCTCAGACAGTTTCTGGATTTTGGCGAACGCGGCGGCAATGAAGGCGCCGCGCCGCCCATCCAGAATCCGGCCAAGTTGCTCGACAATCGGGCCTGGACCGTCGGCCTGTCGTATCTGGAGTTCCTGCGCGACATTGGCAAACACGTGACCGTGAACCAGATGGCGTCGAAGGATTCAGTTCGTACCCGAATGGAGTCCGACCAGGGGATTTCGTACACCGAGTTCAGCTACATGCTGCTTCAGGGCCACGACTTCTACTGGTTGTACGAGAACGAGGCCTGCGAGATGCAGATGGGTGGTTCCGACCAATGGGGGAACATCGTCCTCGGCCTCGATCTGATTCGCCGTAAGGCAGGTGGGTCAGGCTTCGGCCTGACGGTGCCGCTCCTCACGAAGCCAGACGGTTCGAAGTACGGCAAAACGGCTGGCGGTGACACGATCTGGCTCGACGCAGCCAAGATGAGCCCTTACCGGTTCTACCAAGCGTGGATGCAGACCGAAGACGACGAGGTTCGCAAGCTGTTGCTGCAGCTCACCTTCCTCGATGTGGCTGCGATTGAGGCCGTCGTGGCGGAGCACCACGAGGCTCCACATCTTCGGGTCGGGCAGAAGCGCCTCGCTCAGGAGCTCACCACGCTGGTCCACGGGGAAGACGCAGCGAGAGCGGCCGAGTCGGCGACAGCGCTCATCTTTGGTGGATCCGTCGATGGCGTGGGTGTGGAGTCGTTCCACACTCTTGCCGACGAGATACCAACCACCCACTTCGACCGCGCCCGACTAGACGACTCGGAGAACCTTGTTGGTCTTCTCCGAGATGCCGGCATCGTCTCTTCGAATGGCGAGGCCCTTCGTCTCCTGAAACAGAACGGTGTTTCTCTTAATGATCTGAAAGTAAATGCCGAAGATGTCGTGGATGCTGATCGACTCCTCCATGACCAGTTTTGCCTGGTCAGGAGAGGAAAGAAGCATGTCTTTCTCTTGAGTTTCGGAAACGACCCCGCAGATCAGTGAAAATAACCTCGCGATCTGGTTGAAAGTGGGGAGGTCCCCCGTTAACGTAGTTCTTCGCCCCGCAGGCAAGTCTCACTGAGACTTACCGAACGGGGCAGGGCCCGCAGTCCGCACCTCCGACTCGGCAACTCTGAGAATTCTCTCAGTAAGTTGCCGGCTCATGTGCTCGCCCTGCGGCCGGCTCCTTGAAAACGGAAGAGACGATAAACGCAACGTGTGCGGAGCATCGCAACGACCTAACCAGTTGTGATGCCCTGTCAAAAGAAGAAATAAGCCATTGTCGATCCCCGGTTTGGTAACCGCGGATCGACTACCTGGATCAACGCTCGGAACTTTCCAGCTCCGAGCAGATTCTCTGATGGAGAGTTTGATCCTGGCTCAGGACGAACGCTGGAGGCGTGCTTAACACATGCAAGTCGAACGAACTCGACCTTCGGGTCATATGAGTGAGTGGCGAACGGGTGAGTAACACGTGAGAAACCTGCCCCGAAGTTTGGGATAACCCAGGGAAACTTGGGCTAATACCAGATGCCCTCTTTGAGTCGCATGGCTCGATGAGGAAAGATTTATCGCTTTGGGAGGGTCTCGCGGCCTATCAGCTAGTTGGTGAGGTAACGGCTCACCAAGGCTTCGACGGGTAGCTAGTCTGAGAGGACGAATAGCCACACTGGGACTGAGACACGGCCCAGACTCCTACGGGAGGCAGCAGTGGGGAATCTTGCACAATGGGCGAAAGCCTGATGCAGCGACGCCTCGTGGGGGATGAAGGCCCTAGGGTCGTAAACCCCTTTCAGTAGGGACGAAAATGACGGTACCTACAGAAGAAGCTCCGGCCAACTACGTGCCAGCAGCCGCGGTAAGACGTAGGGGGCGAGCGTTGTCCGGATTTATTGGGCGTAAAGGGCTCGTAGGTGGTTGCGTAAGTCGGATGTGAAAACTCAGGGCTTAACCCTGAGACGCCATCCGATACTGCGCTGACTTGAGTCCGGTAGAGGAGTGTGGAATTCCTAGTGTAGCGGTGAAATGCGCAGATATTAGGAGGAACACCAATTGCGAAGGCAGCACTCTGGGCCGGTACTGACACTGAGGAGCGAAAGCGTGGGTAGCAAACAGGATTAGATACCCTGGTAGTCCACGCCGTAAACGGTGGGCACTAGATGTGGGGACTTTCAACGGTTTCCGTGTCGTAGCTAACGCATTAAGTGCCCCGCCTGGGGAGTACGGCCGCAAGGCTAAAACTCAAAGGAATTGACGGGGGCCCGCACAAGCAGCGGAGCATGTTGCTTAATTCGAGGCAACGCGAAGAACCTTACCTAGGTTTGACATGTACGGAAAAGCCATAGAGATATGGTGTCCTTCGGGGCCGTACACAGGTGGTGCATGGCTGTCGTCAGCTCGTGTCGTGAGATGTTGGGTTAAGTCCCGCAACGAGCGCAACCCTCGTCTTATGTTGCTAACAGGTAATGCTGAGGACTCGTGAGAGACTGCCGGGGTCAACTCGGAGGAAGGTGGGGATGACGTCAAGTCATCATGCCCCTTATGCCTAGGGCTGCAAACATGCTACAATGGTCGGTACAACGGGCTGCGATACTGCGAAGTAAAGCGAATCCCTTAAAGCCGATCTCAGTTCGGATTGGAGTCTGCAACTCGACTCCATGAAGCTGGAGTTGCTAGTAATCCCGGATCAGCAACGCCGGGGTGAATACGTTCCCGGGCCTTGTACACACCGCCCGTCACACCACGAAAGTTGCCAACACCCGAAGCACGTGGCTCAACCCTTGGGAGAGAGCGTTCGAAGGTGGGGGTGGCGATTGGGGTGAAGTCGTAACAAGGTAGCCGTACCGGAAGGTGCGGCTGGATCACCTCCTTTCTAAGGAGTTCCTGCAGCCGAACAGGACCGAACAGTTTCCATTTGGACGCTGGGGCGTCTTGCGGGGGCAGAGAACAACTAGTTGACACACGTTGGTGATCAGACCTCTTGAGGTCTGATCGACGGATATCGTCTCTTCCGCTTTGAGGGAGCCGGCACGCATTCACTTCGGTGATTGCGCCGGCCCTTTCGACGTTTCTTGAGAATTGCATAGCGAGCACGAGCATCTTGAAATATTCAAGATCAATTTTGTAATAACCCACAAGCTATAAAGGGTCAACGGTGGATGCCTTGGCGACTAGGACCGATGAAAGACGTGAGTGGCTGCGATAAGCCTCGGGGAACCGCCGACTAGGTTTTGATCCGAGGATGTCTGAATGGGGAAACCCCACACTTCGCAAGGGGTGTGACTCCCGCCTGAACACATAAGGCGGGTAGAGGGAACTGCGGGAACTGAAACATCTAAGTACCGCGAGGAACGGAAAGTAACAACGACTCCCTGAGTAGCGGCGAGCGAAATGGGAAGAGCCTAAACCGTGGTGGTGTCAAGCCTGACGGCGTTGCCACTGCGGGGTCGTGGGATCTCTACATCAGTACGTCAGAGCTGGTACGGAGTTATCAAATGGTGACGTAATGGAACGTGTCTGGAAAGACCGGCCGCAGAGGGTAATAGCCCCGTACGTGAAACTGATCCATCTCCGAAGAGACACCCGAGTAGCACCGGGCCCGTGAAACCTGGTGTGAATCTGCGAGGACCATCTCGTAAGGCTAAGTATCACTAGTCGACCGATAGTGCACGAGTACCGTGAGGGAAAGGTGAAAAGTACCCCGGGAGGGGAGTGAAATAGTACCTGAAACCGTTGATCTACAATCAGTCGAAGCGGACTTGTTCCGCGACGGCGTGCCTTTTGAAGAATGAGCCAACGAGTTATGGTACGTGGCAAGGTTAACCCGTTGAGGGGAAGCCGGAGCGAAAGCGAGTCTTAATAGGGCGAATTAGTCGCGTGCTGTAGACCCGAAGCCGAGTGATCTAGCCATGGGCAGTGGGAAGCGGGGGTAAGACCCCGTGGACGCGCGAACCCACCTAGGCTGAAAACTGGGGGGATGACCTGTGGTTAGGGGTGAAAGGCCAAGCAAACTCGGTGATAGCTGGTTCTCCGCGAAATGCATTTAGGTGCAGCGTTGCGTGTTCAGCCATGGAGGTAGAGCTACTGGATGGGTAAGGGGGCCTACAAGCTTACCAACCCCAACCAAACTCCGAATACCATGGCTCCAGAGCGCAGCAGTGAGACTTTGGGGGATGAGCTTCAATAGTCGAAAGGGAAACAGCCCAGACCGCCAACTAAGGCCCCTAATTCTGGACTAAGTGGTAAACGATGTGAGACTGCTCAGACAGCCAGGAGGTTGGCTTAGAAGCAGCCACCCTTTAAAGAGTGCGTAATAGCTCACTGGTCGAGTGGTCTTGCGCGGACAATGTAACGGGGCTCAAGTCCAGAGCCGAAGTTGCGGATGCAGAACTTGTTTCTGCGTGGTAGCGGAGCGTCGATCTCTGCAGTGAAGCGGCGGGATAACCCAGCCGTGGAGCGTGGTCGAGTGCGAATGTTGGCATGAGTAGCGAAAGAGGAGTGAGAATCTCCTCCGCCGAATATCCAAGGGTTCCTGGGGAAGGTTCGTCCTCCCAGGGTTAGTCGGGAGCTAAGGCGAGGCCGAGAGGCGTAGTCGATGCACAACTGGTTGATATTCCAGTACCGATGTGAGCGCGTCCGAGCCAATTTATTGTTGCTAAGTGGCTGTCTTCCTTCGGGAAGACGAAACGACCCACGATGAGGCGGCTAGCAATGGGGTGACGCAGGAAGATAGGTGAACCGGGGCGTTGGTTGTCCCTGGGGAAGCACGTAGGGCGGGGTCTAGGTAAATCCGGACCCCATAAAGCCTGAGATGCGATACCGGCCACCTAGTGGTCAGTCACTGATTCTCTACTGCCAAGAAAAGCCTCTAGCGAGTTCTCATATTGCCCGTACCCTAAAACCGACACAGGTGGATAGGTCGAGTAGACCAAGGCGAGTGGGTGAACTGTGGTTAAGGAACTCGGCAAATTACCTCTGTAACTTCGGGATAAAGAGGGCCTCTAGAGTGACGGGACTTGCTCCCAGAGCTTGATGAGGTGGCACAAACTAGAGGGAAGCGACTGTTTACTAAAAACACAGGAGCGTGCGAAGCCGTAAGGCGCTGTATACGCTCTGACGCCTGCCCGGTGCTGGAAGGTTACGGGGAGCGGTCAGTCTTCGGACGAAGCTGCGAACTTAAGCCCCAGTAAACGGCGGCGGTAACTATAACCGTCCTAAGGTAGCGAAATTCCTTGTCGGGTAAGTTCCGACCTGCACGAATGGCGTAACGACTTCCCTACTGTCTCAACCACAGGCCCAGCGAAATTGAAGTACGAGTAAAGATGCTCGTTAGCTGCAGAAGGACGGAAAGACCCCGTGGACCTTTACTACAGCTTGATATTGGTGCTTGATCTTAATTGTGTAGGATAGGTGGGAGACTAGGAAGTCGGCGCGCCAGCGTCGGTGGAGTCAACGTTGAAATACCACCCTGTTAATATTGATCATCTAACTCGGGCCCGTAAACCGGGTCGAGAACAGTGTCAGGTGGGTAGTTTGACTGGGGCGGTCGCCTCCTAAATTGTAACGGAGGCGCTCAAAGGTTCCCTCAGACTGGTCGGCCATCAGTCGTCGAGTGCAATGGCACAAGGGAGCTTGACTGCGAGACCGACAGGTCGAGCAGGTGCGAAAGCAGGACATAGTGATCCGACGGCGCCGTATGGAAGGGCCGTCGCAAACGGATAAAAGGTACCCCGGGGATAACAGGCTTATCTTCCCCAAGAGTCCATATCGACGGGAAGGTTTGGCACCTCGATGTCGGCTCATCGCATCCTGGGGCTGAAGCAGGTCCCAAGGGTTGGGCTGTTCGCCCATTAAAGCGGTACGCGAGCTGGGTTTAGAACGTCGTGAGACAGTTCGGTCCCTATCCTCTGCAGCCGAAGGAGAATTGAGGAAATCTGTCCCTAGTACGAGAGGACCGGGATGGACGCAGCTCTCGTGTGCCAGTTGTTCCGCCAGGAGCATGGCTGGTTAGCGACCTGCGGAAAGGATAACCGCTGAAGGCATCTAAGTGGGAAACCTGTTCCAAGATGAGTTCTCCCACCGGGTCAACCGGGTAAGGCCCCTGATAGGTGATCAGGTTGATAGGCCGGATGTGTAAGCACAGCAATGTGTTCAGCTGACCGGTACTAATAGGCCGAGGGCTTGTGTTATTACAAATGTGTTGTGTCGTCACTTAGGTGAATGACGCGGCAGTTCGTGCTCGCTATGGAGTTCTCGGAAACGGGCGCTGTCTACCTTTGAGGGGTGGATTGCGTCGTTCCTGAACAACAGATTTCGGTGGCGATAGCGGAGGGGCCACACCCGTTCCCATTCCGAACACGGAAGTTAAGCCCTCCTGCGCCGATGGTACTTGGGTGTAGACGCCCTGGGAGAGTAGGTCGCTGCCGGATTTCTTCAAGAACCCCTGACTGCTAACGCGGTCAGGGGTTCTTCTCGTTTTGCCCTGATGAGTTCGTGGGATGCGAATCTGGACGTATAAGCGGCGGCTGCCGGCCGGGGTGTGAGTTTCACCCACACAAAAGCGTACGAGGTGGCCCCTGGCCCCCGTAGCCTCTGGGTATGGCCAGAAGCAGGCGCGTGCCGCCCCCGCCGGTAATTCGGGAACAGCCGGTCGTCGAACGCGTCCCCATGCCCGACGATGAAGTGGTGCTGGCTCCGAAGCGAAAGCGGAACCGGGGCGGCTCTACGGTGGACGTGACAGAGGTCGGGTTCACCGGGGTAGCGAAAGACACCGAGTCGAAGGTGCGTCGGCGCCTCATGGAGGCAGCCACGGCGTTTGAGCGAGAGCGCTTTGGCGACGCACAGCGGATGTTGCAGTCGATCGAGAAGCTGGCCCCAGGGGCACCGGAGGTGGCAGAGTTACTCGGCCTGTCCTACTACCGACAGGGCAAGTGGCGGGAGGCGATCCGCGAACTCGAGAGGTTCGAGGCGCTCACCGGCACGGTCGAGCAACATCCAGTTCTGGCTGATTGTTTCCGGGCTCGAGGGGATTATGCCCGGGTCGCGGCGCTCTGGATCGAGCTGGGAGAAGGCTCACCCAGCGCCGAACTGGTGGAAGAAGGGCGGATTGTCTCAGCCGGGGCCCTCGCTGACCAGGGGAAAGTCAAGGATGCGATTCGGATGCTCGAGACGGCGCCCAAGGCACCGAAGAAGCTCAAGATCCATCATTTGCGTCGTTGGTATGCCCTCGCTGATCTCTATGAGCGGGGCGGCGACCTGAAGCGAGCGAAGCGTCTATTTACCGAGATAGAAGCCCAGTCGCCAGGCTTTGGCGATGTGGCCCAGCGGATCCGGATGCTCCGCTAAGCGCAGGATCCGACCTCTTCTCCCGACTTCTTCCCCGAACGTTTCTGGGCATACCGTGCCCGGCGCACAGAGTCTCGCCGCACCGCGGGAGACGTCCTAGTGGATGGGAGTGGAATGAAGAACAACAAAGCGAGCGGTGAAGAGACCAACACAGGCGGTCACCTCAACTGGGTGGTCCTGGCCGGAGAAGTCCGAGCAACCCCGCAGCAGAAGGTATTACCATCGGGGGACCACCTGATGTCATTTGACCTACGTGTGCCCAGTTCAGAGGGGCCCCGCCAGTCGATCCCGGTCAGCTGGATCGGGAAGGCAACCAAAGTACCGCGTATCGAGGGTGGTGCGGATGTCGTGGTGATCGGTGAGATCCGACGACGCTTCTACCGAGGCGCAAGTGGGCTTGCAAGCCGGATCGACGTGAGGGCTAGTCGCGTCGTTGCAGGCGGCCAGGCGCAGCGACGCCGAGCTCTGGAGGCACAAAGCCGTCGGTTTCCCCGAGCGGCCTGACGGGTTGCGGCACGACGGGACTCTCGGCCCCCATATCTAGGTGGCGGGCTCGAACAGGGGACGGTCGAATCGAGGAAGACCAGCTGCCGTCTAGGATTCGTGATCGTGACACAACAACAGCCGGCCTGGACCGACGCCTCGACGTGGGCCCTCGATCTCGACGGGGTGGTGTGGACCGGCCATGACCCCATAGCCGGGTCAGCAGAGGCAGTCGCCAGACTCAAGGCTCTCGGCCGTCACGTTGTGTTCGTGACCAATAACTCATGGTCCTCGATGTCGGAGCAAGAAGCGAAGTTAGCCTCGTTCGGGATCGATGCCAGCGGTTCGGTCATTAGCTCGGCGATGGCAGCAGCCTCCTTAGTTGAAGCGGATGAGGCAGTCTTTGTTCTGGGTGGACCGGGAGTAGATGAGGCGGTGAACGCTCGAGGGGGCCACGTGCTCGATGTCTCGAATGCCTCGTCAGCAGACACGGTGGTGGTAGGTCTCGACTGGGCTCTTAGCTATGAACGCCTGATAGCAGCCGTGCAGGCCATCCTCGGCGGGGCTCGCTTTGTCGCCACCAATACCGACCGCACCTACCCGACCGAACGTGGCCTCTTCCCCGGCGCCGGTGCCATCGTGGCGGCGGTCCAAACCGCGACCGGCCGCGAGCCGATAGTGGCCGGCAAGCCGGAGGAGCCGGCGGCCGAACTTGTGCGGGCTCGCTACGGAGCATCAGGCGTGATGGTGGGTGATCGACCGGAGACCGACGGCGACTTCGCCGTCGCCCTCGGGTATGGCTTTGCCCTCGTTATGAGCGGTGTAACCGGGCCGAGCAATCTGCCTGTCACCCCAACACCGGTGGTCGTTGGGGACGATCTGATGTCGTTGGTTTCTCTCCTGGCCAGCGCTCCATGAACTAGGTGGCGCCAGTTGCTCTTGGCCTCGGCCAATCAGGCTACGGTTGCGCAACCGGGGGAAATCCCGCCGACGAGGCAATGGAGGGCTCGGGAATGAAGAGACTGTTCGTATTTGTGATCCTGTTGGCGACCACGCTGGTCGGGGTCGGTCCAGCCGCTTTGCCAGCCAGCGGTGTCTCGGTCACTGCGACTTGTCCGGAGATGACCGACTCAGTGAGTCGTCTCTATCAGGCCTACTTCCTCCGCGAATCTGACGCGGACGGCTTCGCTTTCTGGGTTGACCAGTACGCGTCGGGCAGCCGCAATATTCGTCAAATCTCGGAGGCTTTCGAGAAAGTGCCCGAGTTCGTTGCAACTTATGGCGAACTCGACAACACGCAATTCGTAAACCTCGTCTATCAGAACGTGCTGAGTCGTGAGCCTGATGTCGAGGGCGGCGCGTTTTGGCTAGGACGACTCGAGGGTGGTTATCCACGCGGCGCGATGATGATTGGCTTCAGCGAGAGCGAGGAGTATGTGCTGAAGACGGGAACGGTTCGATCGCTGGCCGGGTACGGACGGATTTATCCCGTCGGCACCACGTGGTCGTGCGGCAAGGGCAGCGCCGAATTCGACATCACCCAACCCCGCGGAAACTCCAGGTTTGAAGCCTTGGCCCTGAACCGCAACACCGAGACGGCGCGGGTCATTATCGACACTGCCAGTAGCAGTGGCACGGCGCTCAATCGTTTGCTCGACTCCGAGATGGGCCCGGATTTCCTGTCGCTGAGATGGCCGATCGCCGCCAACCCGCCAACGGCCTTCCCATCGAGCACTCGTCGTCTGAAGATCTTTGCCTCCCTACCCGAGACCCACTGGACGGTCGTGTTCTACCCAACGGCTATCGCAGCCGACAAGCCGGGTTGGGACGATCCGGACAAGATCCCCAACATCCTTGATCTAAGGCCCTTGTAGAGACCAGGCTTGAGGTGCCGCTGGGCGACGTTCCTCTTCGCTGAAAGCCGGCAAAAACTACTCTCAGTGAGATGTTGTCGGGGGTCTTTGGGGGCAGGTGGCGACAAGTACTAGGCAGCGGCGCGCTCGCATTGCTTTTGGTAGGGGGCGCCCCTGCGCCGGTAGCAGCGACGGCAAGCCCATCTCGGGTTGCGACCCCTCGAGCGGCGGTAGTGTCGGAGCTGCGGACGCCGTGCCCTGAAGTCACAGACTCGATCGATCGTTTGTACTCGGCCTACTTCCTTCGACCACCCGATGCGGCCGGTCTGCAGTATTGGATCGAGCGGTGCATGACCGGGCAGCGGAACCTGCGGCAGATCTCCGAAGCGTTCGCTCTGTCGCCCGAATTCGAGCGTCGGTACGGGACGCTCGACGACGCAGGTTTTGTGGAATTGGTGTACCGGAACGTTCTTGGCCGAGCATCGGACCGGGAGGGGGCTGCCTACTGGCTCAATCGAGTACGCGCCGGTCTGTCGCCGGGCGCGATGATGGTGGGTTTCAGCGAAAGCGGAGAGAACATCGCCGCGACCGAAACGGTGCAACCCATCGCCGGTGTCGGACGGATCTATCCCGCGTAGTGTGACGTTTGCCTGCGGCACCGATGTGGTGGCGGCAAGCCTGGTAACCGGTGACCGGTCGATGCAGATCGATGTCCTGGGAGTGAACACGGCGCCGGCCGCGCAGAATTTGCTGCTTTGGCTTCACGACGGACCGGCTACCGAACGGCATCTTGTGGCGAA
Source organism: Acidimicrobiales bacterium (assembly GCA_047638695.1). GTDB lineage: Bacteria > Actinomycetota > Acidimicrobiia > Acidimicrobiales > SZUA-35 > JAHECQ01. Next base: position 31,090 of record JBLINY010000018.1, on the reverse strand, counting down.
CGAGATTCTGGCTCCACGCCAGTACCTCCTGTTGTGGAACGGCGAGCTGTCGAAGCCTCTCAATGCGGTCACGGAGCGTGAGGTGGTGGCCGAGGCAGGCCGCCCCGGACTCTCGTGGGTCGTCGTCGCTTACCCGGTGGGAACCACTCCCGATCGTCCAGGCTGGCAAGAGGCCACTCCACTACAGCTTCGTTAGTTCTCCACCGCTCCAGCCGGCAGAGCCCGTATCTCGAACGTCGAGTGCGAGTCGAGTCCCAACATCTGGCAGGATGGCGTCGGCGCACCATGGCGGGGCACCGAGGGGAGTAGCGGTGGTGCGAAGAGCGATGGCGATCGCTGTGCTGTTGATGGGCTTGGCATTTGTTGGGTCACCTGTCGCTTCTGCAGAGGAACCATTGGTTCCGATCGGAAGCTGCCCACAGATGACCGATTCAATCGTCAGGCTGTACGACGCCTACTTCCGCCGCCAACCTGATGCGGCTGGGTTCGACTACTGGGTGCGGTCCTACTCGTCCGGAGCGTATGGACTAGCCGGCGTGTCGGCCGCCTTCGCCCACTCGCCGGAGTTCGCGGAACAGTACGGACATCTCGACGATGTTGGGTTCATCGAGCTTGCGTATCGCAACGTGTTGGGTCGGCCGGCTGACCCGGCAGGTCGGAGCTACTGGCTGTCGGTCCTGCGTTCGGGCAGCCCACGTGGAGCGGTCATGTTGGCCTTCAGCGAGAGCGAGGAGTTCGTAGCGGCGAGCGGAACTGTGCCGCCCCTGGCCGGCTACTTGCGTATCTACCCGGCCGGCACTCGCTGGTTCTGCGGACAAGGTTCGGCCCAGATGGTGTTGGACCGCCCGGCGGGGGCGGTCTACGTGGATGTGCTCGCGCTGAACGCAGACAGTGAACGCGATGCTCATCTGCGTGTCCGCACCATTGGGGGACGTACCGTGGTGCTGGCCGATCAGGCCTTATCTGTGGCCCAGTATCAACTGTCGTGGAACCAGCGTCTCACCGACGGACCGACTGGCGGGCTTCGGCTTCTCGACGTGGTTTCCTCATCTGATCTCGTTCGTTGGACCGTGGTCTTTGCGCCAGCGAGCGTGGCGGCTGATCGGCCGGGGTGGGATCGCGGCGAGATGATCGATTTCGGTTGATACCTTCTGCATAGTGTCTGGCCGCCGACGATTGGATGCCGAGATGGTTCGACGCCAGCTCGTGCCGAGCCGCGAGGCGGCCCGACGCCTCATCGACGATGCCAAGGTGCTCGTCGGTGGTGCGCTTGCCGACAAGCCGGCGCGTCAGGTTCTGCCATCAGATGCCATCAGCCTTCTGGCACCGCCTCCGCCGTTCGTTAGCCGGGCTGGTGCCAAGCTGGATGCAGCCCTGGACGAATGGGCCATCGATCCCGCCGGCCTGGTTTGCCTTGATGTCGGGTCGAGTACGGGCGGGTTCACCGACTGTCTTCTGCAACGTGGCGCCAAGCAGGTGTATGCCGTCGATGTCGGTACGAACCAGCTGCACGAACGTCTTCGGTCGAACAAGCGCGTCATCGTGCGAGAGCAGACCGACATTCGCCAGGTTCGTAGCGAACAATTGCCGGAGCCGCTCGATCTCGTCGTGGGAGATGTCTCCTTCATCTCGCTCCGCAAGATTCTGGCACCGGTTGTGGCGCTGGCCGATGCGGGCGTGCCACTACTCCTGCTGGTCAAGCCGCAGTTCGAAGCGGGGAAGCAGGAAGCCTCGAAGGGACGTGGTGTCATTACCGATCCAGCCATTTGGCGTCGGGTCTTGGCCGAGGTCGAAGCCGCGGCAGTCGAGTCCGGAGCTGCCATGCTGGAGCTCATGCCCTCGCCGATTACGGGAACGTCTGGAAACGTTGAGTTCGTCTGCCGTTTCGCGGTAGGTGCGCCTCGCGTCGACATCGGACCGGCTGTCGAGCGGGCGGTCCAAGCCGTGCTGCCCCCGAGCCTTTTCGATCATGACTGATCCCACAGACGCCAGTGCCACGCTCGGCATCGTCATCCATCAGCATCGGCCCGAAGTGGCCGATCTCGCTCGGCGCGTGCTCGACTGGTGCGATCGCCATCAAGCCCGAGGACGATTGCCGGCCGCTGACGCTGCGCTCATCGGCAACCCTCGGCTGGGCGCGACCGACGCCGATTTCGCGACCGGTCTCGATCTTTGTGTCAGCATCGGCGGCGACGGCACCATGTTGCGGGCCGTTCAACTGACCGTGCACGAAGGGGTCCCGGTTCTCGGGATCAATGCAGGGCAGCTCGGCTACCTCACCGAATTCGATCCCGACAGCCTCGAAGATGCGCTCACCGATTGGGCCGCGGGCTTGCTCCACACTCAAGAACGAATGCTGTTGGAGGTCACGGTCGAAGGTGCCAGCGGTGTTTCGAAGAGTTTGGCGTTGAACGAGGTTGTGCTGGCTGCTGCCACCAACACTCGCGCCGTAGCCGTTGATGCTGCCATCTCTGGTAACCACTTCACGAGCTATTTAGCGGACGGGGTCATCGTCGCCACACCAACGGGCAGCACGGCGTACTCGCTCTCGGCCGGCGGCCCGATCGTTGAGCCGGAGTTCGAGGCGCTTGTACTTACGCCGGTCGCCCCCCACATGGTGTTCGACCGATCATTGGTGCTGGCCCCGTCCACCGAAGTTCGGCTCACCGTTTCTGGCTATCGAGCCGGCACCGTCGCCGTTGATGGACGAGCGATCGTCGATCTCGAGCCCGGCGGCGCCATCGTGTGTCGCGCTGCATCGCAGCGGGCTATTTTTCTCGTTCGCGGCGATCGCGACTTCCACACGACGCTGAAGGAGAAGTTCGGTCTCTCCGACCGATGACTCGCTGATGCTGCTCGAATTGGCTGTCGCCGACCTCGGAGTGATCGAGTCGTTAACGTTGCAGCTGCCGCCTGGTCTCATTGCTTTGACCGGCGAGACCGGCGCTGGCAAGACGCTGTTGGTCGATGCCATTGACCTGCTCATGGGAGGGCGGGCCGATCCCGGCCTGGTGCGCCCGGGAGCAGCTGAAGCCACAGTCGATGGGCGCTTTGAGCTCGATGGTGATGAAGTTGTTCTCACTCGCGTGGTCCCAGCTGAGGGGCGATCCCGCGCCTACATCAACGGGCGCCCCGCCACCGTGAGCGCCCTAGCCGATGTCGGCGCCAAGCTGGTCGACCTGCACGGACAACACGCACACCAGTCGCTTTTGGGAGTCGATGCTCAGCGGGCCGCCCTCGACCAATACGGTCACATTGACGTCGAGCCTCTACGTGCCTGTCGGAAGGTCATCAGCGATCTCGAGGCCACCCTGATTGAGCTCGGCGGCGACGAGCGCACACGGGCCCGAGAGTTGGATCTCCTCCGTTACCAGGTCCGGGAACTCGAAGATGCTGCTATCGAAGACGCGTCGGAAGATCAACGGTTGGTGGCGGCCGAAGAACGCCTGGCCAACGCTGTCGATCATCAGGCCGCGGCCGAGGCCGCGCTTCTGCTCATCGGCGATGAGGGCGGGGCGCGAGATGAGGTTGCCAGAGCAATGGCTGGACTCGAAGATCGGCCGCCGTTTGCCGACGAGTCATCACGCCTGCGGAACGTACTGGCCGAGCTCGATGATTTGGCTGACGCCATCCGCAGCATTGCCTCCGGCATCGACCACGATCCTGAGGCGTTGGCCGAGGTGCAGGAACGTCGACATCTGCTTCAACAGCTCTGCCGAAAGTATGGCGATGACCTCAGCGAGGTCATCGCTGAACACGCAGCTCTAGCCGACCGGCTGACCGAGCTCGAAGGTCACGATGAGCGTGCGGCCAGACTCGATGCTGATGTAGCCGAGGCGGCGGCCGAACTGGCGAAGATCGAGGCCGCGGTGCTCGCCAGTCGTAAAAAGGCGGCGCCGAAGTTGGCAAAGGCCATTGCCTCATATCTACCGGATCTGGCCATGGACAAGGCCAAGGTCGGTGTCGATGTCAGTGGCTCCGACGGAGGACGCGTGGCGTTCTTGCTATCGGCGAATCCTGGATCGCCCCTGCAGCCACTGTCGAAGGTGGCCTCAGGCGGCGAGCTCGCTCGGGCCATGTTGGCATTGCGTAGCGTGTTGTCCGAAGCCCCGCCCATCCTTGTGTTCGATGAGGTCGACGCCGGCATCGGAGGAGAAACGGGCTTCGCCGTCGGGCGGTCACTGGCAGCGCTTGGCGATCGGCATCAGGTGCTTGTCGTCACTCACCTGCCACAGGTCGCGGCGTTTGCCGATGCCCATCTGGCGGTCGAGAAGCGGCAAGGTGAAGACAAGACGGTCTCGCAAATCCGACTGCTCAACGAGAAGGAACGACAGATCGAGCTGGCTCGCATGCTGTCGGGGCAACCCGATTCCAGAACCGCTCGCAAGCACGCGCGCGAGCTGCTGGCCGAAGCGGCGAAACAGAAGGCGGCATCAGGAACGTGAATGTCGGCGGTCATCTGGCGGTTGCCGCCGAGATCTCGGATGAACCGACGTTCTGGCTCGGCAGCGTGCTGCCGGATCTTGGTGCGATCGGACGCTTCCGCCTGCTGGGCACGGTCGATCATTCGACCGTCACCGCCGGCATTGCCTTTCACCACGACACCGATGCGGCCTTTCACTCGCACCCCTGGTTTGTCGATATTCAGTCGCGGCTTCACGGCTCGCTAGTCGCCGCTGGTCTTACCAGAGGGGCCGCTCGCGCCATTGCTCACGTCGGTCCTGAGCTGCTTCTCGATGGCAGCTACCTGGCCGACCGGGACAAACACGATCAGGCGCTTGCTGCAGTAGCGACGATCGGCGATGGGTTGGCGTCGTTGGTGGCGATCGACTCTGAGGGATGGATGATCCATCTTCGGCGAGTGGCTGAGGTCGGCCTTCCCACCGACTACGCCGACCCGGCCGCCGTCGCTGCTCGCCTCCACCGCATTCTGATGCGCCGGCCCCGACTTAGTTTTGAGGAGACGTGCGTCGACGACGTGGCCGAGATTCTCGCCGAGCGACGCCTCGAGATCGAGACCATCGCCGGTCCACTCTTGGCCGAGCTCGTCAGCCAACTCCGTGGCGACTGAGCTGGTTTGGCCTGCGATGACTTGGACGGAGATGGCAGGCGTTTTGGGTGAGGACGTCAGGTGAGTGCGCCGTAGACCATTGCCTTCAGCTCGGTGCGGATTGGGTAGGCCGAGGATGGCATCAGCTGAGTCAGCCCGATGACGGCGAGGTCCTCGGCTGGATCGACCCAGAAGACCGTCGAGGCGGCGCCGCCCCAGCCGTACTCTCCTGGCGAGCTGGTGACCTGTGCTTTTGCCGGGTCGAGCATCACCGAGAAGCCGAGTCCGAAACCGATGCCGTTGTAGTTCGTCTCGCTGAAGACAGCTTGACCCATCGAGGCCAGGTCGCCTCCGGTCGGCAAGTGATTGGTCGTTGCGTAGTCGAGAGTCTTGCGGCCGATCACCCGGTGACCGTCTAGTTCACCACCCCTTAGGAGCATCTGGGTGAACCGGTGGTAGTCGGCCACGGTCGAGACGAGACCACCGCCTCCCGACAAAAAGTCGGGCTTCGAGCGATAGATGCTGTCGGCGCTGGCGTCATCGATCTCGGCCATCTTGCCGGTCACACCTTCGGGGACGCCGAAGGGTGACAGGCTGGGTTCGGCATAGTTGGAGACCAGGCGGTCGGCCTTGTCGTCGTCGACCCAGAAGCCGGTGTCGACCATGCCTAGGGGGTCGAAGATGTTCTGCTGGAAGAACTCATCGAGCGATTGTCCGCTGATGATTTCGACAAGACGACCGCATACGTCGGTGGCGACGCTGTAGCTCCACTGCGTGCCGGGCGAAAATAGCAGCGGTACGTCGGCCAGGAGCGTACACATGTCCTCGAGGGTGTTCCCGGCCAGACGATCGATGCCCCGTTTCCGGTAGATGGCGTCAACGGGGTGACGTCCCATGAACCCGTAGGTGAGGCCCGAGGTATGGGTGAGAAGATCCTGCACCGTCATCTCGCGCTCGGGGAACCGCGTGGTGTAATTGCCAGCGGTGCCGTCCTCAAAAACTCGGAGGTCCGCAAACGCGGGGATGAAATCCGATACCGGGTCACCGAGTTTGCAAAGGCCCTGTTCGTAAAGCGAGAGCAGAGCCACTGACGTGATCGGCTTCGACATCGAGAAAAAGCGGAAGATGGCGTCTTCGGCATAGTTCTGACATGACAGATGGGCGATCTGGCCTCCCCGGCTGACCAGCAGCGTGTAACCCGGATAGCGGCCAGCCTGAACATATTCCCGATCGAGGAAGCTATCGATGGCTGCGAGTCGTTGCGGGTCGAACCCAAGAGCAGCTGGGTCGCCAACAGCGAGACCGCTCACACCGATCCGCCGGTCGCGACGACCGTGCGGCCTTTGACCTGACCGCTGAGAATCTGAGGTGCAAGACCTGCGAGATCGGTGAGCCCGACCTCGGTGGTTAGAGCGTCCAGCTTCTCGGCGTCGACTACCTCGGCGATGCGGCTCCACACAGCCTGGCGCTCGTCGAAGCCCGCCATCACCGAGTCGATGCCGAGCAGGTTGACGGCACGCAAGAGGAACGGGATGACGGTTGTGGGCAGGCCGGTTCCTCCGGCTAGGCCGCAGGCGGCGACGGAGCCGCCGTAGCTCATCTCGGTGAGAACATGGGCCAAGGTGTCGCCTCCCACGGCGTCAATGCAGCCACCCCAGCGCTCGCCAAGTAGCGGTCGGCTGGGGTTCTCGGCTAGTTCAGCCCGATCGATCACCTCGGTGGCGCCCAGCGCCTTCAGCTCGTCGCTGTTCTCGAGCCGGCCCGTCGAAGCGACCACGTGGTGCCCGGCCAGACCGCCCCAAAGGATGGCCGAGGAGCCAACGCCGCCGGAGGCGCCGGTGATGAGGAGCGGCTGCCCCGGCTGAAGGCCATGTGATTCGAGAGCCACGAGTGCCTGCATTGCAGTAAAACCGGCGGTGCCAACGGCCATGGCCTGCCGTGTAGAAAGACCGTCAGGCAACGGCACAAGCCAATCGGCCTTCACCCGGGCACGAGTGGTATAACCACCCCACCAAACTTCGCCGACCCGCCAACCGGTGAGGGCGACCCGGTCGCCGGGGGAGTAGCGGTCGTCTTCGGAAGACTCGACGACTCCGGCGAGGTCGATGCCGGGCACGTGCGGGTAGTCGCTGACGAGTCGGCCGATCCCCTGGAGGATCATGCCGTCCTTGTAGTTGAGAGATGAGTACTCGACGGCGATCGTGACGTCACCATCGGGCAGCTGTTCATTGGCAACGTCTGTGATTGAAGAGCTATAGCTGGGCTTGCCGTCGGCACCCTCGTTCTGGACGAGAAGGAGGGCGCTGAAGGAATCGGAGTTGGGGGCAGTCATGACGGAGAAGCTTGTGGCCAATCGGTCGGGAAACGCAAGACGGCCGTGAACGTCCGCTAAGTTGCGTTGAGCGGAGTAACAGGGAGCGTTGATGACCAAGCACATCTTCGTAACCGGGGGCGTGGTTAGTTCCCTGGGTAAGGGTTTGACGGCCTCATCACTCGGGCGACTTCTGAAGGCCCGTGGTCTACGGGTCACGATGCAGAAGCTCGACCCGTACCTGAACGTCGATCCCGGAACGATGAATCCTTTCGAACACGGAGAGGTCTATGTCACCGACGACGGTGGCGAGACCGATCTGGACCTCGGGCACTACGAGCGTTTCATTGATGAATCGCTTACCCGAGCCTCGAACGCGACGACGGGCTCGATTTACTCGTCGGTGATTGCCGCCGAACGCCGCGGCGACTACCTCGGCCACACGGTCCAGGTGATTCCGCATATCACCGACGAGATCAAGCGCCGCATCAGCACCCTGGCCTCAGACGATGTCGACGTTGTGATCACCGAAGTCGGTGGGACGGTGGGCGACATCGAGATCTTGCCGTTCCTCGAAGCCATTCGACAGTTTCGACTCGACGTTGGGCGCGAGAACGTTTGTTACGTCCACGTCACCCTGGTGCCCTTCATCGGCCCGGCAGGTGAACAGAAAACCAAGCCGACGCAGCACTCGGTCACCGAACTTCGAAGCCGCGGAATCCAGCCCGACGTCATTGTTTGTCGCTCTGACCGTCGCATCTCCGATGGCCTGCGCAGCAAAATCTCGAACCTCTGCGACGTTCCTCTTGAGGGGATTATCAACGCACCCGACGCCGCGACTCTGTACGAGATCCCGCTCACGATGCACGACGAAGGCCTCGACAGCTATGTCTGCAATCTGATCGGTATTCGTAACGACGAACCTGATCTCGCCGAGTGGCGTCAATTGGTATCGCTCACGTCACGGGCGTGGAAGCCGTTGAAAATCGGGATCGTCGGTAAGTACGTGGCTCTTCCCGATGCATACCTGTCGGTCGCGGAGTCGCTACGGCATGCCGCCCTCCATCATCAGGTCGTACTCGAGATCGAGTGGATCAGATCCGACGATGTCGAGGGCCTCCTGGTCGGGGAAAAGATTGGCCATCTCGATGGAATCGTTCTGCCGGGCGGATTTGGCGAGCGCGGCGTCGAGGGCAAAATCGAAGCGGCCCGATACGCACGTGAGCACGGTCAACCTTGCCTCGGCCTGTGCCTCGGTATGCAGGTGATGACCATCGAGTATGCCCGCAACGTGTTGCTGCTGTCGGGTGCCAACTCGAGTGAGTTCGACAATCAAGATCACATCACCCCCCACCCGGTGATCGATCTGATGGAGGCACAGCGCGACGTCACCGACATGGGCGGCACCATGCGACTCGGCGCCTATGTTGCTGTCCTCGATGAGGGAAGCCAGGTGGCCGATATCTACGGCGAGCCGGTGATCAAGGAACGGCATCGTCATCGTTATGAATTCAATCCCAAGTACAAGACACGTTTCGAGGAAGGCGAGGGTGGATTCCGGCTGTCAGGCATGTCGCCCGACGGAGTTCTCGTCGAATTCATAGAGCTGGAGTCGCACCCGTTCTGGGTCGGGACACAGGCTCACCCTGAACTGAAGAGCCGCCCCAACCGGCCAGCTCCGTTGTTCGCATCGTTCATCGCCGTTGCGCTCGTCGAAGCGGAGGCAAAGGATCCCGCCCGGTTTCAACCCTCAGAGGCGATCAACCTGACGGAATCTGCCGACGCCCTGTGACCTCAGGTTTCCGCCATCTTCGCGATGAGCTCATCCATCAAGGTGCTGTCGTCGCTACCTACGACGGTTGGTTCGAGGGCCCCGACGGCCAAGAGTTCCGCAGGGATGTTGTCCGCCATCCGGGTGCGGTTTCAGCGGTGGCGATCGAAGATGATCAGATCTTCTTGGTCCACCAGTATCGGGCCCCGATCGACCTGCATCTCTGGGAGATTCCGGCGGGAAAGCTTGATGTCGCCGGTGAACCGCCGGAGCAAACGGTGGTGCGGGAACTGGAGGAGGAGATCGGTCGCCGACCTGGTCGCCTCGACCACCTCCTCGATTTTCACCACTCGCCAGGCTTCTGCGACGAGCTCCAACACATCTTTCTGGCCCGTGATCTCACGCCGGTGCCACAGCGGTTGGACGGACTCGAAGAGCAGCACATGGTGGTCGAATTGGTTCCCTTTGCGGTGGCGGTCGACATGGCTACCGATGGCCGAATCACTGACGGCAAGTCGATCGCCGGGATTCTCGCCGCCGCTCGCGTGCTCGGGCACTAGCAGTGCCGACGTCTTCATTGGGTTCGGCGACGCACCTGGTCACGCGTTTCTTCGGTTCCATCAAACCCGGTCCGCCACCTTCGGCCGACGAGCAGTGGGCTATCACCCGGCTTGGTGACGGCGAGCGCGCACTTTGGCGGCAGATGAACAATCCCGATCGCCGGCACGGCATCATCGTTGCTCACCGGGTGGTCGAGCAGCTCGGGGGGGCAGCGATCCGGCCGATCATCGCAGCAGCACTGCTCCACGACGTGGGGAAGATCGCGTCGGGGTTCCGTACACCGGCCCGAGTGCTTGCCACCTTGTTCTGGGCCGTCGTTCCCCATCGACGAGCCAGCGATTGGGTCGATGGCCCACGGCCGTTGCGGCGGCTGGCCCAGTACCGGCTGCATCCCGAACTAGGCGAGCAGATGCTTGCCGACGCAGGCGCCGATCCCATCACGAGTTCGTGGGCTGCGGATCATCACGCACCTGAGGCGTCGTGGCGAGTGGACGCGAGCCTTGGCCACGTCCTGAAGGATTGCGACGACGACTGAGCTCGGCCTCGCGGCTGACTAAACGCTTTCTTTCGCGGTGACATCGCCTTCTTTGGCGGTGACATCGCCTTCTTTGGCGGTTGGATCGCCTTCTTGGGCGGTGAGATTGCCTTCCTCGCCAACGACACCGCCTTCTTGGCCGAGACGCAACGAGATGGCAGCACCCAGGGTTGAGGCTGCGAGAACTGCCCCGATCGGGCCTCGGGTGCTTTCGGTCGCGTCGGCGATGAACCCAACAATGGGCGGATAGATCAGGCTGCCTGTTCCTGCACCCAGGTAGACCCAACCCATCACCGAACCAATGCCCTTGACCCCGAAGAGGTGTGCGGTGACGCCACCGACGAGGGCCACGAAGCCGCCGTAGGCAACACCCAGAAGGACAACGAAGACGGCGAGGAGCGCAATGTTGCCGCCGGCAATGAGCCAGACGGCGAAGGCCATTGGTTGAGCGATGAAGGTGAGCTGGAGCATTCGCACAGGACCGGTCCGGTTGGCCAGTCCGGTGAGCGCCAGGCGACCAATGATGCTGAAAGCGCCGACCATGCCGACCAGCCACGCTGCCGTCGAGGACGAAACGCCGGCATCGGTCGCGAAAGGCACGATGAAGGCGAAGGCAGAGATCATCGATGCCGACTGGCAGATGGCAGAAAGGAAGAGCAGTCGGAACTGCTTCGAGCCGAGCACCCGCCGGAGATGTTGCCCCGCCGCCGCTGGGGCGGCAACAGGAGGTCGTTCGATGAAAAACCCGGCGACGAGAAACGACAGCCCAGTGGCGACGGCGAGGACCACGTAGGCCTGCCGCCACCCATAGGCGACGATGAGACGATTGGCCACCGGCAAAAGAATGAGGGTGCCAAGGCCGCTGCCGGTGGCGACCACGCCCTGGGCAAAGGATCGGTAGCGATCGAACCAGGCCGCCGCGGCGGCAAAGAGTGGGGCAAGGAAGAGCCCTCCGCCCAGACCGAGGCCAAGGCCGTAGGTCAGGTAGCCGTGCCAGAGCTCGTCGACTCTCGAGGTGGCGAACAGGCCTAGCGAAAACATGGCACCACCGACCCATACCAAGGGCCGGGCGCCCCAGCGGTCGGCCAGGAACCCCGATGCCGCACCGGTACCGAAGAAGAGGAAGGCGGTGACCGCGAAGGCTATTGATGTAGCGCCCCTGCTGGCATCGAACTCGACGGCCATTTCTTTGAAGAAGGCACCAAAGGTGTAAAGGGTGCCGAACGACATTCCGACCACGACGGCGGCAGCGACAGCGACTCGCCACGCCCTGGCCGAGTCGATGCCATCGTCAGAAGGCCCGATAGTGACAGTTCGGCGCAAGGCGTCAGCCTCCCGTGTCTGGCCACCCCGGTCCAACCGGACCAGCAGACGGCTTGAAAGGTTTCTGCAATGTCCTAATGTCAGGGTTAGTGCGGTGAGGGACCAGCGCATTGGGGGGAAGTTCAACGTGGGAAGTGCGACCGCAGTAACACGGGACCAGTTGGCTACGTGTCAGCTGTTGTCAGGACTGCCCGATGAGGCGCTGGCGGACATGTCGACCCAGGTCACGATCCGGAGTTTCAGTTCCGGGGAGGTTCTCTGTCGAGCAGGTGACGCCGGGACGAGTGCCTTCTTGGTCCTCAGCGGACGCTTTCGGGCCGAGGCTGGAGGTCGAGCCGTCGGCGAGATCGGTCGAGGAGAGCTGGTAGGTGAGCTGTCGCTGCTCACGGGAGAACCCCGCTCGGCCACCGTGGTCGCAACGCGCGATAGCGAGACACTCGAGCTGACCGGGGCAGTCTTCAACAACGTGTTGGCCACGTACCCCGGGTGTTATCAGTCAGTGAGTCGGCAAGTTGTGGGTCGGCTGCAGCAGGTCCTCACCGCCCCGCCGGGAGGTCAAAGGGCCACGATCGTCAGTCTCCTCGGAGACGGAAGTGAGGCGGCGCAGGATGCCATCGTTGCGTTCATTCGATGTCTAGATCTCACTGGCGACGTTGTCACCGGGCGCGTCGCCGATTTAGCCGCGAGGGAGGTTCGTCACAAAACGGTGGTCATAGCGCCTCCTGCCGGTGACATCGAGGTTGATCGGTGGGCACTGGGCCAGTCAGACCGAACGCTCTATTTTGTCGATGCCCGTCGAGGGCCGGTCGAAGCAAAGGTGGAACTCCCAAGAAACACTGTCGACCTGGTGCTCGTTCACCCGTCGAACCTCGCTTGCCCCTCGGGTACAGCTCGATGGATCGACCTCTTCGGTTCGAAGAGTCACCATCACATCCGCGCATCTGTGGTTACCGACATCGAGCGCGTCATCCGGCGGTTGCGGTCGGAGGAAACCGTGTTGGTGCTCAGCGGGGGCGGGGCTCGGGGGCTGGCGCACGCCGGCCTCTACCGGGCCCTGGTCGAGCACGGCATCGCCATCGATGCGGTAGCCGGTGTTAGCTCGGGAGCTATTGCTGCAGCAGTCATCGCTATGGGGTTGTCGCCTCAAGTTGGTGGTGAGACAGCGGCGCGGCTCTTCGGCGAGGGGCGAGCCCAATCGATCTCACCATTCCGGCCGTCGCTATAGCGTCTGGGGCCCGAATAAATCAGCGTCTGAGAGAACTATGTGGCGAGGCAACTGATCTGGAAATCCTATGGCTCCCAACCACCGTTGTCTCGGCCAATCTCACAACGGCCGATGTGCATCTGCACCAGCGAGGTTCGCTCTGGAGAGCGTTGCGAGCCAGCACCGCCATCCCCGGTGTGTTTCCGCCGGTGGCCGAATCGGTTGGACTCCTCGTTGATGGCGGGATCGTCTCAAACCTGCCGCTCGACGTTGTGCGAAGGCTTCACCCTGGCGCCACCGTTATCGCATCACACGTGGGGAAGAAGATGCAGCTGTTACCCGATGACTTTCCCGAGGCGGCCGAGCTGTCGGGCTGGGGGCGTTGCGTTCACGGGTTGGAAAGAAGAACAAGATTCCGGGCATGGTCAGGATCCTGGCCCAGCTCACTGCGATGGGAGGAGCGGGCAGAGAAGAGGCGCGAGGCGATCTCCACATCGAGTTCGAGCTCGACGACTTCGGCATGTTCGATTTCAAGAAGGCGAACCAAATAATACGATCTGGGCACGCTCAAGCTTTGACAGAGATCGCGCAATGGAAGCTCGGTGCAGAGACGGTCGACCTCAGTGAGCAGCGCCTGTGATCGCCGCCATTGTTCGTCTCGCCACGAGCCGGTCACGGCAGATGTTGCTGGCCCTGCTGGTGTTGTTGCCAATTCTCGTTGTGGTCGGTGGAGGGGTTGAGGAGCGCCGGAGCGTTGGTGGGTTCCTTGCGCCCGAGGCCGAGTCGACGCAGGTGGCGGAGATTCTGGAAGACGACTTCGGAACAGGCTCGTACGGTTTCGTCTTGGTGCTCGAGCCCAAGAACGAATGGGTCTACTCCGGGAGTAACCGGTCGGAGGGCGAACGGCTGACGTCTGAGATCGAGGCCGAGGCCGGCGTGTTGGAGGTGGCCTCGTTCTACAACGTCCCGGAGCCTGCGGCCCCGTCGATCAGCCCGCTTCGAGACCTCAGCGGTCATTACGCCCTGATTGCCGTGAAACTCGAAGGCACCGAAGACGAGCAGCGAGGGACAGCGGAGCGGCTTCATTCGCTCTACGCCGGTCCGAACGAGTTCTTCGACATTAGCGCCACCGGAGCGGTCGAGATCAGCCGGGTGGCTGCCGAGGAAGCCGCGTCTGACCTGCAACGAGCGGAGCTTCTTGCCGCGCCGTTCACACTGATCGGCCTGCTGCTGGTGTTCCGCGGGATTCGAGCGGCGGTGCTTCCTCTGCTCGTTGCCATCTTCGCTGTACTGGGTAGTTTCGTGGCCCTCACGGTCGTGGTGCTGTTCGTCGACATCTCGATCTTCGCCAGGACGCTCGTGACTGCGTTGGGTTTAGGTTTGTCAATCGACTACAGCCTCTTGCTGGTAGCTCGATTCCGCGAAGAGCGGGGGGCAGGACGAGATGTCGAGCAGGCCGTCAACCGAACAATGCAAACGGCGGGCCGAACCGTCGTGTTTTCCGCCGCCGCTGTTGGCTCATCGTTGCTTGGCCTACTGGTATTTCCAGTCGTCTACTTGCGGTCCTTTGCCTTCGCTGGGGTTGCCGTGGTCAGCACCGCTGCGCTGGCGACGCTGCTTGTTGTGCCTCCGATGCTCATCCGTTTCGGTGACGGGATGGGGGTTGCGACACCAACCGAAGCCTCGTTCTGGGGGCGGCAGGCGGGACGGGTGATGCGAGCGCCGCTGGTGTGGCTCGTCGTCGTCGGTGCGTTCCTCGTGATGTTGGGTCTGCCCTTCCTTCGGTTTGAACCAGGCCGCGTGGACGAGCGAGTCTTGCCCGCCGACCAGGAGGCCCGCGTGGCAGCCGAGGCCATCAAGGACAACCTGAACTGGCCCGACGTCACGCCGATCCACATCGTCGCTCGGGACGCCGACCCCGACGACGCCGAGACGATCTTTGCCTTCACGAAGGAGGTCCTCCAGCTGGACGGGCCTTTGCGGATGGATTCGACGATTGGCTACGTGCGCCTCGACAACACCGCCCCGAAGAATCGTCTCAGCCTTCATTTCCGCCCGTTGGACGGCGTCGAAGCTGCCGGCACATGGTTTAACGTGGTGTACCTATTCGGGACCGACGATCCGCGGATTCCGGAGTTGGTAGAGATGCTTCGAACGATGGAAACCCCCTACGGCGAGGTTCTTGTTGGCGGGAACGACGCCACGGCGATCGACACGGTCGAGGCGGTGAAGAACCGTGTGCCCCACGCCCTCGCCGTCATCGCGGTGGTCACGATGGTCTGGCTCTTCTTCATGACGGGCAGCGTCATTATCCCGATCAAGGCTCTCGCTCTGAACTTGTTGAGCCTGACTGCGACATTCGGTGCACTCGTGTGGGTATTCCAAGAAGGGAACTTTGCCGACCAGTTGGGCGTGACGGCCAGCGGCAAGATCGATGTCTTCACGCCAATCCTCATGTTCTGCATAGCGTTTGGCCTGTCGATGGACTACGAGGTCTTTCTTCTGGCCCGTATCAAAGAGGAGTACGACCTGAGCGGCGACAACGACGACGCCGTTCGGCGCGGCATTGGACATACCGGGCCGATCGTCACGGGAGCGGCTGTCCTTCTGGCAATCGTTTTCCTGGCCATTGCTACCTCAGGGGTGGCCATCGTCAAGATGTTCGGTCTCGGCTTGGCCATCGCTGTCGTGGTCGATGCTTTCCTTGTCCGGGCCACGCTCACTCCGGCGCTTATGAAGTTGACGGGCCGTCTCAACTGGAGGGCGCCGGGGCCACTACGGCGGTTCCACCTGTGCTGGGGCGTGTGGGAGAACGACCCGATTGTGTTCCCTGCCCCCACCCAACCTTCGACGAAAGGTCTTTAATGGCCAGTAAGAAGCTCATCGCCGAACGCTTGGCGGCGGTGCCGATGTTCGATCGTTGTACCAAACGAGATATCCGCACCATTGCCCGTCACGCCGAAACAGCCACTTTGGCTGCCGAGAGCACCGTCATTGTTGAGGGTGAGCCGGGGGAGACCTTCTTCCTTGTGATCGAGGGCACGGTGAGCGTGTCACAGGCGGGTATCGAGACCACCGTGCTTGGCCCTGGCGCACACTTCGGAGAGTTGGCGCTTCTCGATCCAGCTCCACGTTCGGCCACCGTCACCGCAGTTACCGAGGTCGAGGTGGCAGCGTTGAGCCTGCGAATGTTCCGTGTTTTGCTTCGGGACATGCCACAGGTGGCGAACGGCCTTCTGGCCTCGCTGGCCGATCAGCTCCGTCGTTCCAGACAGGCCGGGTCAAGTTGAGCGATTACGTGAAGGTCCGGGTTGAGCAGCCCGAGCGTCAGCCGCTCACGCTCGACCTCGAGAGCGAGCTGGTGATGGGCCGAGACTGCGAGGGTTTGCTGCTCGCCGATCCCCAGGTGTCGAGACGTCACCTTCGGCTGCGGCCGGTAGGTCGGACGGTTGAGATCGCCGATCTCAATTCGACGAACGGCTCGTATCTCGATGGCATCCGCTTGAGCGAACCGCAGCTGGTTGAAGCGACATGTCCTGTGTTGGTTGGTGACACGATGGTCACCGTTCGGTTCGATGCCCTAGACGAGACCATGGCCGGGGTGCATGGCCGCTCGACGATGGTCCGGTCGGCCGACGATCTTCGTTCGACGTCGATTGAGATGGTTGCCGATCTTGTCGGTTCCACTAGTGCGCCGCAGGCCGAGGGCCTGGCCGGCGACACCGTCACGATCGTTTTTTCGGATATCGAGTCGTCGACCGAGCGGGCTACTTCAATGGTTGACGAGGCCTGGTACGCGCTGCTCGAAGAACACAACCGAATAATTCGGACCGAGCTCGACTTCTTCGGCGGCCGTGAGGTGAAGTCGATCAGTGACGGGTTCATGCTCGCCTTCCCCAGCGTGCAACGGGCTATTCGATTTGCCGTGTCGGTCCAGCAACTGGTTGAGGCCGAGGACGGACCCGATCTTCGGGTGCGAATGGGTCTGCATACGGGGGAGGCGATCTCCGATGCCGAAGGTGATCTATTCGGTCGTCATGTGAATTTGACAGCCAGAGTGGCGAACCTCGCCTCCGGGGGGCAGATCCTGGCCAGCCTTGTTGTGAGAGAAATCGCGGCCGGCCGCGACGATGCCCTGTTCGGTGCCCCCGCTAAGGTCGAACTGAAGGGGTTCGCTCACCTCCAAACGGTCTACGAGATCGCCTGGGGGATGGCAACGAAGTGATGCTGGTCGAGGTCAGCTCAGTGAACCGAGCACCGAACCGATGGTCTGGAGCACACCCTCGTCGCTGAATTGCTTCGTCAGTATCGAAGCGATCGAGGGTTCACCGGCGTCAATAAACTCGAGCGGGCCAGACACGCCGTCGTAGTCGATATCGGTACCAAGAGCGATGAGTTCGGCGCAGACAACGAAGTCGGTGCACTTCTCGCCGTCCCTTGTGATCTCGTTGATCTCGGCGGCAACAGCGATGGGATCATCGGTACCGGCCTGGAGGGCGGCGAGAGCAACAAGCATCACGGCGTCGTATGACTCGGCTGAATACGCGAAGTCAATGAGGCCAGGGTCGATGCCGAGCAATCGATCACGAAAGTCGGCCAGCTCGCCTGCCACATCCGTGCCGGGAGCCGTACCTTTCATGCCAGCAATGACCGATGGGTCATCGAAGGTCGCAGCGAGTGCCTGGGTCATGTTGCCGTCAGTTCCGTAGACGGGCAGGTCGCTAGGCCCCAAACCAGCCTGAATCAGCTCCTGCAGGATCTGGGCCGTCTCGTCGAACCCGATGATGACGATGCCATCAGGAGAGGACTCGGCCACTGCGGCGATCTCAACGCTAAAGCGGTCAGTCGCGGGCTCGTAGATCTGTTCAGCGACGACGGTGCCGCCACTTGACTCATACTGTTGCTTTGAAGCGGCGAGGAGGCCGGTTCCGTATGAGTCGTTCAAGACGATGTACGCAACGTTCTCGACGCCGTCGGCCAGGATGAGGTCGGCGAGTGCTGCGCCCTGCATCACGTCGGATGGGGCGGTGCGGAAATAGAGCCCGTTGTCGTCGTAGGTTGTGAATACCTCGGAGGTGTTGGCGGCCGAAAAGTGGACGACGCCGGCCTGCGTGATCTTGTCGATCACGCTTAGCGAGACCTCTGAGGAAGCGGGGCCGATGATGGCGTCGACGTCCTGGGCCAGCAGGCGGTCGGCGGAGGCGTTGGCGACGTCGCCGGCATCGCCTGAGTCGCCGGGAAGCCAAACGACATCGTTACCGAACACGCCGCCAGCTGCATTGATTTCGGCAACGGCCAAGCCAACCCCAGCGAACTGAGGAGATCCGAGGTAGGCCAAGTTGCCGGTGCCGGGCAACAGGCCACCGATGATGAGGGTGCCGTCGGTCGCAGTGTTAGATCCGACCGCAGTGTTAGATCCGACAGCAGTGTCGGGTTCAGTCGAGTCAGGGGCCGTTGCATCGGAGGCCGTCGTTTCGGAACCGGCGCCATCGGAACCGGTGCGGTCGGAGCTGGTGCACGCGGCGGCGATGAGCGCAATCGCCGTAGGCAGAGACAACAGTTTCGCGAGACGTTTCTTGCGCATGTACTACCTCTCCTCGTTTGTAGGCACGTGTCTGGCCTCAGACAAGGAGCCCGATGGCGGATTTGGCTCGGTGCATTACAGGAGCTGCGATCGCTCGAGCGCGTTCGGCTCCGCCGTCCAGAATCAGCCGAACGGTCTCATCATCAAGCTCGGCCAGCCGTTCTTGGATCGGCTGAAGTAGAGCAACGACGGCTTCCGCCACATCGGCCTTGAGTGGGCCGTACTGGGTGTAGCCCGAGGCCAGCGCCTCTGGGTCGCCACCGGTCGCGGCAGCGAGGATCGACAGGAGGTTAGAAACGCCGGGCTTCTGGGCCACGTCGAAGCGCACCTCGGCCTCGTTGTCGGTGACCGCCCGCTTCACCTTTTTCTCGATCTCTTTCGGCGTATCAAGCATGTTGATTGTTCCCTGCGGCGAGTCGATCGACTTCGACATCTTGTTCTCGGGGTGTTGCAGATCCATCACGCGAGCGCCGGCCGAGGGAATTCGGTGCTCGGGCACCACAAAGGTCTCGCCGAATCGTGAGTTGAACCGCATCGCTACATCCCGGGCCAGCTCAATGTGCTGGCGCTGGTCGTCGCCGACGGGAACAACCTCGGTGTCGTACAGCAAGATATCTGCTGCCTGAAGAGCGGGATAGGTGAACAGCGAGGCAGAAACGAAACCAGTGGAGCGTTCACTCTTGTCCTTGAACTGCGTCATTCGGCTCAGTTCGCCGTACGACGCGATGGTCTGCATCAACCAACCGAGCTCAGAGTGCTCGACCACGTGAGACTGGGCAAACAGGATGGCGGTGTCAGGGTCGATGCCGGCGGCGAGAAGCAGCCGGGCGATGTCGATTGTCCCCTGCGCCACCTCGCCCGGCTCTTTCGGCTGAGTGAGTGCATGAAGATCGACCACACAAAAGACGGCATCGGTTTGGTGCTGCATCTCTACCCAGTTGCGAACTGCGCCGAGGTAGTTGCCGAGGTGCAACGCTCCCGACGGTTGGATGCCGCTGAAGACGCGTTGCTTGGTGGAAGATCCGGAGGTCACCGTTGCAGCGTAGGCAGTACGGGGGTGGCCGACGATCTGTTTACGCCACGGTTAGAATCACAACAATGGCATTTCAGGTGCAGACCGAGAGTTTTCAGGGCCCCTTCGACCTCCTGCTCCACCTCATTCTCAAAGAGGAGGTCGACCTGTACGAGGTCTCGCTGAGCGAGATCGTCGATGCCTACCTTGCGGAGATCGAGAAGATGGACCTTTGCGACCTCGAGGTCGCTACTGAGTTCCTATTGATCGCGGCCACGCTTGTCGAACTGAAGTGTCGCCGGCTTCTCCCTGTCGACGACGACTTCGACCTCGACGAGGAATTCGGCCTGTGGGAAGAGCGCGACCTGTTGCTGTCTCGCTTGCTCGAGTGCAAGACATTCAAAGACGCTGCATCGATTATCGAAGATCTCAGCGCGGCGGCGGCCCGTGTCGCGCCTCGGCGGGTTGGCCTCGAGGAGCAGTTCCTCGACCTCACGCCCGACCTGTTGCAGGGTGTCACGCCAGAGCAGCTTCGCAAGGCCTTCATGAAGGCGGCGGCACCGAAGCCCAAGCCGGAGGTCTCGGTCGCTCACATCACCCAAGTGCGGGCCAGTGTCAGTGATGCCATCGATGAGCTTGTCAATGAACTTCCGGGGGCTGGCCAGGTGCTGTTTCGTGATCTCACCCGCGGCCTGGTCGACCGGCTCGAGATTGTCGTTCGTTTCCTGGCGGTTCTCGAGTTGTTCAAACAGGGTCTGGTTGAGATAGATCAACCGACGGTGTTCGGCGATCTTTCGGTTGAATGGATGGGAGCTTCCGTCGAAAACGGAGGCGGACGTGATCTCGCCCTGGCGGGTGCCGACCTCTACGAAGGCTGACATGAGCGACCAAGCAGCAGAAGACACAAACGCGGTACAGACACCGCGGGCCGACCCGCCCTCGGCCGAGGCGTTGCAGGAAGCTGCCCGCGCCATCGAGGCGATCGTGATGGTGGCCACCGACCCAATGGAAGACCACGTCTTGGCGCAGCTTCTCGAGCTGCCTGTGGCAACGGTTCGAGCGCTGTGTGGTGATCTCGCCGAGTCCTATGAACGCGAAGAGCGGGGATTTCAGCTGGCAGAGGTGGGCGGTGGCTGGCGATTCCAGACTCACCCCGACCAGGCGCCTTACGTTGAGCGGTACGTGCTCGAGGGTCAGAGCGCACGTCTGAGCAGCGCGGCGCTCGAAACGCTGGCCATCGTGGCCTACAAGCAACCCATCTCCCGCGGCCAGGTGTCGGCGATTCGCGGCGTCAACGTCGATGGTGTGTTGCGCACGTTGTCACAACGGGGATACGTCGAGGAGATCGGCCGCGATCTGGGGCCGGGTCAAGCCACCTTGTTCGGGACCACCCGCGAGTTTCTTGAGCGACTGGGCCTTGCCTCGATCGATGCGCTGCCGCCTCTCGGCGATTTTGTTCCGTCGGCTGAGGTCGTCGAAGCGCTGGAACAGACGTTGCGAGCGAGCCCTCTTGATGATGTGCCGATTGTTCAACCCGAGGTTGAGGCCCACGCGGACGTCGATCTGGGCGGCCAGACTGATGGTGCGCCGGCTTATGGTGGACAGATTGACCGTGCCCAGATTGACCGTGCCCATGTTGACCGTGGCGCGAACGCCGATATCGACCTCACTGATGAGCCTGACGATTCTTCGCTCGATCTCACCGACGAGAATGATGGCTCTCCGGTCGACCTCATCGACCTGGACGAAGAGCCGACGACAACCTTCTGATGTCTGGCGTCTTCCCACTAGGCGAAGGTTCCGAGCACCCCGATGGCGAGCGGCTTCAGAAAGTCATGGCCCGCGTTGGAGTGGGCAGCCGTCGCGTGTCGGAGAATCTCATCGAGGCCGGCCGAGTGCTGGTGAACGGCGAAGCGGCGGTGTTGGGCGCCCGGGTTCATATCGAGGCCGATGTGATCGAGGTCGACGGTGCTGTCATCTCGATGATGCCCGATGCGGTCACCTACTTGCTGAACAAGCCTGGTGGCGTGGTTACCACTGCCAGTGATCCGCAGGGGCGGCCGATTGTGGTTGATCTCGTGCCTGATGATCCCCGCGTTTTTCCTGTCGGTAGGCTCGATCTCGATACCGAGGGTCTCTTACTTCTCACCAACGATGGTGGTTTGGCCCATCGTTTGACTCATCCCAGCTTTGGCATCGAGAAGGAGTACCTGGTTCATCTCGAGGGAACGCCGAGCCGCGCCGTATTGCGTCAGCTTCGCGACGGGGTTGAGCTCGACGATGGCACCACGGCACCAGCCAAGGCATCGACGGTTGCACCGGGAATGATCAAGCTCACGATCCACGAGGGCCGCAATCGACAGATTCGGCGGATGTGTGAGGCGGTCGGTCACCCGGTTCGGCGGCTGGCTCGAACTCGCATTGGTCCGCTGCGCGATGGCCGACTGAAACCGGGCGAGTATCGGGTGCTCGAGCAGGCTGAGGTTCTCGAGCTTCAGCGCGCCGTCGCGCTCCGATAGCCTGCGTCGCCATGCCCGTTCTTGCTTTGCGTGGTGCCATCACGCTCGACCATGACTCGCCTGAGCAGATTGATCTTCAGACGACTCGGTTGCTCGAGACGTTGTACGAACGCAACGATCTCGCCCACGACGACATCATCAGCATTTTCTTCACCGCCACGACCGACCTCCGAAGCGCCCCACCTGCAGCATCGGCCCGGACATTCGGTCTGGTCGATGTTCCGCTGCTGTGCGGTCAGGAGATGGACGTCGATGGATCGCTCCGCCTGTGCGTGCGGTTGATGTTGCACCTCGAAACCGATCGTGATCGCAGCGAGCTGCGGCATGTCTTCCTCCGGGGAGCAGTTACCTTGAGACCTGAGCTAGCCGAGGAAGGCGACGAGAACTGACCGATCATCAAGCTCCGCAGCGGCGGGCCGCCATTATCGGCTCCGGCCTGATCGGTGGCTCGGTCGGCAAGGCACTTCGAATTCGAGGCTGGCATGTGTCAGTTGTTGACGCCGACGCCGACGTGGCGGCCGAAGCGGTCGAGCTCGGTGTCGCCGACATCGCAGGCCCTGATCCATCGGCTGAAGTGACGTTTATTGCCGCGCCTGTCGGGGCGATTCCCCAGTTGGCGCTCGAAACTCTCGCTGCCTCCGAGGGCTTGGTCACTGATGTTGGGTCAACCAAGGCAGAGGTTTGTCGACTCGTCGACCACCCGCGTTTCGTCGGCGGCCATCCGATGGCCGGCTCAGAGCAGGATGGCGTTCGCGGCGCCGACCCTGATCTCTTCAGCGGCGCCATGTGGGTGCTCACTCCGACCGACGCCACGGACGAAGCGTCGTTCGCTGCGGTCGCCGGCATCATCCGCAGCCTTGGTTCGGAGGTCATCGCGCTGGCGCCTCAGGTTCATGACGAGCTTGTCGCTCAGGTGTCCCATGTTCCGCATCTCACTGCCGCCGCACTCATGTGCTTGGCCGACGACACCTCGGTCGAGCACCGGGCTCTTTTGCGACTTGCCGCTGGCGGCTTTCGGGACATGACCCGTATCTCCTCCGGTCGTCCAACTATCTGGCCCGACATTTGCCTCGCCAATAGCGAGGCCATCATGCACGGCATCGATGGTCTGATCGAGGCTTTGGCCGACATCAAGGGCCTGATCGAGTCGGAGAATCGCGACGGCTTACTCACGCTTCTGAACAAGGCTCGCCAAGCCCGCACCAACCTGCCGACCGGGTTCCGTGTCGCCGAGCGGGTGGCAGAAGTTGCGGTGCCCATCCCGGATCGCCCCGGTGAAATCGCGGCCATCGCCACGCTGGCGTCGGAGCTTGATGTGAATATTCTCGATCTCGATATCAGTCACTCGGGCGAGGGTGGTCGGGGCGTGATGCTCCTGATGGTCGATGCCGATCTGGCTGAACGGTTGATGGGTGGCCTGATGGCTCGGTCATACCGGCCGACACTGCGTGCTCTCACATGAAGCAGGAGCTGCGATGAGCGAACTAGGCGATGACATTGGCGTGGTGGTCGCCATCGACGGTCCGGCAGGCTCTGGCAAATCGACCGTTGCTCGCCTCCTCGCCGAGGCCGTTGACCTCGACTACCTCGATACCGGGGCCATGTACCGCGGCGTGACTTTTGCCGTTTTGCGACGCGGTATCGACCCCGATGATGTCGAAGCAGTTGGGGCGGTGGCGCGAGATGTCGAGCTCGTGCTCGAGAGCGATGGGTCGGTGGTCGTCGACTACATCGACGCCACAATCGAGATTCGCGGCCCTGAGGTGACCCGCGCCGTTTCGTTCGTGGCCGCGAATCCCGAGGTCCGACGCGAGCTGGTCTCGCGCCAACGGGAATGGACTCGGCGGCGCGGCGGCGGTGTGCTCGAAGGCCGTGATATTGGTTCGGTCGTGTTCCCTGACGCTTCGCTGAAGGTCTATCTCTCGGCTCGGCCCGAGGTTCGCGCCGCTCGACGGGCCGGCGAAGTTGTTGGAGTTGACGTTGCCGCAGTGGCAGTCGATCTGGCTCGACGCGACGCCCTTGATTCCGAGCGGCAACACGATCCGCTGCGCAGGGCCGACGGTGCTATCGAGCTCGACACCAGCGATTTGACGATCGCTGAGGTGGTGGCCCTGCTCGTCGCGGAGCTGCGGGGCAATGGCTGACCTCAGCCTTGGGTCACGACTTTTCTATCAGGCGCTCCGGCGCACGCTCGCTGCGTTCTTCCGAGTGTGGTTGAGACTCGAGGTCCACGGCGCGGAAAATATTCCGGAGACGGGCGGGTTTGTGTTGGCGCCCGGTGCCCATCGTTCCATTCTCGACACACCGGTTGTTGGCATCAGCAGCGGCCGGATGCTCCGCTACATGGGGGCCGACAAGTACTTCGCTGTTCCAGTGTTTGGCTGGTTTCTGACCGCGGTTGGCGGCTTCCCCGTTGAACGAGAGTTCACCGACCGAGCTGCGCTTCGCCTAGCGCAAAGCCTCCTCGAAGACGGCCACCCGCTTGTTGTGTTCCCCGAGGCCACCCGATTTGAAGGGCCGCTTGTTCAGCCGCTGAAAGAGGGCGCTGCCTTTCTGGCGTGCCGGGCTGGAACTCCACTGGTGCCAATCGGTATCGGCGGAGCCCAGCGGGCACTGCCGATTGGTGGCAGGTTCCTGCGGCCGACCAAGGTTGTGCTCGTGGTCGGTGAGCCGATTTGGCCCCCCGCTGTTGAGGCAGGAGGCCGAGCGAAGCGAAGCCAAGTGCACGCCATGTCGAATGAGCTTCACCAGACCTTGCAAGCTCTCTTCGATGAAGCTCAGATCAAGGCTGGGGCCTGAACGGGCGCTCGAACTACGGATCGAGCGCCACGAGCACATCCGAGGCGTCGATCTGACGGTCGTTGAGATCCAGACGGTCGGGGACCGATCCGCCCAGTCCCAAGGTCGCGACGACGTCGACTGCTTGCAGAAGCTCACGAAGGTTGCGGGGCGGTGGGAAGTACTCGTCTTCTTCTGTGATCCGGATCTCGTCGACACCGTGGACAGGTGACAAGTGCTTGATCACCGATGCCACAACATCTTCTGCGGCCGATGCGCCGGCAGTGACGCCGATGATGCCCGACAGGTTGTCGGGCAGCTCCTCGGGGCCGTCAATACGGTAGACATCGTCGCAACCGGCCTCGCGTGCCAGGCTGGCAAGAGCGTTGGTGTTTGAACTGTTCGCTGATCCAATCACCACGACGGCGTCGCAGCTTGATGCAATGGCGGTGAGCGCCGACTGGCGGTTCGTGGTGGCAAAACACAGATCACTACGGCCCGGCTGCCAAAGGTCGGGGAACCGGGCTCGGGCCGAGTCAGCGATCTCTGACCAATCGCGATGGGACAAGGTTGTCTGAGCCAGCAACGCGGTCGGCTCCTCGAACTCGGGCAGCGCCTCGACTTCGGCGACTGATTCGACCCTGCTGATGGACGACGGGGCGACGGCCATGGTGCCGACCGCTTCTTCGTGGCCGTCATGACCGACATAGATGATGCGAAACCCCTTCTCGGCCCGCACCTTCACCTCGTGGTGCACCTTGGTGACCAGCGGACATACTGCGTCGACGACGTAGCTCCCGCGTTCTTTGGCTGCCGCTACGACCTCTGGCGCTGAGCCATGAGCCGACAGCATGATGGGTCGCCCGATCGGCACCTCAGCGATGTCGTCGACGAAGATGACACCCTGATCGATGAACCGCTCGACCACACGCTTGTTGTGGACGATCTCGTGATAGCAGTACACGGGCGGTTCGAAGGCTCGAACCATCCAGGAGAGCGCCTTGATTGCCATCTCGACACCAGCGCAGAATCCGCGCGGCGCACACAACAAGACTCGGTCGACGGCCACGGCCTCAGAGTAGAGGACTGGTTGCGTCAAATGGTTCAGGGGCGGAGTGATAGATCATTGGGCCGCCATCGGCGGCCAGCCAAAATGATCTGGTTGACGGTGCAGTGCCGTTCGAGGAAGCCTGCCTCGCAGTAGGCGAGATAGAAGCGCCAAAGTCGAATAAAGCGCTGGTCAAGCCCAAGGGCTTGTACTTCTTCTTCGCGTTCGTCGAAGCGAAGACGCCAGCGTCGCAGGGTCTCGGCGTAGTGAGCCGAGAGATCCTCTACATCCACCATCTGAAGGCGAGTGGCGGAACTCACCGAACGGCCGATGGCACCAAGCGAGGGTAGGAACCCGCCTGGGAAAACGAAGCGTCGTATGAAGTCCTCTGTGTTCTTGGTGCGTTCATAACGTCGGTCAGGGACACAGATTGCTTGAATAGCCACCAGACCGTCGGGTACCAGGCAGCTTTCGATGGTGCGGAAGTAGTGGTCGTAGTCCAACCAGTCGACTGCTTCGATCATCTCGATGGACACGATGCGGTCGAACTGGCCTTCGAGGTCTCGCCAGTCGCGGTTGAGAAGCTCAACAGAATCGGAGCGTCCGGCCACGGCCACTCGCCGTCGGGCTTCCTTCAGTTGCTCGTCGGAGATGGTGGTGGTCGTCACGCTGCATCCGGTGGTGTCGGCGGCCCGCAAAGCGAAACCACCCCAGCCAGTCCCAATCTCGAGAAGTCGGTGCCCCGACTGCACGCCAATCTTGCTGAGAAGGCGATCGTATTTGTAGGCGCTGCCCTCGGCCAACGCGGCCTCGGCTGATGGGAAGATCGCAGACGAGTAGGTGAGTGTTTCATCGAGGAAGAGCTGGAAGAACTCGTTGCCAAGGTCGTAGTGGCTGGCAATGTCTTCTCGGTTCCTCCGCCGGAGGTTCGCGGCCCGCGAAGGATGCAGGCGGCGCAAGCGGTTCGTCAGCCAGCTTGTTGCCTCGGTGAACTGATTTCGTAATTCGTCTACCGGTTCGATGTTGCGGATGATGATCCGAACGACGGTCGTCGGGTCGTCGCTGTCCCACCAGCCCTCGAAGTAGCCGCGTCCAAGCCCGATCGAGCCTTCCCGCAACAGCGCCGTCCATGCCCGGGCATCGTGAATCTCAATCGCGGCCTCTAGCTCTCCGTCGGTTGCTCCATAGAGGCTAATTTCGCCGTCTTCGACAACCGTGAGACGGTCGAGTGTCATGCGCGACATGAGTTTGTGACAGGTTGCTCGAGCCGCCCGTTCTGTCAACGCCGACGGGGCTCCTCTTTCACCGCCAGCTCGGTCCAGGAGCCGCTGCGGTCGAACCGTCGACCTCGCTTCATTTCGCTGGACGGAAGTGGTCATGTTGTAGCTCCCTGGTGGTTCTTCGGGTGAGGAACAAACGGCACCCGTTTCAAGATGAGGCGAGCGGCCTGAAGGTGGATGCCAAGGGTCACCCGATGGGTTGGAGCGGAGAGCCTCAGCGCCTCTCTGCTCAGAGCGCTCTTCGATGCCGGTCGGCGCTCGACGGTGAGGGCGGTCTGCACGATTGATTCACCCTCGTCATCTATCACGTCGATGTTGACCGCAAGCGTGGTGGTCGTTGGCTCGGTGACCTTCAGTCGGTAGGCAACGTCGCTGCTGAGAAAGGGCGAGACGTGGAGTTCTTTGTTGAATTCGGCTTGCCAGCCATCGACGTCGGCTTCGAGTAGCAACCCATAGCGATGCCGCTCTTTCCACGGAGTATTGGTGACTTCCAGCACGACGCCGACGGGCCGGTCGGGATCGTCATCCCATACGAAGAACAGTGTGATGGGATTGAAGAGCCAACCCCAGCGGCGGGGTTGGGAGAGCATTCGCACGGCACCGACCGGGTAATGACCAAGGGCCGAAGAGAGGTCGGTACGGGCCTGCTCAGCGAGTGACAGCGGCCGTTCATCGCCGTAGTCAGACGTTCGGAATCGAACCGGCCGAGGCCGGTTGCTCGACCAGAGCGAGGAGCGGCCGAACAGCTCGTCGGGTCGATCCGGGTCGATCCACACCTGTCGGACCGGGTAGAGGAATTCGTGAGTCGTCGGCCTAAGGCGTCGGTGCCACACCTGCCCAGGGCAAAGACTGGCGGCGCCCGCTCTCACCAGTCGACCCCGAGCGCTTGACAGACCCGTAAGGCCGAGACCATCCCGTCCTCGTGAAAACCGTGGCCCCAGTAGGCCCCACAGAAATGCACACCGCCCTCGCCATCGATTTTGTCGAAGGCGGCTTGGGCTTCCACTGCGGGCTGGTCAAAAACCGGGTGGGAGTAGTCGAACGAGGCGATGGTGCGGCCCCGAGCAATGCGATCGGCCGGGTTGAGGCTGACCAGGTAGCGATTGGCGCCCGGCAAGCGTTGCAGGTTGGTCATGTCATAGGTGACGTTTGCGGCCAGATCGTTGGGGCCGTGGTGCTCGTAGTTCCAGGCAGCCCATACCTTTGGCAGTTCGGGCAACATCGCTGTGTCGGTGTGCAGGATGGCTCGATTGGGCTGGTAGCGGAACGCGCTCAATACTCGGCGTTCGGTCGGCAATGGGTCGGCAAGAAGCCGAAGTGCCTGGTCGCTGTGGCATGCCAGGATCACTCGATCGAAGTGTTGCCGCTCCCCAGCCCTATCGACGACGACAACGCCGTCATTGGTTCGCACCACCTCAGCCACGGGGGTCGACAGCCGGATCTCGCCCCGAAACCGAGAGGCAATTGCGTCGACGTAGGTACGCGACCCGCCTTCGATCGTGCGCCACTGTGGTCGGTTGCCGATGCCGAGCAGTCCGTGATTCGACAAGAAGCTCAGCAACGAGTGGGCCGGAATATCATCGAAGGTCGACGGATCGGCCGACCAAACGGCGGCTCCCATCGGCACGAGGTGCAGATCTATGAAGGCAGGGGAGAAGTTGCCCTCGGTGAGAAAGGAACCGATCGACCGATCGTCGCCGCCGGCTGCCAGATACCGATTGGCCAACCGGTAGAAGCGGGCGATGTCGACCAACATTCGCCACATGGCGGGTCGTAGAGCGTTCGAGCGGTCGGCGAAAAGAGTGTCGAGATTGGTGGCGCGGTACGCAAAGCCACTCGATCGGTCGGAAACGGCAAAGCTCATCTCCGTGTCGATGGTCCCTATTCGAAGCTCTGTGAGTAGGCGCACGAAGTTCGGATAATTGCGGTCGTTGTGCACGATGAAGCCAGTATCGACTTGCAGCTCTCCCGCTTCCGGGTCGTGCACCGTCACCGTATTGGCGTGGCCGCCCAGGCGATCGTCGGCCTCGTAGAGCACGACATCATGGGCGCGGCCCAACACGTGAGAGCAGGTCAGCCCGGCAATACCTGAGCCGATAATCGCGAGACGCATTGATGAGTATTTCGCTGTGATCCCCCTTCTGGATGCCTCGACGCCGTTTGTCCCTACAATCTATTGGTGGCTGCTCCTTTGGTGATCCTTGTTCAGCCGGGTTCTCCGGCAGAACGTGCGGGTATCACCGTCGGTGATGTCCTGCTCACGATCAATGGCGAAACGCCACGTGACGTCATCCAGTACCAACTCGTGGTGGATGAGGCCGAGCTAGCTCTTGAGGTCGATCGAGGTGGACTATCCCGCACCGTGGAGATCGTAAAGGGCGAGGGCGAGCCGCTCGGCATCGAGGTTCAGTCGGCCCTTTTTGACCAGGTGCGAACCTGCGACAACCACTGCGCCTTTTGTTTCATCTACCAACTCCCGCCCGGCATGCGTAAGAGCCTGTCGTTGAAAGATGACGACTTTCGACTGTCATTTCTCTACGGGAACTTCACGACGCTCACCCGCTTCACCGAGGCCGACCTCGAGCGGGTTGTCACCGAGGGACTGTCGCCCCTCTACGTCAGTATCCACGCCACCGATCCCGAGCTGCGTAACCAGATGTTACGCAATCGAAGAGGCGCCACCAGTTTGCGGTGGCTGCGGGCCCTGCTTGATCACGGGATCGAGGTGCACGGCCAAGTTGTCGTCTGCCCCGGTGTGAATGACGGTGCCGCCCTGGAGCAAACGCTCGCTGGTGTGCTGGACGAATACCCCGAGTTGGCTTCGCTCGCCGTGGTGCCACTTGGTATCAGCGACCATTCGAATGAGCCTGAAATGCGGCCGCACACGATGGCCGAAGCCGCTGCCGTCGTTGACACGGTTGAACGCTGGCAACAGATTTTCTTCCGACTCTTTGGACGACGGGTGGCCTTCGTCGCGGACGAGTACTATTTGCTCGCCGACCGGCCCTTTCCTCCGGCCGAGTCGTATGAGGGTTTCCCAATGCATGAAGACGGGATTGGCATGGCCCGTACGTTCGAACGCGAACTCCGAGGCGAGGTGGTGACCGCTACCGGTACGAAGTCGGGGTTTTTCGCGGCGGTCGATGGTGCCCCGGCCGAGGGTTATCGCGCTGCTCGGGTCGATCCGTCGCAGCCCGGGCGAGTCCAGCTGTTACCTCGTCGGACTGCACCGATTGGCATTCTCACCGGCCCCTATGGCGCCCAGGTGCTCGAGCCTCTGGTAGCCGAGCTTGGTGAGGGGCACGACAATCTTCCTGCGGTGCGGGTCATCGAGGTCGAGAACAGATTCTTCGGCGGAAACATTGGAGTTGCCGGCCTCATGGTCGGTGCCGACATCGCCCGGGTGCTCGAAGCCGAGCCCGCCGGCCACCGCTACTTACTTCCTGACGTGTGCCTGTCCGGCGGAGTCTTCCTCGACGGTATGTCCGTCGAGGAGCTACCTCGCCCGGTCGAGGTCATCACCACCGATGGTGTTGCACTACGGACCGCCCTCGTCGCCTCTGGCGCACCACGTCAGGAGCAGCCCGCATGACGGCTGAAATTACATCCCTTCCCGCCGGACAGCTTCCGGTGGTCGCCATCGTCGGCCGGCCTAACGTTGGCAAGTCGACGCTGATGAACCGCATCCTCGGTCGCCGCGAAGCGATCGTCGAAGAAAAGCCTGGCGTCACCCGCGACCGCAAAGCGGTGGAGGCCGAGTGGCAAGGCCACGACTTTTTGCTGGTCGACACTGGCGGCTGGATGATTGGTGGCACCGAGATCGATCAGAAGGTCTCGAATCAGGCCGAGGCCGCCATCGACACGGCCGACGTGCTGCTGTTCGTGGTGGATGCCGCCATTGGCGTTACCGAGGATGACGATCAGGTGGTCCGTCGGCTCCGAGCGGTTACGGCTCCGGTTTTCGTCGTTGCCAACAAGGTCGACGATGCGGTCCATGAAGATCAGGCGTGGGCGCTGGTCAGTCTTGGGCTTGGACCGCCTTACCCGGTGAGCGCGCTCCACGGCAGGGGAGTGGGCGATCTCCTCGACAGCGTGGTCGACATCCTTCCTTCGG
>JBLINY010000017.1:0-62460 GCA_047638695.1 Acidimicrobiales bacterium | reverse complement strand
CTGTCCAACCGGGCAATTACGTCGGCCACCAGGTCACCACGTCCAACGAAGGAAGACCTCGACGTCGGCAACGACGCCGACTCCTGCAGACGCAAGGCAGCGAATTCTCCGCCACCGATCTGGAAGATCCGCTGGGCGGCAGGCAACCCCTTCAGCCGATGCTCGCCCAGATCCCGCATTTCAACCTCTTCGACCAACGCCTTGGTAGCCGCCGAAGCCAGGATCTGTCCGCCATGCCCGGCATCCATAACACGAGCGCAACGATTTAGCGCGGGACCGAAATAGTCCCCGTCGCGCTGCTCGGCCTCGCCCGTATTGAGACCGATCCGCACCGGGAGCGCCAACGCATTCTGAGCAGCCAGCGCGGCTTCAACCGCCCGCTGAGGCGACGAAAACACTGCACATATACCGTCACCTGTGTGCTTGAAGACCGAACCACCAGCCCCCGCCACCACATCGACCAGTAGCTGATCGTGTACAGCCAGTGCCTCCGACATCATCACCGCGTCCGATTGCCACAACTGAGTGGAACCCTCAATGTCAGTGAAATAAGAAGGTGACCGTCCCCGATGGGAGCGACAGATCGTCAGCCATCAGCACAGCATCGCGCAACCCCCAGCCCCCTACTCAACGAACAGGCCACGCATCACCGTTTGAGTCCCTTGTTGTTGAGGGGGTTTGCGGCGGGCCCACCATGGGGTGAGTCACCACTCCTCTGCCGGTTCCCGCGTTGGGCGATGTGGTCAGCATCTCACACGGCTCGGTAACGACGCCTGAACCAACCCACGAAACGAGCTACCGACCCGTCCCATCATGCCGGTGAGCGGGCGGTTTGGGTGGAGCCTTTTCATGCGCTCGACAACGCTACACACGGCCAGATCCATGGTCTGCCCGCGATCGGCACTCCTTTTGAGGCGCCGGCCGCTCGGTCTTGCGCTGGCCGGTGCCGGGCGATCGGCACGGGTCAGCTCGTGAGCGGGTTGGCGACGTGGAGCCCTCGGCGTGTGGCGGCGGCGCAGAGTGCTGCATCCGCGCTGGTGAGCAAGTCCGCGCCCACCGTCAAGGCCCCGGCGAGATGTACGGCGTCGTAGCCACGGAGTTCCTCGAGTTCAGCAAGTTCCGCAGCGCTCGCGATCAGCCCGTCGGTCGGTTCCACGACGTAGAGGTCTCCCACAAGCGCGCCGAGTTCAGCCTTTGCTGCCACGTGCTGTCGGGCTGTGATTCGTCGGCCACGCGCCGCGGCGGCAAGAGCAGCTCTTGCCTCGACCATGATCAGCGAAACGGAGCTGACGCTGTCAGCGGACTGCCAGATGATGTCAGCGCGATCAGACCCCTCCTCGTCGATGATGAGCTTCAGCAGAGTTGAGGTGTCAACGTAGGCGAGCATCGGTTGCGGTCAGCGGCGCTGATCGGCGACGAGGTCACTCACCGGAGCCTTGGCCTTGATGCGACGATCGGGTCGATGACGCTGTCGACTCACCGGAGGGCGAACAATTCCGGCCGCGACGAGCTCGGCGAGACGGTCATCGGCCTCGTCGAGCGCCGAGAGTCGTGCGACGGGGCGTCCGCGATCGGTGACGATGACTTCCTCTCCTGCGCGCACCCGTTCGATGTACTTGCTCAGGCCGTTCTTGAGCTCGCGAATCCCGACCTCTGACCGCGACGTAGCTACATTCATATCTATAGTGTAGCCACATAGGACACGAAATCAAGATAGCGATCCACCTGGGAATGACCCAGCCGCAAACACGGTCGACCACCACGATCAGTCTCACGGACAAGCACCGGAATCCACGTCATCGCACGACCTCCACCATCGAAAGAACCGCCCCGCCGTCAGCCTCGCGAAACCCCAGGTGGATTACAGGCATATGTAGCAATAGCGGACGGAGTTGAGGGCCTGGTTTGAGGGTGATCAGAGCGCCGATACCGAGCGTTGCGCGAGCCTTTCGGACCGATCCGTCCTCGGCGGCAACGGTTTCGATTTTCGTGCGTACAGAATTCGATCGACGATCGGAACAAAGATCGTCACCCAACCGACCAGTCGGTTGTCGCCCACACTGAGAACGGATAGGCGTCGCTGGTTCAGGTCCAGCCGCGACGGACGATTTCGAGGCGGAGAGTCTCGAGGTCGTTGTTGGCTCTGTGTCTGACTTCGTCATCGACAGCGGTCCGGAGTGCGCTCTGGCTTTTGCTGAAGTCCGCTGTCATTCCGAGTTCGTCGGCGAATGCTCTTGAGTATGGGGCGAGACCCCCGAAGTCGACTCGGCCCATGTTCAGGAGGAGTTCACGGGCCGTGTTCGTGTCACCGTCGGCGTAGGACAAGACCGCGAGCAGCAACAGGCTGTTGGTGGAGTGTGTCGCGACCCGGCCGGAAACGGCGACCCTTGCCTGTGCGCGAACTGTGTTGCGCGCACGTTCCATCTCACCAAGGGCGATATAGGCCTAAGCCCGAATCTCGTCACCATCGACCGACGCAGATGGCGGTTGAGAACTCTCCACGATCCGGATCGTCGTTTCAGGGTCTCCAAGCAGGAGCGCGCTGACGGCTGCGGTCGAGGATGCCAGAGCCGAGACCTCCGTCTCGAAGCCGAGTTCGGTGTGGAGACGAATCACCTCTTGCGCGTGATCGAGAGCGGTCTGCCATTCGTTTTCGTAGGTAGCGATAAAGCCGGCCACCATCTCGCACGTCGCCGCTGCTAGCAAGCTGTCCATCCCCGGGGGCAGCGTTTCCTGTGCGGCGTACGACCGTTTCAGGATCTCAGCCCCTTTGGCGCTGTCCATGAGTGAGACAGCGTTGGCTAGGGACATATTTCCCTGGATCGGGGAAGCCGACAAGCAGCTCGCAAATGCGCGTAGGATCAGTGCTCCCAGGGGTTCTCGATTCTGTTGGCGTCAAGAACCGCCAGAGTCGCAGAACCCCTGTCTCGCCTCAGCGATACTCGCCCACAATCACACCAACACCCCGCTCAGATCCGAAGCGCCACTTATCTGCGGGGCGGCGTTACTGAGCGGGGGTGGATGTTGTTGAACGTGGCCGACAAACGGAGTCCTCTCAGCGACGCCCCACGGTCAACGACCGGGCCGACTGCGCCGCGATCGGGGTGGGGAACAGGCAATCGTTCGTTTCGAACCGTCGCGGGCCGTTTGGCTGCGGGGCCTGTTTGTCTCCAGCGTGGCTTTGAGAGATGTGGTTAACTAACGCCGCGCTTGACCGCCGTGGTTCGGCCGTAATCGGAACGAGGCAAATATGGCTCACGCAGAACTGGTACCAATGGGAACGATTGTTGCTCAACTTGGCGACATGATCGATGTTGGGGCCGGCCCCAAAGGAGCACGACTTGTTGTTGACGTCACCGAAGTGACAATGACCAGCGATCGTGTAAATGCCACCTTGGCGACGAACGACGCCGCCGATTGGCTCTCCATGGGCGACGATGGCCTTGGCTGTCTCGATGTCCGCCTCACCCTGAAGACCGACGACGGGGCGTTCATCTTCGTCGAGTACGGCGGCAGGGCCAACATGGGTACCGGCCTCATTGCTTCAGCGCCAACCTTCCAGACCGGCGACGAGCGGTATGGGTGGCTCAACAGCGTGCAAGCCTTGGGAGCCGGTCAACTTGACCAGAGCACAGGGCGACTCGAATACACCATGTACGAAGTGAAGCTCACAGCCGACTAGCAGGGTGCTGAAAAAGGCCTGGGAAGAACTTTCATGCCGACCGAGGCCACTCACCGCAGTCGCCAGCACCCTCTGGACCGCAGTTTCTGACGCGGAGAGTGCCGAAATCGGGTGGTTCGGCCATGATGCTTGGCGACCACGAGGCGGAGACGGAGCTTTTCATCAGCCTGCTAGCTGTACTCGGTGGAGACGTTGGTGACAGTTCCGTGACTGGGTGAGGACCTCCGGGCATTGTGGAGATCGCTGTCCACACAATGACCAAGAGGTCCTCATGTCTCACCGTAATGCCCGCCTGACGCCGCCAGGACCGAAGTCAGCGGGCGCATTGTCGGCCAGGAAGGCGAGTACCTGCTCTTGTTCGCCTGCTTCGACCACGACACCGGCAACGACGAACGCACAAAGGTCTTGCTCGCAGGACTCCAGGGTCGGATCAGCCCATACGGCCAGGTCATCCTCGACCAACTCGTCAACGGCTGGCCACGCGAAAACAATGGGGCAAACTTATGAGCGAAGCTGCACAGCGCTCCACCGACCTCACCGTGGCCAAACGACGCCTCGCCCTCAACACCGAACTCCTCGCCGAAGAACTCGAACACTAGTCCTGACAGCGAAGGACCTGATCGTGAAGACACTCGGTAACGGCTCCGCGGGACCGCCGTGGACCACCGCTCCATCCGTGCCGTGATCGAGCGGTTGTCTCGATCGCCGTCGGGACGTTCACTGCCCGTCCTGTAGCCCGCACTAGCGGAAGTCATTTGGGACTGGCCCCGAGTCGTTGTGGGCGGCGATACCGGACGGGTCGAACCGGCGATCAGAACAACGTCGCAGTGGGTCGAGTCAAGCGCTCATAGCCGGCAATGAGATCGTTCGGCCGTCGATGTCTGGCAAATGACGGCAAACGACGCAACCTGGTAAAAGGTCGCACCAACCTCAACAGCGTTGAGCGTCGGGTTAGAGCATCCGGTAGCGCCTGAACTTTCGAAGATGCCGCCGCACTCAAGGATTGCGTCCTTGACAATTTGGCGCAGGGTGAACTCGCCGACCGGGGGCAACCCAGAGACCGACCCAGCCGGTCCCACGTTGCCCTTCTCGCCTGGATCCGTCGTTACCGGGGGTCGCCCTCGATCTCATCCTTACCGTCGGTTCCGGCGACCCCGGACGTCTCGCGTGCGGTGACTCGGTTGACGAGGTCAAGACGGAGATGGTCCGACGGCTCGACGTTGATCCGGGCGACATCGTCGCCGTTGATTGTGAGGAACTCGTCCTCGACCAGGGTGGCAGCGGAGTCACCGAGACGTCGGAGCAGATTGCTGAGGTGAGCAGACCAGGGGTCACGGTCGCCTCGTTCTCATCGCTTGGAGAATACGACATCAAGGGCAGCGAGGAGGTGTTCTGGTCGCGGTTCCATGAACGCACCGCTGCAATCCGCGACGGGGTTGAACGTGAGCGCATTCTCGCTTGGCGTTGGTCATGAACACTGACGTCGAGTGAGGCTTCAACCTGACAGTTGTGCTGATGCCGGGCGAGCCTGTAGATGCCTCGCAACTGAAAAGCCCCTGATCAGATCCTGACTGAGGACTCAACAGGCGCCCATCTTCACCGCTTGACCGATGGCGTCTGTGATGATGCCCGGCAGAAGAATGGGCATGGACTTCTTGTTCAGCATCTTGCTCTCCCATGCGGTGTCGCCTCCGATGGCGCTCTTGCCGTAGGTGCCGCTGGGCGGGCCGACCACGACGACCACCGGATCGCAGTCTTTCCAGTACGTGCCGCTCCACCACGCATTCACGCAGCACGTGCGGGTGATGGTGACGTACATGTCGACGCCGCTGACGAGCTCGTGGTTCTTGTTGAGGTTGTCGACGACGTCGGTGGCGGACTTGATCACGTTCGGAGCGCCAGCGGCCCGGCCTGCGGCGGCGGGAGTCCGACGCCGGAGTTTTCACGGGCTCGTTCGACCTCGATGCAGCCGCAGGCGTGGCGAGCCCCAACCTCGACGATCTCGACGTCGCCGACCTGCTTGAGGACCTTGAGGCGAAGTCCCTCATCACCGCAACGCGATCGTCTGGTGCCACCAGGTACAGGCTCCTCGACACTATGAGGGCCTACGCGCTGGACCGCCTCGATGCCGGAGACGCAATCGAGGAAACTCGCCAGCGCCACGCGATCATGCGAGCAGATCTGACCGACAAGCGGACCAGTGCACTTAACGAGCCCGACCAGAACTACCGAGCCGTCCTCGCCGCTCTGCTTGCGGACGAAGACGACATCGACGCCGCCTTTGCATGGGCGTTGGATCACAGGCCAACAATTGCCGGGGAGATCTTCGCCGCGCTGGGGCCCATCATTGTCACCATCGGAGGCCTTGGATTCTCGTTCACGAAGCGTTTCGCTGAAACGGTGGCCGCCGCTGAAGCCGGGTCACCCTTCACTGACTTGGACAAAGGGCTCGCAGCGCTCGTACTCGTCAACACCGGAGAGGAGCAACGAGCCGAAGCGCTCGTCGATGCGCTGGTAGAGCGACCGGACCTTTCCGTTGAGGCCCGCGCCGTCGCATTGGCGATCGCAGCGCACAACGCGATCGTCCTTCGCGACGACACCGAACGGGGCATTGCACTGGCCGAGGAAGCGATTCACGTGGCCAACCAGGTTAATGAGCGAAGCGTGCTGACCTTCCTTCGGTGGACCGTCCCTATCCAGCACTTCCAGGCTGGGAACATCGATCGCGCCATCGAGCTCGTCATAGAGAACGACACGTTCCCGGGTCTCCTGCGCGACGCGTTCCCCGGTCACTTGTTGCGCTACTCCGCTGGAGTCTGTTGGAGACCGCGAGATCTCGAGAGATCGACCGCCTTGCTAATCCAGTGCCTGGAAGAGATTGCGCAGGTCGGGGACACGAAGAATGGGACGTTCATCGAGTACCACTTGGCTCTGAACAAGTTGGCTGCCGGGGACGATCGGGGAGCCGCCGAGGATCTCGCTGCGGTGCTCCCAGCAATGGTGGACCGCGGCCAGACCATCGCCTACGGGCTGATGTTCGAGGATCTCGCCTTAGCTCTCGCACGCGCCGGGGAGCCGGCGGCTGCAGTCACAGCATTCGCGGTTGCAGACAGGCAGCTCATAGCTCGCGACGAGACTGGTTACGAGGTGTACGTCCGCCGCCGTGAACGCCTTCTACCAGAGCTCCGGGAGAGTTGGGGAGAGGAGCCGTTCCGCGCTGCCTGGACCGACGGTCATCACCTGACGCTCGACGAGGCCGTCCGCCATATGCAAGCCCTCGTGGCTCGCTCGTCGCACCCAACATAGGTGGACCAGACACCCGCGCCCTACGACAACTACGCCAGGCGAGCTGCATCGCGCGCCAAAGTTGCAAAACATCCTCTACAGCACTGACGACCACACAACG
Organism: Acidimicrobiales bacterium; assembly: GCA_047638695.1. GTDB lineage: Bacteria > Actinomycetota > Acidimicrobiia > Acidimicrobiales > SZUA-35 > JAHECQ01. The sequence goes on along the minus strand of JBLINY010000017.1, from coordinate 55,372 downwards.
GGACCCATGAGCGAGCAGACCACTCGGTAACGCTCACGGACTGCCCACCAGATCTGGCGAGCTGTAAGTGTAGATATGGGGGTAATCCTCGGTGTCTTTGGTGGACGCCACCGGATCGAACAGCGATCCGCTCATTCGAGACCGACTGGGAGACCGGCCAAGCACACCGCAGCGTCCGTTTCGACGCCGGAGGCGCCGAAACCTTTCGATTCGCACGGAGCGCTATCGCAACGGATCTCGATGGTGGGCGCTGACGTTCGAACCCTGATCGTGGGTGCGCTCGGAGATGAACTGGGACACCGAACGGGAGGTGCACCAGAACAACCTGATGTCCTTCTCCCCCTAGACCTCTCCAGAGCCGGAGGTTGCGACTAGCTAGCAACGAACGATCGAAACCCGAGATTGTGCGGCGGGTTTAACCGGCTTAGAGGTGCCACATATCGTGGTTCTGTGGCGCTGGCGACTGGGCTGGTCGGCGGGATTATGTGTGACCTCGAACGACCGCTCAGCTCACCCGATCTCAAGTGCCGATCGCGATTTGGTGGGTGAATCAATCCCGGAAAACAGTATGCGTGCTACCCGTGTATGTACGATACGTACATGCCGAACAAGACCATCAGCGTTCCGGATGACGTCCTGCCGATTATCGACAGCCTCGATGTGCCGTTCTCCGCATGGGTTGCCGATCAGCTCCGCCACTACGCCGCCACTCATTCCGGCTTGGGTCTCTCTCAGCAGCTGTTGGCTGACGCCGAACTTGCGGGTGCCCTGCCCCCGACCGTAGAGGAATCGTCGGCAGCATTGGATCGGATGGAGCGTTCTGCACCGTGGTAGCCAGAGGTGCTGTGCACTGGATTGAACTCGACAAGCGGCGACCATGTGTCGTTGTGTCCTCCGAGGATGTGCTCAGCGTGAATGTCTGGCAGACCCACGTTGTGCCCGTGACCTCAAACGTCGCTCGGGCGGGCATCGCCGCGAATGTGTTTCTGCCGGCGACAGCCAGCGGGTTGCCAAAGGACGCTGTTGCTGTGCCGCTCGGTCTTGAATTGATCGACCGCTCGCTGCTCAGCGAACAAGCCGGTCGGTTGCCCAACATTTTGATCGACGACATCGACGAAGGCCTTCGAGCCATTCTCGGAGTCTGAGGTCTCAGCCGAGTAGAACGTCGCTCCTGAAATGCCCCTGAAGTGGCGCAGAACCGGTAATGCCGGGTGGTCTTGACGGCTGATTCAAGAGGGTCATGGGCGGCGTGGGAAGCTACTCGGGCATGGCTGAGCGACCGACTGGGACGGTGACGTTTCTGTTCACCGATGTTGAGGGGTCGACGCGGCTTTGGGAGGAGCATCCGGCGGGAACGCTGGCGGCGTTAGAGCCTCATGATTTGATTCTTCGTTCGGCGATTGAGGTCATGGTGGGTATGTGTTTTCGACTGCGGGGGATGCCTTCGCTGCCGCGATCACTCGCGCTGGGGATGCGGTTGATGCAGCGCTAAGTGTTCAAACCGGTTGGCTGGTGAGGCGTGGCCCGGATTGGCGACAGTTCGGGTACGGATGGGTTTGCATACCGGTGACGCCCAGGAGCGAGGTGGCGATTGTTTCGGGTCGGTGTTGAATCGGGCGGCGCGGCCCGCGGTTGCTGGCTGGGCAGCGGATTGGCAATCACTCTCCCCGTCGCAGACGCCGGCCCGACGTGCTCACCGCCATCAGCCAGCGGGTATCACCAGTAGAGGCGCAGCGGGAAGTTGTCGAGTGTTTCAATGCCATCGGAGGCCAGGCGGACAATGTGCTCGGTTCGTAAGCCCCCGACCCTGGGGACCGTGATGGTGGCCTTCATGGTGAACACCATGTTTTCCCGAAGCACAGTGTCGTTGCCTGGTCCGATCCACGGCGCTTCCTCTTCTGGGTCCATTCCGGTGCCGTGACCAGTGCCGTGGCCTCGCGCCTCGCTCGAATACTGCTCGAAACCACTCCTCACCAGGTCAGCTTGGATGACCGCGTTGAGTTCGCTGGCCAGCATGCCCGGCTTCGCCGCCGCCAGCCCGGCTTCTACCGCTTCTGCCGCCGATTCGATTATTGCCCGTTTCTGCGTATCGACCTCGCCCACAGCGAATCCCCGGCCGCCATCAGCGACGTATCCCCTGTACCGGGCTCCGATGTCTGTCATCACGAGCTCGCCCGGCTGGACGATCCGATCGGTCGGGCGTGCCAGGTTGTAGCCGGCGCGATGCCCGGAGTGCACCATTGAGTCGTAGCCGGTCCTGTCGGCTCCACCGGCCAACATCGCCATGTCGGCGACATGTGACATTTCCCGTTCCGAATGTGGCCGACCATCAGAAAGCAAACCGTGAATGGCGGCCATAGCCGCGTCGGTCAAGCGAGCCGCCTTGCGAAGCAGCCCAACCTCCGCGTCGGACTTCACCGCCTTGATCTCGGCAAGGACAGCAGAAGGTTCGAGGGTCACACCGTGGAGGCCCTCGTGCAGGCGATCGAGTATCGACGCCGGAATGTAGTAACTCCCACCGAGCCCGACGGTTGCACCTCGGTGGTCGAGCGCGAACTCGCTGAGCGCGTCGACCAGTTCGGTCAATGGGCGAACGGGGAACGTAGTCATCTCCGACGCGTCGTCAGCGCATTGTGCTGAAACGAACAGGGTCGCCTTGCCGCCGGCCTCGATCAACACCACCGAGTTGGCGATGTCAGATACGCCGTCGAGTGGACGAAAGGGTGTGAAGTAGCAGACGTTCGCCGCACGCCAACAGTCGCCGAAACCGATCAGGGCGGCGAGACCGGCCGCTCCCACGGCCTCGCCTACGACCTCACGGCGCGCTGTGAACTCCTCGTCGGAGATGCCGTCGCTCGTGTCGTCAATGGATTCTGCCGGTAGAAAATCGCTGATATCCACGGTTGCCCCTCAGATCTTCGTCTCCGCAAGCTTCGCTTCCTCAGCTGGCCTTACGATTCTCAAGACACATTAGGACAGAACGGCGCCACCGCTTCTGGAGAGTCCATAGCCCCGCATCTGCGGGCTGGATCCATTCGACGACGATGACCCACCGGCTCGCACCCCTGCCCCCCGACTATGCATTCGAAAGACGTCCCCACCTCACGGTCCCTCTGATCGACGCGGACAACGACATCAGCGGCACCTTCACGTTCGCACTGACCTCGAGGACAACGGCGACGACGCCGATTCCGGCGTGGGTGACCCGGAACGCGCGACTCGGCGACGGGTTCGCGTTCACCTCCTCAAGCGGCGAAACGGTAGAGAGCCTGAACCGGCCTCCGCGGGCACCTCGTGGCTGCTGACCGCGACCCGATGGCCTTTCCCGTTGAGTTCGCCATGGCCTACTCATCTGGTCCCGCACGCTGGGAACGAGCCATGCAGCGGGCGATCGACAACAACGTCAGCCATGTCTCGGTGAACACCATGATCGCCGGCTCGGAGTTCTACGGCACCACGCCAACGAACCTCCGCACAATTGATGACCACATCGCGGCGCTCGAGGAGTTCCTCACCACGGTCCGATAGCGACGCCACGTCGTCAGCCGATCGGTCCTCGGCAATATCGGACGGGTGTTGTTGTAAGGATTCGCCACATGCAAATTGTGGCTGGCCGTCTGATCAGGCGGTCGCCGACCTCAACCCGGATCCCTACTGGATTCCGATCATCTCCGTGTGCCCGGTCATGACCACAGTGGCTGCCGAATCGAGCCACCTGCCCATGCCGTCGTCCTGAATAGCTCGCCGGTAATTGGGCCAACCCTCAGCGTCGTGAAAGTACATCTCGGCCATCCCTGCGTACGGGTCGACGTCAGGCTCGTGGCTGTGACTCACCACATACCTGAAGCCACCCACCTGTTCCATCGCTCCCGCCACGTTGGGCACATGAACATCAAGCCAGTGAGCGAACAACTCACGGTGATCGATGCCCGGCTTCGACCTCACCAGGAACGTCATCTTCACGAACCCCGAACGCGTGCACGGAAACGGCGGGTTCAGCGTGAGGGGCTCGACGTCGAGATGCTCCGACCCGTCCATGACCACATACTCCGTCGTCGGCCACGGCATATAGGTCTCGGCTTTCTCTTGGAAACTGTCCGTAGGTGCGGTGCCAAGAGGCACCGCTGGTCGAGGCAACGCCCGATCCCACCACAGCTGGGCCATCCCATCCCAAGCGTGGTCCCCGTCGCTCCCCGGATCGAACAACGTGGCGATGTAACGGTGAGCGTGGGGTTTGCCTAGGTCGGCCTGGGCCTTCTGGCGAGCGATAACCAGTGGCATGTGGTTCGCGAACCAGTGAGCAACGAGCTCCTCGCGCGACGTCGTCGACTTGCGTCTGATCAGGTAGACCACCTTGGCCCCGGGGCTTGCTGTTACCACGACACTCATAGGGCCTCCTCAGCGTGATGATCGCCAAACTACACCGCCACTCACGGGGACAAACCACACCGAGCGTCAGCGACTTGCGGCCGCGACTTTCTCGGTCGACGGACGTCTACCTGTTTGTGGACAACGAACTCCGAGCACCGGAAGCAGCTGCGCCGCTTCTGGTAGTCGATGTGATGGGAACCATCGAGACGCGGAGCGGCGACCCTCTTACTCACGTGGTTTCGTGGGTACGACAGCGAATTGAAGCGGGCGCCGAGGTCATCGTTTGGAGCGGGCTTGGCCAATCAGCGGCGCAGCGCTGTATCGAGCTAGAGGGCGCTCGAGCGTGGAGCAAAACTGACTTTGCTCTCTTGATCGAAGAAACCCGCGGAAGAGATACGATCTTTGTTGACGATGATGAGATGTTCTGTCCCCCGAGTGGTTCGGCTCTCGTTCATCCGCACCAGCTGCGACATCATGCTGCGCCGGACGGCGGCAAGTGGGCCAACTAGGGTGACGCCAATCTCGTAACCAGGGGGCAGAGATGACCGAACAAGCAGTTCATATTGGCGACATCACCGTGACACGACTGGAGGAGTCCTACGGCCCGTCGTTCCCGGCCAACATGCTTCTGCCGTCATGGGACCCTTCGGTCCGCGACGATCATGGGCCGGACACCATCGCCCAGTTCGTCCAGCCCGACACCGATCTCGCCCTCATGAGTATCCATACGTGGGTTGTTCGGACCCCGCAGAGCACGATCCTTGTCGACACCTGCAACGGCAACCACAAGGAACGAGCCATGGAGGAGATGGCGATGCTCAACACCGATTGGCTCGAACGGCTCGTGGCCAGCGGAGTCCAACCGGACGAGGTCGATGCCGTTGTTTGCACCCACATCCACCTCGACCATGTCGGCTGGAACACCAGCCTCGTGGATGGCAAGTGGGTACCGACCTTTCCCAATGCCAAGTATTTCCTCAACAAGACCGAGTACGAGTTCTGGAACCCGTCGGTCAGTGATCAGACGGGGCTCGAGTTCAACGCAAACGTCTTCGCGGACAGCATTTCGCCGATATTCGACCGGGATCTGGTTCAACTGTGGGACGGCGATGGATGCCAGATCGATGACTCGTTGACCCTTGAACTCAAACCTGGTCACACGCCCGGACACGCCATCGGCTGGCTCGAGTCCAAAGGCCAACAGGGTTTGTTGTCTGGTGACTCGATGCACAGCCCGGTGCAGGTCTACCGGCCGGATTGGAACAGCGGCTTCTGTCTCGATGCCGCTGGCTCGATCGCAGCCCGCCGATCGGTTCTCGAAGCAGCGGTCGAACGCAACGCCGTCCTGCTGCCCGCCCACTTCTCGGCTCCGCACGCATTTCACGTGCAGGAAAAGGGCGACGGGTTCGCCGTCGTCGACGCACTCTGAACCCAGATCGAGGATTTTGACTGATGAACGCATCTACGGCGCGACCATTCGTGGTCGACATGGATTCACATGTGCTCGAGCCGGCCGATCTCTGGGAGAACTATCTCGAGCCCCGGTATCGCGATCGAGCAATTCACATCCGCCGAAACGACAGCGGCCTCGAAGAACTCGTCGTCGACGGCCGGGTGTTGCTCAAGGGTCGGTTGGCCGCGCTGGGAGGTGTCGACCACAACGCCGTCGATCTCTTCACCACTCCGGACATCCCGTATTCCGAGGGGTGCCCGAAGGCGAGTTATGACACCGCAGCCCGCGTCGAGTTGCTCGACGAATGGGGTGTCGATGCTGGCCTCGTCTTTCCGACCATCGGCATCCTCTACGACAAGCCCGAGGACCCAGAGCTCGCGATGGCGTACGCCCGGGCCTACAACAACTGGCAGTGGGACTTTGCCTCCCCCGCGCTTGATCGCATCATTCCTGTTGCCCAGGTCCCCCTCTACGACGTTGACCTGGCCGTAGAAGAACTGCAGCGTTGCCTTGCACTCGGATTCAAAGGCATGTTCCTGGCCCCAGAACCCGTGGGCGGAAAGCGCCCGTCCCACCCCGACTTCGATCCCCTGTGGCAAGCGCTCGTCGATGCCGATCTTCCGATCTGTGTGCACCTCATCGTGCGCTTCGAGCGACACGTGAACCTCTCGGGAACGAATTGGTGGGACTCCACGAAAGAACCGCAGGACAGCGTCTTCTCGTTCGCTATGGGCGGCACGCTGCAGCTGATCCCGGCGGTCGCTGCGCTGATCTGCGACGGACTCTTCGATCGGTTCCCGAAACTCAAGGTCGCAATCGTCGAATCCGGTGCGGGGTATGCGTCGTACCTGATGGACCGGCTGGATGAGAAGTTCGATCGATTCCGCGACGCCTCACCACTGAAGCGACGCCCCAGCGAATACATGCGAGAGAACTTCTGGTTCGTGATGGACCCGTCGGAACGCTCGATCGATGCCCAGTGCGACCTTCTCGGCGAAGACAAGTTCCTCTGGGGCAGCGACTATCCCCACGTCGACTCCCACATCAACGCAATGCAGGAGGTGCACAAGGCGCTCGCTCCGATGTCAGAGCATCGACGCAACTTGGTGCTCGGCGGCAACGCCAAGACGCTGTTCAACATCGCGTAGCTCACCCGACTGGCAGGGTCGGCTCCCACAGCGAAGGCTGAGCGCTCTGGCTCTTCTACCAAGTGTCAACCGGATGCTTTTTGGACGTTCTTGGCGAGCGAGCCGACGCATCGCCATCGAGATGGGTGAGTAGCCGGGTGATCATCTGCCTGGTCGATGAGGGAGCGACGACATCGTCGAAAGCGTGCTGACTGCGGACGGCGGCGAAGCCGTCAGTGGACCGGATATCGGTTGTCGGCCAGGCCAGCCACAAGGCGGGAACACTCCGGCCGCTGGCCAACCCACCCATGATGGCCGGCCCAAGGCCACCACCACGGCCGATCTGCACGGCGAACAGGGGCACCGTTCGATGATGGTGGGCCATCACGGGACGGGTGTGCCACCGGTTGAGGCCCGGCACCGACCTGTTGCCACCTTGCTCGTCAGTGGCGTCATCAACCGTTCCACCGACGGTGCAGCCGGGCGTGTCGATGAGCGAGAGGATCGGATATTCGTAGACGTCGCAAACCTCGATGAAGCGCCCGATCTTGGTGGCAGCCTGCTCGTCAATGGCTCCGTCGTCCACCAAGGGTTGACTGGCAACGACACCCACCGTCCGTCCGTTCATTCTGGCGAATCCGGTGATAACCGAGGGGGCGAAGCTGGGTCGCAGTTGGAACAGTCCGCCCTCGTCGACGAGGGCTTCGATGACGGCATGTATGTCGTACTCGCCTCGGGCGGGAACGAGGGCGTCGATCGCCGTTGCCGTGGCCGACGCTGGCCCCGAAGAGTGGTCGATGGTAAACGCCAGGTAGCGGCGGGCCGCCTCGATCGCTTCCGGTTCGGTCTGAACCAGCAGATCGATGCCTCCGGTTTGTTCGTGCATCTCGACGCCCGCCAACTCACTGGCCGAGAGGGAGAGGCCAAGCGCGGCCTCGACCATGGGGGGACCGCCCATGCCGATCGATGAGCCGGGGGTGGCAATGACGAAGTCGGAGAACCCGGCCAGGCTGGCATGGCCGGCAAAGGACGGCCCGGAGACGATTGCGATCGTCGGCACCCAACCCGAAAGCTCGGCGATGCCGTCGAAAAGCATGAAGCGGCCAAAGGGCCCATTCAGCTCGAGGTGGTCCTGATCGGAGCGAGGATGGCGAGCCCGACTGCCCCCGCCGTCGACGAAGATCACCACCGGCCACCGATGCTGGTGGGCCAACGCAAACAGCCGCTCCAGCCGACCGGCCCCGTAGCCGCCGCCCTTGTCGGTGAAATCGGTCGAGGACGCAATGATGGTGAGCCCGTCGACAGAGCCCACAGCGTCGACGCCACCCGTCTCGGCCACCCAGGCGCCGTCCGGCGCCAAAGCCGCGATCGTTCCGTAGGGAACCTCGGTGTCAGGGTCGAGGAGGGCGGCCATACGCTCGCGGGCCGTTAGTCGCCCAGCACGGTGAACGGCGGCAACGGCCGCGGGGCGGACATCGTCGAGTTGTGAGGCTCGGGCCGCCTCCAGGTCGTCGATAGGGGAACGGTCCACGTCTACCTCGGGTCGATCGGGTGCTTTTTGACCGGGGGGAATACCCGGGGGATGGTCTCGAGCACGGCGATGATGCGATCTCTCGTCTCGGACGGGAGCACGATGTCGTCGAAAGAGAACGTCCGGCCGGCCGAAACGCCCGAGGCCGGATCCCGCATCTCCTCGGCGTACGCGTCGCGTATAGCCCGGGCCTCCTCCGGGCTCTCGGCCGCCTTGATTTCCCGCCGCTTCACCAGATAGGCAGCGCCCTCCAACGACATACCCCCCGACTCAACGGAGGGCCAGGCCAAGCGCAGCTCAGGCATTATTCGCGAGGACCCCCAGCCCGACATAGCCCAGGGGCCGAGCCCGTAGGCCTTGCGAAGCTGGACCGAGCACAACGGCACGGTGCGATGATGAAGGGCGGCCAGAGGCCGGGCATGGTGGCGGGCGATACCAGCTCGTTCGGCGTCGGGGCCGACCATGTAGCCCGGATTGTCGACCAGCGACACCAGCGGAAACTCGTAGGCATCGCACAACTCGACGAAGCGGGCTGCCTTGTCGGCCGCGGCCGAGTCGATGGCCCCCGCCACCGGTGAGCTGGGCTGGTTGGCGAACAGGCCGATCGGGCGCCCGCCCAACGTCGCCAGCATGGTGATCATCGAAGGGGCCCAACGAGCGCCCAGTTCGAGGGTGCTGTCGGCATCGGCCACCGCGGCCATCACGTCCCGAACGTCATAGGGCGCTCGCCGGTCGTCGGGAATGATCGAGGTGATGGTGTCGTGAGTCGCCGACGGGAGACCGTGGCCGAAGCCACCGGCCCAGTAGTTCAGGTAGTCAGCGACGACGGCGATGGCCTCGGTCTCGTCGTCGACCACGACGTCGACACTGCCGTCGGCAGCCAACTCCTCGACCGGGCGAGTAACGGGTTGGCCATCGGGCCCTCGGGCCCCGACCTCGGAACCGGCGGTGGCAACGACGAGGTCGCACATCATGGCGAGTCCGGCGTTGCCATCGAGGGCTCGACCGCTGATGATGGCGACCGAGGGGGCCCAGCCCGACAATTCGGCCAGGCCTTCATAGACGTCCCACGTGCCACGGCTGTACACCACGATGGGAGGTGGGGCGAGTGGCGGATCGGGGCGGGCCCCGTCACCATCGACGAAGCAGACGAAGGGCCAGCGATGACGGTTGGCCAGGTACAACAGGCGCACCAGCTTGCGCATGTTGCGGTCGGTCTGGGTGCCGTCGTGCACGGTGACGTCATAGGACGCGACCACGAGGGGGCCGCCGTCGAGCTGACCGGACCCGGCCACCAGTCCGTCCGCCGGGGCCTGATCGTCGAGAGCGGGTGATTCGCCGGCCAGTTGGCCGTACTCGATGAAGCTCCCTTCGTCGACCAGGGCGGCGATGCGCTCCCGGGCCGTGAGGTGGCCGGCAGCGTGCACCAATTCGACCGCTTCGGGTCGGGCTTCATCAAGTACGCGGGCCCGGGCCTCGACGATTTGGCTCAGCTGTTCGGCCTTCATTCGCGCCCTCCCCTTTGCTCGGTCGATGCAGCTTGGCGCCCTCGAGCTACCTGCTGCAAGACCGGGCGTGCTTTGGTGCCCTTGAGTCCCAAGCCGGATCCTCAGACAAGGCCATTGCTCGGCCTTTGGGTAACCGGGGCCTAGGTAACCGGGCCTTAGGTAACTGGGCCTTTAAGTAACCGGGGAGTCCTGCTCGGCTTCGATGAGTTCGTCCCGTTCGACGTAGTGCTGAATGCCGGGTGGTTCGACGAGCCGTTCGAGTGGTGCGGCGAGGGTAACGCTTATCTGTTGGGGTAAGCCACAGGCGACCTCGTCGCAAAGCTGGGTGGTGACAGACACGTCGATGTCGAGCGGGGTGAACTGGCTCGGCGCGCCCGGTGCGTAAGCGTGAAGGCCATCGGGGATCTCAACGTCGACCGCCAATGTGGCGATGACTTCCAGCTGGAACACCGGACCCGAGAGCCCCACCCGCACGGTGACCTCATCGTTGGTGGCGTCGGCCGATACGTCGGCGGCGAGCTCGACCGGCCGCCCCAGCGCCCGACCCAGCACCGTTGCCCCCGACGACCGGCGGGCGTGGTGACGGTGGAAGTCTTTGTCGGTGACGACGCCGTCGGCGTCAACGAAGTACGTACCCGGGTAGGCGATTCCGTGCCACCGCATACTGCGGCCTTCCTCGGGGCTGATGAGCTGGTTCATGATCCCGAACGACTGGATCACCGCAGAGTCGGCATCCGATAGCAGCGAGAAGGTGATGCCGTGCTCGGTGGCGAACTGGTCGAGGACCTCGATCGGGTCATTGCTGATGGCGAAAAGCGAGAAGCCGTTTGCCTCGAGCTCACCGGCGACCTGTTGCAGCTGCACGAGCTGCGTCATACACGGCGGTCACCAAAACGCCGACCGATGGAAGACGATGATGCCACCAGCGGCGCCTAACGAAGCCTGTAGGTCGGCGAGGTCACCCGACTGGTCAGGCAGCACGACCGGCGGCACGGCAGAGCCGACCTCGGGGCCGGTGGGATGGTCTTCGCCGGGTTAGCGGCGGGTGGCTCGGTCGGTTGGCTGCGGGCTGTAGAACCCGAACTCGTCGTAGTAACTCGCCTTGTCGGTCATGTGATGACCATCCCCTCTGCACGATGTCGTTGGCTGCGCTCATCGATGGTGGCGAGACCGACCTCAGACCCCTTCCCTCAGCCCTCTTCAATCTTTCGCGCCAAGTTCTCGACGACCTCGGCCCTCGGGTGGCCGGCAAGCGTCGCTGGGGGGACGAGAAGCTTGCGGTCCCGTGAGCCACCACCGATGATCAGATTTGGGCGATCCATGACCGCTGCGTCGATCCACAGAGGCAGATTGCCGTCGAAGCCGAAGGGGGTCACTCCCCCGATCTGCATGCCGGTGAGTTCGATTGTCTGTTCAGCCGACGCAAACGAACACTTGCGCACGCCCAGCTTCTTACGCACGACTTTGTTGACATCGAGGCGACGGTCGGCGAGCACCAGACACATCACGAAAACCGGGGGATCGGATTTGCCGCAGACGACAATCGCGTTGGCCGAGTCATCCATCGAATATCCGTAGGCCTCACAGAACTGTGCGGTGTCGGCAAGGTCGGGATCACACGGAACGATTTGATACTCGAGGCCGAGCTCATCAAGTTGGCGTAACACCAAGTCGGTCATCAGACTGACCCTAGATGCCTGACCAAGGGAGAAGGAACCATGACAGGAATCGACACGGGAGCAGCCACTGCGAGGGACGGAGACATCGAACTCTGGTATGAGGTGCAGGGCTCGAATGGCCCGCCGCTGGTCCTCACCGGTGGTTTCGGTCTACTCGACGAGCAGTTCCATGCGGTGCGCCCTTATCTTCTCGAACACTTCCAGGTGATCGACTGGCACTACCGGGGCTCGGGCAACTCGACCCGTGATTGCAGCATCGGTTTCGATCGCTGGGTCGAGGACCTAGAGGTGGTCCTGGCCTCGATCGGTGTCGGAGAGGCCTCCCCCGCTGCCCTCTTGTGGGGCACGTCGACGGGCTCGCCCATCACCCTCGCCTATGCGGCCCGATATCCGGAGCGAGTCCAAGGCGTTGCCGTCCACCCCTTTCTCGCCGGGGCTGCCGGTCGTCGGGTGATGGATGGGTTCCGGGCCGTTGGCGAGGGGTTCGGCTACGAGGCCTTGGCGTTGCTCACCGCTTGGATTGGTTGTGCCGGTGAGGTCGCCATGGAGCCTGGCATGTTGGAACTCGCCCGCTTCGAAGCTGCAGTTTTCCGGCGAAAGATCGACCTGTCCCGACTTGGCGAGATCCTCGACGAGCTCGTCGCGGTGGATGTCACCGACGCCGTCTCCACCCTGGCTGACCGTGAGATGCCGATGCTCGTGCTGATCGGCCAGAGCGGACGAATGGGAATCGACACCAAGGGTGCGGCCAGAGCTGTGGAACAATTTCAGGCGTTGGTGCCCGCGGCGGAACTCTCGGTGATCCCTGCAGGTGGAGGGACGTACTGCATGATCGAACAGCCCGAGAAATCGGCCCGGGCCCTAATCGACTGGGTCGACCGTCTCGCTCTCTAGCCGAGCGGGGACTGACGGCGCCTGCCGCGGCAGGCGCAGCACGGCGACCAGGCCGACGGCAGCTAAGCCGGCTGAGAGCGCAAACACCAGCGTGAACGAGCCTGTGAGGTCGGCCAAGTACCCACCAAGTTGCGGTGACACCATCTGGGCGACTCCGAAGGAGAAGGTGGCGGCCGCGAACGATGGGCCGTAGTCCTCGGCGGTGGTGTTGGTCACCACGTACAGGGTGAATAGCGTCGGCATGGCGCTGAAGAGCAGCCCGCTGACGACCGCTGCTCCGAGGGTGGGGATCGACCAGCCCGGGAGGAGGATGGTGGTGGTCACTATCCAGATACTGAAGGCAATGGTCAATGCTCTTCGGGGACCAACCCGTTGCGCCACGGCGATGAAGAGCGGGCCGCCGAAGATCATGGCGACGCCGAGAAGTGTGAATGCCAGCGATGCCCGGGAGCTGGTCCAGCCGTTGTCGTCCTCGAGTTTGGTCGTGAGAAAGGCAACCACGAGGAGATACATCAGTCCGAAAGCGGTGAAGGCACAGGTGTATGGCACCCATCCCGGCATGCGACGAAGGACGCTGAAACCGCCAAGGCCGCCCTTGGTCGACGGGCGGTCCTGGCGGTGGGAAAGCAGCAACCAAGCTGCCCCGACCACGACCACGCCGACGATGAACTGCACGAGGTACACCGTCCGCCAGGAAGCATCTCCCATGGTGGATCGGACGAAGCCCGCCAATTGGCCAGTGAAAACCACTCCGACGCCCATTCCCGACGCCAAGATGCCAATGGCAAAAGCGCGCCGCTCGGGCGCCAAGGCAGCTGCTGCTACCACGGGTGCAGGAATCCAGGTGAGGGCACCGCCCAAGCCGGCCACGAACAAGGCGACGGCGAGAGTTATTGGTCCGGGCGAGAACGCGGCGAGGGCCAGCCCGAGTACGGCCAGCACCATGCCGGCTCGCATCACGACCAACAACCGGAATCGGCCGGAGGCCGACGCAACGATGAGGGTGCCGAGGAGGTAGGCGGCCACGTTGGCCGTGGCGAGGGTTCCGGCAGCAGTGTTGGAGAGGTTGAGATCGTCGCGGATGGCCGGGAGCAGGACCCCGATCGTGAACCTACCGAATGCTTGGCCGACGGCCGCCGTGGCAGCGACAAGCAGGACGGCCGGCAGACCGGTTAACCCGCGGCCGTTCGCCCCAGATTTGGACAGTGTGACGCGGCTTCTCATTGCGGCGGGGACTGACGTTTAGACCTCGAAGACCTACAGACCTGCGGAACCTATCCCGACACTAATGAGCTGTCAGATCGTCGTGTTGCAGAGGTCCTCCGATCCCACGGAGGTCGGACCCGTTCACTATCAGCGTTCTACCAACACGGTGCATGGTGCGGTTGATCTGCGAAATCGCTGGTCGGAAGTCCGGTTCGCTCAACCCGACGTGGAGCTACCTGCGCTGACGGGAGGCATACCGAAGTCTCGGTACGAGGCGATCGGCAAATAAGGAATGCCGCGCTCGGCCAGCTTGGCATCGGCGTGGCCGCCGCGATCGAGCAGTGTGCAGGCTGCCACCACGTTGGCGCCAGCCGCCTGCAGCACATCGATGGCCTGGAACATCGATGTACCGGTGCTCACAACGTCTTCGACCACAACGACGCGACTGCCGTCGCCAACGCTGGCACCCTCGATCTGTTTGCCGGTGCCGCGGCCCTTTGGTTCCTTCCGAATGAAGAACCACCGTTTGTCGCTCACCAGGGCGACGCCGACGGCCAAATGATCGGCACCGAGGGTGAGACCTCCAACCGCGTCGTACTCGATCCCAGCTGCCTCGACCTGAGCATGCATCGCTTGGCAAGCCAAACGGAGGTCGGCTGCCTGGGCCAAGCCCGCCTTGCCGTCGACAAAGTGCTTCGACATCTGGCCGGAAGCCAGTTCGATCGGCTCGTCAAGCTCAAGCACCGCCTTTTCGCCGAGAATCACTTTGGTAGCGGCAACCAGTTCAGCAACGTTCACGGTGAGTCTCCTTCTGCCGGTCGCAGGCTACCGAACTCTCGAACGGACCTAGTGACTCTGCTGACCTAGTGACTCTGCTGACCTAGTGACTCTGCTGACCTAGTGACTCTGCTGACCTAGTGACTCTGCCTCAGGGCTCGTAGCGCCGCGACAGGTGGTCAAGATCCTCGGCGGAGGCCACCGTCACTTCAAGGTCTCGGAGCAAGCCATCGGCCAAGCCATAGACCCAGCCGTGCACGTCGACCCGATGGCCTCGGCTCCACGCGTCTTGCACCACGGTGGTGCGGGCCACGTTCAGCACCTGGCTGCGTACGTTGATCTCGCAGAACCGGTTGGCCTTTTCCTCGCCCACAAGACCCTCAAGTTCGTGGGCATGGTCGTGTTCGACCGACGCCAGGTGCCGCAACCAGTTGTCGGCCAGTCCAACCCGGAGGTTGTTGATAACTGCGTTGATACCACCGCACCCGTAGTGACCGGTAACGACCACGTGCTTCACCCGTAGAACGTCGATGGCGTATTGCAGCACCGAGAGGCAGTTGAGATCGGATGGCACCACAAGGTTGGCGATATTGCGATGCACGAACACTTCGCCCGGTGGCAGGCCAACGATCTGGTTGGCCGGAACCCTGCTGTCGGCGCAACCAATCCAGAGGTAGGAGGGGCTCTGTTGGCCACTAAGGCGAACAAAAAACTCAGGATCGTCTTCAACGATGCTGGCCGCCCATTCCTTATTCGCAGCAAGCAGGTCTGGAGGTTCGTCGGCGGCCATACCAGGCCCCACGTTACCGAATTTTGCGGGTCGGCAGAGGCAGCAATTGTGCCAATTCCCGGTTCTCGTTGGAATCGAGCACACCGTGCTGAACACACGCTGGCACCAACTGATCGGTCTCGGGATGACCCATGCTGTACGCACAAGCCTCGAGCCGCTCCTGGGCCTCAACGATCTTCGGTTCGGTCGCCCGAGTTCCGGCCTGCATGTGTTGCCATGCTGCTGCGGTATCGATGGCATCAATGAACTGGTGCATCACGAACGTGACGGCGTGGGCCTGCCACCACGGTTGCAGCACACCTCCGCCTCGGGTGGCGAAGCGGTGAGCCCAGCGGGCAACGTCGGGTACGACCCGGGGATGAGCTGTAACTGATCGAGCGAATCGCACCACGGACTCGCCGCGGTCTCGCAGGGCGAAGTTCCCGGGGAATGCGGTCATGAACGAGTCGACCACTTCATGATCCCGTGGCTCGGTGTCATCGAGCAGGGGCACGAACTCATCGCCGAGATAGGCACCCCACGACACCCGATTACAGCGTGTGTCGCCAAACTGCATTGCTCCGTAGGTGAGCTTGGTTCCCGCTCCGGCCTGCACTTCGTCCCACACGACGTCGGAGGTCAACTCGCGGTAGTCGTCTTGCCATCGGCCCTCGTTTCCAATGTAGGCCGCTGGCTGAAACGAGAACATGCGCCAGCCGTCGTGTTTGCTGGCGCGGATGACATCGGCCACCTCATCGAGGTTGCCCGGCGTCACCGTCATGTTGTGGGCCAGATACGAGGTGATGCCGTACTCGTCCTTCAGCCGGTCGAACATGGCGCAGAATCCGGCACGATGATCGGCGAGTTCGGCTTCCGACTGCGGCTTTTTGATACCGGCCCGTCCCACCATGGTGGTGTCGATGTGGCAGGCAAATGAAAGGTGGGGAAACCGAGGCTGGTCGCTCCCGTCGACGGCAACGGCTCGCAGATAGTCGTAGCTGAAATCGCCGTGGGTGAAACTCATCGGCACCCGGCCGGCGGCTCGCATCACCCGAATGGCCTCGGCGTGATCGTGTGGCTCGAGCAGGCTGACTTCGCCGCCAATCAACTGAGCGAACTGGCCGTGCCCTCGCTCGACCCGCAAGTACGACATCTGGTCGGTGATCTGCGCAATGGTGTGCGGTCCATCGATCCGCACCTTGTTGGCATCAGCGCTGTGATAGCAGGGCTTGCAGGCAAAGTCGCACTTCGGAAAGACCCCATGGGTTGCCTCGCAGCCAGCGCTCTTGCGACCAATCAACTGACCCGGAACCCGGGCCGATTCGGGCAGCGAGTTCCACCGGCGTTCAAGGGCTGCGGCGGTCTCATGGTCGATTGGTCGGGTCGCCTCTTCGAATGTCCGCGCGCGATCAAGAAGGCTCATGGCGGTTGAAACCCACGCACCGGCCCCGGTCATACCAACACCGGCCGAGTTGTCATCCGCCACGCCACGAGTAGTGCCAACAGCGGCGGCACCAGGAACACCAGATCGAGCACGGCAGCGATCTGCACATCGGAACGCACAAAGGGCACCAGCACGAGCGGCAACAACGGGATACCGCCCCCGACCCCCAGGCTGGTGCCGTACTGCGACCACGACACAGTGAATCCCAGGGCGGCGGCGAGGGCCACACTCGAGGCTGTCGCCGGGAGCGTGACGAGTCGCCAAATGTGGCGGCGGTGAGCGCCGAGGCCTGCCGCAGCTTCCTCCCGCTCGCGTAACGAGCCGGTGAACGCTGGCATGAGCACGAGGACAACGTAGGGAATCACATACACGAGGTGAGCCACCATGACCCCGAACAGGGTGTCGGCCAGCCCGATACGAAGGAACCACACTTGGAGCCCCTCGCCGACCACGAGTGGCGGCACAAGCAGCGGTGAGAACACCACGAGAGCGGCTCTGCTCGGCCGGGCCTGAGCGGCAAGGACACGAGCTGCCGGCCAACCAATGAACAATGCCATCGCTGCTGCGCCACAACCGACGATGACCGAGTTGACAATGGCATCGGGCAACATAGCATCACTCATCACCCGATTGATCCCACGCATGCCGATCCGTTGAGGCCACAACGATGGTGCACGCCACTCGTCGGCCACAGCCTGAGCCGGAATCAGCAGAAGCGGGCCCGTCAACAACAGGCCGCATGCCAATACAAAGAGGCGTTTCATGCCGACAACCCCCGCCGGTGCTGACTCGAGCCTTTTCGCGGCCTGTGAACAAGCACCATAACAATGCCCACCAGGGTCGCAACAAGCAACGATGTGAGCACCAGCACAACGGCGGCATCAGCTCGCGCAACCGGTCCGCGAACCCGGGTAATTGTGAGCGCATGGGTCGTGAGCGCCTCGGGTCGTAGGGGCCCGAGCACAAGGGGGATCTCAGTGCTTCCTACGGCATAGGCGGCAACGATCAACGCACCGAACGCAACCGGTTTCGTCAGTTGGGGGAACAGAACAAACCGCCAACGGTGCCATCGTGTAGCCCCGAGGGTGCTCGCCGCGTCCTCGAGACCGCGGGTGGTCGAATCGATGGCGGCGGCCACGATAAGCACCAGAAAGGGCACCTCTTTAACGACGTACACCAGCACGACGGCGGCTGCCGATCGGCCACCAAGAGCCGAGGGAACATCAACAATCCGGTCGACGAGCTGGCCTGGCCCCAGCCATGCCACCGTGGTGGCAGCGACGACCAGATGAGGCACGGGCACCAAAGCCACCATCATCGAACGACCAACGGGCCCAGCATCTCGAACGGCGATGCCAAGAGGCACGGCGAGGACAACCGCGACGACCGTGGCGACAAGCGCAACACCAAGGGTGAAGAGCATTGCGTCCCAGAACCCGTCATCGGCCAGAACTCGCCGCCAGGCATCGAGCCCGAGTCGGCCGCCCACCAGACGTCCGGGCCGCAGCGAGCGCGAGACCAGACCGCCGAATGATGCTGCCAACAGTCCCCCGACGAGCAAGCCGGCGGGCCAGAGGCCTCGGTTCGACCGAATCATCGACGCCGAGGCTCGTCGGCAGCGACCAACTCGGCCACTCGCTGATCCACCGGCGCCGCGAGTACCTGGTCGACCGTGTCGTGCTGAGCGATGCGACCGTCGGCGAGTACCGCCAGGGTGTCGGCCAAAATGCGGGCATCGGCCACGTCATGACTAACGAGCAACGTGGTGACCCGATGGAGTTGGAGGAGGTCGCCAACAAGCGTTCGTAGCTCACGTCGTCGCGGGGCATCGACCGCGCTAAACGGTTCGTCAAGCAGCAGAACGGCTGGAGGCACGCATAACGACCGGGCCAGCGCCACCCGCTGCTGCTCTCCACCTGACAGGCCAGCAACCGGGTCATCCAAACGATCATCCAGTCCCACTTGGTGTAGAAGCTCGGCCGCCGCGGCCCGCCGTTGTTCCCGACCGGCTCCTCGGACCCGTAGGGCGAACGCCACGTTCTCACCGACGGACAGAGCTGGGAACAGTCGGGGCTCTTGGAACAGGAGGGTGACGTTCCGTTGTTGGGGCGGCAGAGGGGTGACATCGACGCCCTCGATTAGCACCGACCCTGAGTTTGGCGCCTCGATGCCGGCCACTGATCGCAACAGTGTGGTCTTGCCCGAACCGGATGCTCCGATCACGGCGCAAACACTTCCCGGAACGACCTGCAGGGCAAGCCGGTCAAGGACGACGCGATCGCCAAGGGCGACGCTGATGCCACGACATTCCACGGTCTCTATGACAACACGTCCTGGCGCCACCGTTCGTCGATACGTGGAACCTCGGTTGCCGGCAGCTCGGCAAGCGGTGTCCCGAAGTCGGTCAGGCGATAGTCCGAGCCGAGGACCTCCGTCGAGATGTCGACGACGGCTGGCACACCAACAAGCTCGAGCTTCAGGGCCTGAAGTTCGGGATCGAGCATCTCGTTCACCACCACCATGGCGGCGGCCGACGAACCGGCGTTGGATGCAATGGCGAGGAAGCTGACGTTCTGCAGGGTTCCAGATTCGAAGATGAACGGCCGAGAAGTCGAGGCGAACAAACCTTGCTCGACCTTTACGTGCACGAAGTTCGGGTTGTAACTCATGGCGATGTCGACCTCGCCGTTCCCGAACAGTTGATTCAACTCGTTCTCGTCGGCCGGATACGTCTGGCCGTTCGACCACAGATCGGCCTCGATCCGCTGAAGAAACTCGAACGCTTCTTCCTCGCCTAACGCCTGAACTGCTTGTCGTACAAAAGCAGATCCGGTGAAGTCGGGAGGCGCCGGGTAGGTAAAACGGCCGGGGTTGGCCTCAATCCACTCAGCCAACTCCTCGAAATTTGTCGGCGGCGCGGCCACTCGTTCTGTGTCGTAGACGAAGGTAAATGCCGCTCGGCTCCACGGAGCCTCCTGCCCATTCGTTGCCACTCCGAAGTCGGTGAACAGCGTGGGGTCCTCCGCGTCGAGCAACGAGGCGTTTGGCAAAAGGGATACCCAAGCCTCAAGCCACAGCCCGGCCTCTTGCCCCTGAGCGAAGTTCTTGCCGTTTACCCAAAGCAGGTCAACGGCGCCATCCGTGGTTCCGGCCTCGATCTCCGACACGATGCGAGCAATTCCGTCCTCCGTCACGTCCAGGCGAACCTGTTCAAGCACGACCCCCTTGGCCGCGGCACAGGGCACAACATGGTCTTCGATGTAGGCGTTGAGCACGGCGTCTCCGCCCCACATCCAAAGCTGCACGGTCTGGCCGTCAGCGTCGGCCAACACTTCGTTCCATGTGGGGGGCGCCACTGGGTGACCGGTGGTGTCAGAGCTTGCGCACGCCGCTGCCACCAGGCAAAACGCGACCAAAGCGGATATCACAAGCGGGACTCGGGTGGCAGTTAGGTGCAGCGACACGATGCCCTTAACCCATGAACAGCGCCAGGTATTCGACCTAGAGCGAGTTATTCGCATGTAGGCCTTTCGTACCGTAGTCTCGCCACTTAACGTGTGCGACTACCACATAACATGATGACGCATGGCTCGAGTCAGCTGAGAACGAAACCCTCGTAGCCCTCGCTGGCCACCTCGAGACAATGCGTTCGGTACCGCCCGAAGCCGCCGACATAGGGCATGAAGACCCGGGCCTTGCCCTCGATGTTGCTGCCCAAATACCAGCTATTGCAATCGGGCGTTGTGTACATCGTGCCTTCAGCCACCTCGTTGACGTGCGCCACCCACTCATCGACTGCGTCGGGTGTCGTCTCGATCGTCGAGAGGCCGTTTGCATCGAGATGCCCGAGGCAGTCGGCAATCCAGTCGACGTGTTGCTCGATGGCCACGATCATGTTGGCCAACACCGAAGGGCTGCCGGGTCCGGTGATGGTGAACAGGTTAGGGAAGCCGGCGATTTGCAGCCCGAGATAGGTACGAGGTCCGTCGGTCCAGGTGTCTCGAAGCAACGTGCCGTTCCGGCCCCGGATGTCAATGCGTTCGAGGGCACCCGTCATAGCGTCGAATCCGGTTGCCAACACGAGCACGTCGAGCTCGACATCGGAGGCCGACGTCCGTACCCCGGTGGGTGTGATCTCGACGAGTGGTTCCTTCCGGAGGTCGACCAGTGTCACATCACGACGATTGAACGTCGGGTAGTAGTTGGTATCGAGCACTTGACGTTTGCAGGCGAGGCCGTAGTTCTTCGGCTCGAGTCCGTCCGCAACGTCGGGGTCGTCGATCAGCTTGCGAAGCTGCTGACGAAAGAGCTCGGTAGCAATGACGTTTGCCTCGCGGTCGAGGTACACGTCACGGAAGTTTCGGAAGGCTCCGACGCCGTATTTTTCGAACGCTTCCACCCGCTCTTCCGGCGATAGGTCGAGAAGACCGCGTCGTGGGCCTTTGTTGGCCGTGCCGGGAACACCGTCGGGCAGCTGCTTCTTCTTTTTCAGGGCGAGAGGACCGAGAAAGCCGCTGACCGACTGCCGTTGGCGTTCACGAATCTCGTCGTATCGCTCCTTGAATTCGGCGACGATTTCTGGCCGCAAGGGCTTGTTGTTGGCCGGCACGGTGTAGACCGGCGAGCGTTGGAACACGTGCAGGTGTTCGGCCCGCTCGGCCAGTTCTGGAATCGATTGCACACCCGACGAACCGGTTCCGATCACACCAACGCGCTTGCCGTCGAGGTTTGGCTCGTCCTTCGGCCAGAAGCCGGTGTGCAGCAGCTCGCCGGCAAAGGAGTCGAGGCCAGCCAGATCGGGCGTATTGGGAATCGACAGGCACCCGGTGGCCATGACACAGAACCGACTGGTCCACTGGCTCCCGGTATCAGCAGAGACGGTCCAGCGGTTCGTCACCTCGTCGAAATCGGCGGCCGTTACCCGCGTCTCGAACACGATGTCCTTGCGGAGGTCGAACCGCTCGGCCACGTGACGGGCGTAGTCGAGGATCTCAGGCTGACCGGCCATCAGCTCGGTCCACTCCCACTCCTGCTCGAGCTCGCGGTCGAATGAGAAGGAGTACTCCATGCTGGGCACGTCGCAGCGGGCACCGGGGTAGCGGTTCCAATACCAGGTGCCGCCAACGTCGGTGCCGGCCTCGATGACCACGGCCGACAGGCCGAGGCCACGAAGTTTGTGGAGCATGTACATGCCGGCGAAGCCAGCCCCAACCACGACGACGTCGATCTCGGAAGGCGGAGATGAAGGAGCGGCAGTCACCCCCTCAGTCTGGCCGCCAAGCCGACCCATCCAAAATCGGTTCGGCCGATCTTGGCGGTCCTTCAGGCAACTGGTCCCGGCCTAGGAGTCTGAGGGGCTAACGGAATCATCACTGACCCAATTGCCATGGAAGCCAAAGGGCACCCGTTCCGGCAGTGCCACTCGCGCAACTTCGCCTCGGCCGAAGTCTTGAGCATCGAGCACCACCAGGTCGGCGCGGTCGGCGCCCAGGTCGTGCACCAGGGTGACAAGCCAGCCATCGTCTTCTTCCCCGCCACGGGCGACGAAGACCGGCTCACCAGCCGCACGGCCAGGACCATGGTCGAAGACCGTTCGCCCTCCGCTCTTGAAGTCGTGCTTCAGCGTTGGCCAGCCGGCCGCCGGATCGACCGACGGCGCAGCGCAGTATCCGAAGCGGTGTTCTTGGTTGCCGACCGAGCCCCGGTGTCGAGGAAACTCATTCGCCGTCTCGTCAATAACGGTGACGTTGATCGAACGAGTCTTTGGATGTAACTCCCAGCGCTCGAGCCGGGCCTGACCGCCGTCACCGAACGGCCCGAGGATGTCGAGATCGAACATCTTGTCGTAGTTGCAGATGTCGATGATCACGTTGCCGTCGGGAGTGTCGTAGGCATTCAGAGGGTGGAACGAGGCCCCGAGGGGGATGTCGATCCAGATGATGGCTTCCGCGGAGTTGGCCGTACGCGGCAACAGCCCGACTCGGTTGCCGTAATCCGGAGTCCACCGGAAGGGGAATCGACCGGCGAAGGCGAGATCAAGATCGACCACAACCGGCTGGTCGTACACCACGGCGTAGCTTTGCGTGATCGAGATGTCGTGAATCATGGTCATGCCAGGCAGTGGTATGTCGACCGTCTTGGACACCAGGCCATCGCCACCAACAACCACGTACTGAACATGGTCCATCCACTGGGCCCAGGCATAGGTCATGGCGTGAAGTTCGCCGGTGAGGGGGTCGGACTTCGGGTGCGCGCTGAACGCGCCGGGCAGGGTTCCTTCGAAGTCGTTGCGGGCCACAGTCTCGAGTTCGTAGGTGAGCTCGACCGGGCAGCCGCCCGCCTCGACCGTGGCCCATGTCTTGCCAGCGAAACCACCGACGTTGGTGTTTGGCCCGGTGGCGTTGCCGCTCCAGTTGGGGCCTGGGATGTCGGGCTGACCCCGCAGCTCACTGAGGGCCGCTGACCCCACGTATCGATTGCGGTACCACTCGGCTTTGCCATCGAGCAGGCGCACACCGTGCACCATGCCATCACCCATGAACCAGTGATGTGTTTGCGCATCGACCGCGGCGGCCGGGTTCGGACCGTTCCGGAGGTACCGCCCGTTGAGCTCCTTTGGCAGCTCGCCAACAACGAGAAGGTCGTAGGCGGTGACCTCTTCCGCGACCGGTGCGTAGTTTCCAGACAGGTACTCATTGGTGTTGCGTGAAACGCTCGTCATCGCAGGTGCTCCCAATCCGGGGCGGCGGTCGCCCGATTGCCGTAGCTCGATTGCCGTAACGCTGTTACGTCCGTAACATTGTTACATCATGGACGACTTGTCAACCTCTCTCAGCCAAGATTCGTCGGCTTCTCTCGACCAAAGGGCTCGCATCCTCGAGTCGGCGATCTCGATCTTGGCCGCAGAGGGTGCCTCTGCATTGACCGTTCGCAATGTGGCCAGCGGAGCCGGGTGCTCGACCACGGGCGTCTACACGTACTACGGCGGCAAGAACGGGCTCGTCGATGCCATCTTCATGGAGGGCTTCGAATCTTTCGACGCTGCCCTCCACAACAGTGACCACACCTTCACCGAAATTGGGTTGGCCTACCGTCGCTGGGCCCTCGAACGGCCGACGCACTATCAGGTCATGTTCGGTAGCGCCGTTCCCGAATTCGAGCCGAGCCCCGAAGCGCTCGACCGAGCAACCCAGTCGTTCGACGGTCTGGTTTTGTCGGTGATCAACAGCGCTACCAAGGCACTGACCGACCAAGAAGCCCGATCGTTGGCGTTCCACATTTGGGCCACCGTGCACGGTTACGTGATGCTCGAGCTCCTTGGCATGTTCCCACCATCACTCGGAACCCCGGACGAGCTCTACCGCTGCGGGTTAGCTCGCCTCGTCGTCGACCTCAGCTGAACCGACCGTCTCCAGACCGATCGAGGAGGCTTTCAGCTCGTTCGAGCACGGCTAGGGCAGCCACTACTCGCTGGTCGGCGTCGAGCGACTCGAGGTCGGACACTTTGGCGAACCCGACGATCCTACGGATTGCTTCACACCCGGCGAATCCAGCCATGTCGTGCTCAACTCGGGCCAGCCATGCCGTGGCATCGCCGTCTGAGAGATTGGCATCGACACGTTCGGGCCACAGTCGCCAGAACTCGTCGACGGGCATCGGCTTCAGAGCGATGACCCCAGAGATACGCGACCGCTACCGCTAACAACACAGCGACGATCGCCGGGCCGGCGACCCCTGCGATGTTGCTGGCGGTGGCCGTGGCTCCGGCCTTGGTCAGCGGATCGGAGTTGAGATTGGCTCGCAAAGCCGACAAGGGCCCGCGGAAGGCAATGAGGTCACCGACCGACCAGCCAACAATCGCCAACGCTGCACCCAGCATCCCGTGCCCAAGCTTGTAGAACATGCCGGTGACGCATGTCCTGGCGATCACCATTCCAAGGCCAAACACCAGGCCTCCGAGCAAATTGGCCTTCCATACAAGCGGCGGAATCCACGGATCGATCAAGCCGAGCCGGCGCATCCCTTGCACGGCGGGAACCGACAGAACGAGCAGGAAAAGGTAGGCCCGGAACAGATCGGTGGTGGGCGGCTTCGCTCGTAGTCCGCGCCAGGTCGAGTGGAAGCACAGGTCACCTCGTTGGAGAACGAAGCCCAAAAGTCCGCCGGCCAAGAGCGCAAGGAACAAGGTCATCGGTCGACCTCCATCGCCGACCGCTGGTCATCGGGATCGGCCGCCGGCAACTCGGCCTGCACGGCGAAGAACGTCCAAAATCCACTGATGGCAAGCAGAGCAAGTGTGGGCCACCACTCGGCACGTGTTACCCAAGTCAGTTCGGCGAAGGCAGCGGGATCGCGGTAGGTCAAGTACGACAACACTGACGCTGCTGCCAAGTAGAGCCACGGAGTCACGAGTAACCAGCGGTCGCCACACTCCCCCTTCGCCGGCGGAAGAAACACCGCCAGGGCCAACAACAGCATCAGATACCAGGGATGAAAGACCGGTGTGAGCGCGATGTAGGCCATCACTGGCACCGCCAACAGACGCAGAAGCCGGCGGTCGATGACTTCCTGACTACCGGACACTTCACGACGAGAAGCCAACCACACCGTCAGACCGATCAGTGTCATCAGAGCAGCGACCGTTGCTGGCGTCAGGTCAGATGAGCCGGTGATGTCTTTGACGGTCTGCTCGACCCGTGGGTAGAGACCGCTGTTGAACCGAAACCCTTGGCTGTAAACCCGCGCCGAACCCAAAAGCCCTGTTCCGGTGAGCTCAGAACTGAGTCCCCAACCACTCGAAGTAAACCCAAAGGGCAACAAAAGGCCCAAAGAGACGGCCCCGAACAAGAGCCGTTCGGGCCACGTCCACCGCCACCAAAGCACCGGCACGAACACCGATGGCACAACACGCGTGAGCGTCGCCAGCGCCAAAACAAATGGGCTTGCTGCTCTGCTTCTCGACGTGTCGCGGCCAAGACCGAACCAAACGGCGAGCAGTGCCAGGAAGACCATCAGTGCGTCAAGGTGGGCACCGTGCGCCGCCTCGATGATTACCAGCGGGTTCCCACAGATAGAGCATCACTCGATGGCCCGGTAGACCCGCGAGTGCGAGCAATCGCATCAGAACCACGGCAGCACCAATGTCGAAGGCGGTCATCACCAGCTGGAGTGATAATGGCCGCTGAGGGAGCAGCACCGACGTCGCGGTGAACACGGCATGAGCGGTCGGCAGGTAGGGCGAGGCGAGATCGGTGTTGTTTGCGAGGCGCCGAGCGGGGATCTCGTAGGGATCGAGCTCTGGTGCTGAGATCGGATAGCGGTAGGGACTCACACCTTCGGTGACCAGGTGGCCGTCCCAGATGTATCGATAGACGTCGTCGCTGAGCGTCGGTTGGGTCGTCAGCATGATGAGACGAAAGATGATGGGCACGGCCCAAAGCCAGCGGCGGGAAATCCCCCGAAGCTCGGCGGCAACCAGCGCCATAACGAAACCAGCGAACGCCACGAGGAACCAGACAACGGTTGATTGCGTGCTCGACCCACGGAGGGTTCCTGTGCGGTTGTCAAGGATCGCCAACGCAAGGTAGGCAACCAGACCGGTGCCGGCTCCGACCCAAATCAACGCTGAAGACCTCGACCGCGATGACCGCCGGCGATCGGGGAACGAGAACAACTGGCGGACCACGGGCAGAGCCTACGACTAGCGTTGGGCGCGATGGATGCCACCCTGCATCGGCTCGCCCAAATGTTCACCGGGCTGCTCCTGGCTCTCGTGACCTCGGGGTGTACCGCGACTGAGCCAACAACCGAAGCACGCGATGCCGCGATCTATCGCGAAGTTCTCGACGCCTTGATGGTCCAAGCACCGATCGACATCAGCGAGCCCGGCTCCGACGACGAGCCGTCACTGCCAATTCTGTATGTGCGCTCACTTGACCCATCCGGCATCCCGCTCGAAACGCAGGTGGCCATGGTCGCGATGGACGAAGCCATCTATGAACTGCGCTTCATCGACGACATGGAAGAAGCCATCGAGATC
Organism: Acidimicrobiales bacterium; assembly: GCA_047638695.1. Taxonomy (GTDB): domain Bacteria; phylum Actinomycetota; class Acidimicrobiia; order Acidimicrobiales; family SZUA-35; genus JAHECQ01. Next base: position 28,574 of record JBLINY010000017.1, on the reverse strand, counting down.
GACCTCGAGAATCAACCGGTCCGCGAGGGAGGCGCTCTGGTCGGCTTGGGCCCGATCGACGCCGACGCCGACGCCGGGGTTCGGGGCGAGTTGTACCTGGAGCGTGACAACGTTGTTGCCTATCGCTTCGTATTACAGGGCGACGACCAGACGTGGACGGTCGACGGCGATCCCGTCGAGGTCGAGCCCGAGGGGTTCGTCACTAACCCCTAGGTGGTCGCAGGGTGGGGTAGGTCGGCTCGTAGAAATGACCTTCGACCAAGAGATCAATGTCACTGTTTTCGGCCAGACCCGAGATGCCCTCGGCTATGGCAGTTTTTGCCACCGCGGTCGCAATCCTTCGGCTTGTTCGTGGCGTGAGAGCCAGGGGCGGCAGAAGACTGTCGGGGTACTGGCTGGCATCTTCGACGAGAGCATCGGCGGCAGCCAACAACATTCCGTCACTGATCTCGGAAGCCTTCGACACCAGTGCCCCGAGGCCAAGACCGGGGAATATGTACACGTTGTTGGCCTGGGAGATCTGATGCACCCGACCACCGAACTCAACGTCATTGAATGGGCTACCGGCGGCCACGATGGCTCGGCCATCGGTCCACCGCAGCAGATCAGCTGGCGCGGCCTCGGCACTCGATGAAGGGTTGGAGAGGGGCAGGATGATCGGCTCTTGTACCGACTGAGCCATTCGACGAACAATCGCTTCGGTGTAGAGGCCGCCCTGACCCGAAACCCCAATCAGGATTGTCGGCTCGATCTTCGCCAGCAGCTGCGTGAGGTCACGAACTTGGCCGTCTTCAGCCCAGCGATGCCAAACCGCATGTGGCGTCGCGAACGACGATTGCTGTGGTGTGAGGCCCGACCTTTCGTCGGTTACGAGGCCATCAACATCGGTCAAGAAGAGTTTGTCGCCGATCCAAGCTCCGCCAACGCGGCGGAATTCGTCGGCCAACATGGCGGCGATGCCACAACCGGCCGCCCCTGCACCGGTAATGCAGATTCGGTGTTCGCCAAGTGGAACTCCAGTTCGTTCGACTGCCGTCCGAACCGTTGCCAGACCGACTGCTGCCGTTCCTTGGATGTCGTCGTTGAACGAGAGCAGCTGATGCCGATAGCGGTCGAGCAGCGTTGCGGCGTGGTGGCCGCCAACGTCTTCCCACTGAAGTAGGACGCCGGGAAAACGGGCTTTTATGGCCTGCACGACGTCATCAACAAACTCGTCGTATTCGGGCCCAGACACTCGTTCGTGTCGCCAACCGAGGTACATCGGGTCGTCAAGGAGGTTCTTGTTATTGGTGCCGACGTCAAGCAAAACCGGCAGCGTGCGCCGCGGATCGAGACCGCCAACGGCGGTGTAAAGCGAGAGCTTCCCGATCGGAATGCCCATCCCACCGAGGCCCTGGTCTCCCAGGCCCAGGATTCGCTCGCCATCGGTGATGACAATGACATCCATCTCACCGGCGATGCTCGTCAGTTGTTCGGTTAGAAGGTGACGGTCGGGGTAGCTGAGAAAGAGCCCGTGAGGGCGCCGATAGATGTGGCTGAATTGTTCACAGGCTTCGCCAACCGTAGGCGTGTAGATGATCGGCAAGAGCTCGGTCAGGTGACGAGAAACGAAGGCGTAGTACAACACTTCGTTCGTATCCTCGAGCGCCCGCAAGAACACGTGACGCTGCAGGTCGTCCTCGAAGCTGTCGTACCGATCCCTCGTGGAGGTGATCTGCTCGTCGAGCGTCTCGGTCCGATGTGGGAGGAGGCCGTGGAGCCCGAGGGTTGTCCGTTCCTCCGAGCTGAAGGCGGTCCCTTTGTTGAGCTCCGGCTCGTTGAGGAGCCTGCGCCCGGTGAGGGATGTGAACACCGTGGGCGACACCGCTGAAGGGTCGGCTGTCTTCATCCGCTTGCTCTCATGATTTTCCGCCCACGGCAACGGATGCGTCACGACGCCGACCGGGTGTCTCCACTCCGTTCCCTGCCCGCTCGGCGGCCGTAGGTTCATGGGCGATAGCAGGACGGTCCCCCGAGTCTTCTTCTGCCGAGCCGGAGGGGCGAGTCGCCATCGCCATCAGCGCTAGGCCGCCAACGCCGGCAACAGCCGAACCGCCTAAAATACCGATCTTGGCTTGGGTCTGGAACACCTCATTGGTGAACGCCAGCCCGGTCACGAACAGGGCAACGGTGAAGCCAACGCCGCTGATCGCGGCCAGAGCACCAACGTGACGCATGTTCATACCCGAGGGCAGAGCGGCCAATCCCAAACGGATCCCCACCCACGTAAATGCGGTAATGCCGACGGCCTTGCCGACAACGAGGCCCATGGCGACGCCCCAGGTGACGCTGGCAGAAGCCGAGTCCGCCAGCACACTGCCGCTGAGCGGGATGCCGGCGTTGGCCATGGCGAAGAGCGGCACGATCACGAAACTCGACAACGGGTGCAACGCCGTAATGACTCGTTCTGCAACCGAGTGCGCTTCTCGGATGTGAAAGGCGGCGTAGTTGACGTCGACGGCCATGATCTCGTCGTCTTTGTCTCGTAGCCAGTCGACCCACTTACGAACCTGAGCCTGAGTCTGAATCGGCCGGGCCGGGGTGATCACACCCAAGAGGACGCCGGCGATGGTTGCGTGAAGCCCCGACTGCAGGGTTGCCACCCACAAAGCAACACCGAGCAGCGCATAGACGGGGATGTACCAAACCCGGACGACCCGCACCATGATCGTGAGCGCCAGGATGGCGCAGGCGGTAGCGAGCCAGCCCATCGAGATGGTCTCGGCGTAGAAGAGCGCAATCACAGCGATGGCACCGAGGTCGTCAACGATGGCAAGGGAAAGGAGGAAGACGAGGAGCTTGCGGTCGACCCTCGAGCCGAGCAACGAAACCAACCCGACGGCGAACGCAATGTCGGTGGCCATCGGGATGCCCCAGCCATTCGATGCGTCAGTCCCGGACGTGAAGGCGAGGTAGATAGCGGCGGGGACGACCATGCCACCCAAAGCAGCAATGGCTGGGAGAGCCGCCGCCTTCACTGTCCTCAGCTGCCCAGTTACGAGTTCGCGTTTGATTTCGAGACCAACGACGAAGAAGAAGATGGCCATCAGCCCGTCATTAACAATGGCCCGAAGATCCAAGTGATGGCCGCCGCCAAGATGGAACGAACCAACGCTGATGTCTATTGGCGTGTGCCAGAACGACTCGTAACCGTGGCTCCAGCGAGAGTTTGCCCATACAAGCGCTGCGACCGTTGCCGCCAGCATCAGCATGCCGCCACTCGCTTGGATACGGAGGAAACGCCGAACGGGGCGGGCGAAGAACCGGGCAAGGAAGGTTCTACTCCCTAGAAAGCTGAACTCGGGAATCGGGGGATGGCTCACGCTACGAACTCCTTCGGTCGTTCATTTGTCTGCGGCGGCAGGTCACCGAGGGATCGGATGTCTCGGGGATCGGGCATGGCCCCGTAGATCTGCAAATAGCTCGCCACGGTCGTCTGGTTGATTCGGCGATGGATGTGGTCCAGGGCGAGGTCGGCCGGGTGTTCACACCCGGCCGCAGCGACAAGCTCGAGGAAGTTGCGCCGAGTTTCGCGATGAAACAGCTCGACCCGCTCGGCCTTGTCGGCGACCACGAGCGCTTTCGACCGGCTCTTGTCCTGCGTGGCGACGCCAACCGGGCACTCATTGGTATGGCAGCGTCGAGCCTGAATGCACCCGAGCGCGAGCATCATGGCCCGAGCTGAGTAACAGAGGTCGGCGCCGAGGGCCAGGCACCGAGCCATATCGAATCCTGTGGCGATTTTGCCGGCTGCAATCACCCGGGTCTCGTTGCGAACTCCGGCGCTGACAAGCGTTCGATGAACAAAATCGAGCGCTTCCCGGAGCGGTTGCCCCACCGAATCTGAGAGTTCGGGCGGGGCTGCACCTGTGCCACCCTCGGCACCATCGGCCGCAATGAAGTCGGGCACGATGCCCGTGTCCGACATGGCGGCAACGAGGTGGAGCACCTCAGTCTCATCCCCGACGCACAGTTTGAGTCCCACTGGCTTCCCACCTGAGAGCACCCGTAGTTCGGCGACGCAACCGAGGAGCGTCACGGGGCTGTCGAAAGCCGGGTGCGACGGCGGTGAGATGACATCGCGGCCGTGTTCGACCCGACGGATGGCGGCGATCTCCGGGGTCAGCTTCGAGGCCGGCAAGATCCCGCCGTGAGCTGGCTTGGCCCCCTGCGAGAGTTTGATCTCGATCATCTTCACAGACGGCTCTGCGGCCTGGGCTACGAACATTTCGGCGTCAAAACCGCCAGCCGGCGTTCTGCATTCGAAATAGCCGGTGCCGATCTGCCAAATAAGATCGGCGCCACCCTTGAGATGGTGAGGACTCACGCCGCCCTCACCCGTGTTATGCGCAAATCCCCTGCGGGCGGCCCCGGTGGACAGGGCGACAATGGCAGCCTCGCTGAGAGCACCAAAACTCATGGCCGAGATGTTCAGGAACGAAGCCGAAACAGTCATGTACCCCGACCGCCAACAGGGGAACGAGCGGAACCAGCACCCAGCACGCGAACGACCAGACCCACCCTGCCGCAAGAACTCCCAAGACCGAGACGGAGGCCAACAGAAAGAACACCGCCCTCGGCGCCTTCCACGCGGACGCTTTGTTGTACATCGGTTCTCCCCAAGTCCCCCGCCCGACCTGCGGCCGGGGCTTCCTCCCACCCGGAGTCTCGGCCACCGTTTCGGGGACATGAGGACAGGCAAGGCGACCGTCTTACACACAATGGCAACAACCGTTGGCTGACCACCGGCCAAGCCGACGACTACCGTTGGCAGCGATGGGCGCCAGCACTCCATGAAGGTCGAGACCCCACCCGACAAGTCGATTCTCGGCGACGCCGCCGCCCGCACCCTCTTCCCCGTCCAAGCGTTGCACAGCGGCGGCGAAAGCTTCTTCGCTTTGTCACTCGTTGGTTCGTTGTTCTTCAACGTCTCTGTCGATGCGGCCCGTCCTCGGATCCTGCTCTACCTCGCCATCACGATGGCGCCCTTTGCGGTGCTTGCTCCGCTGATCGGTCCGGTGATCGACCGGCTCCGAGGTGGTCATCGCATGGTGCTTTTCTTCTCGCTCGGCGGCCGAGCAATCGTCGCCGCTCTGTTGGCAACCCAACTCAAAACGTTGCTTCTGTATCCCGAGGCTTTTGTGATCGTTGTCCTGGCCAAGGTCTACGTCGTCTCCCGCAACGCCCTCGTGCCAGCAATTGTCGACGATCGCGATCATCTGGTCGTGGTGAACTCGCGCCTGGCCCGTGCCGGGGGAGCCGCTGGTGTCATCGCGGCCTTAATTGGGCTGGCGTTGCTACAAGTAGGTGGCGCCACCTGGGTACTTCGCGCTGGCGCCATGTCCTATGGGCTCGGTGCCCTGGCTGCGCTGCGAATTCCACCGCCCAAAGCGGTCGAGTCTCCGTCGGCTGCCATCGAGACGACCGAGATGAGCGGGCCGGGCATTCAGTCGGCCACCATTGCCATGGCCGGTCTTCGCATGGCGACCGGCTTCGTTTTCTTTCACATTGGCTTTGCTCTGAAGACCTCGGGTCAGGCCACCGAGCTCATCGTCGCCGTCGCCGGTGCGGGAGCCATTGGCGGCCTGGTCGGCACGTTCGTTGCGCCGCAGCTCCGAAAACGCTTCGACGAGCCGTTCATGCTGACCGGGGCTCTCTTGGTCCCTGCCATGGCGGCCGGTCTCGCCGCCCTCCGCTTCCACGGTTCCACCGCCGTTTTGTTGTCATTCAGCCTCGGCCTGGCTGGTAGCGTCGGCCGTCGAGCGTTCGACAGCGTTGTGCAGACTCAGGCACCCCATGCCAGACGGGGCCGCGCCTTTGCCGGGCTCGAAACACGACTTGAGCTGGCCTGGGTTGTCGGCTCCGTTGTCGCAGTAATCGCCCGCTCACCCGACTGGCTGGGGCTTGTCGCGTTAGCTGTTGGCTTATCTCTCGTCGTCGTCGACAGGATCGATTCCAACCGCCGTACCAGCGGTGTTGAAGCCGAAGAGGCGACGGCAACCTTACCGATTCGACTGCTCCAGACCGCCGACGCGCTCGCGCTGCAGGGCGATCGGCAGCAGGCAGTACTGGTTGCGTTGGCCGCGGCCGACGCCGCCGATCTGGTTGGCAGGGTCTCCCACGAACGGGTCGAGGAACTCCAACAGCTCGGTCGCGACGCGGCGGCCCAGAACGACCCAGCGGCCGAAGAGGCGGTTCTACGCCTCGCTCACGAACTTCTCACTGACGCCATCGGCTGAGCTGAACCGACGAAGACGAAGGCTGTTGCTCACCACGAACAACGACGACAACCCCATGGCGGCTGCCGCGATCATCGGCTGCAGCACGCCGGACGCGGCCAGCGGCAGGGCTGCTGCGTTGTAGGCGAAGGCCCAGAACAAGTTGCCCTTGATGGTTGCCAGGGTTCGCCTGGCTAGACGGACGGCATCGGCGACACGCAGCAGATCACCCGAGACCAAGGTGAGGTCGGATGCCTCAATAGCAACATCGGTGCCGGTACCGATGGCGATGCCGAGGTCGGCCTGGGCTAGCGCCGGGGCGTCGTTGATGCCATCGCCGACCATTGCGACCGTGCAGCCAGCCGCTTGCAGCCGGACGACCTCGGCCACTTTCTGTTCCGGCAGAACCTCGGCGATCACGTGGTCGACGCCGACGTTGTTGGCCACTGCAGCAGCAGCACCTTTGTTGTCGCCTGTGAGCATCGTGACCGTCAATCCCAACGCGTGAAGTCGGGCAATCGCGGCCGCAGCTGTGGGCTTGATCTGGTCGGCAACAATCAGCACAGCCTCGGCCCTCAGTTGTTGCCCCGGCTCGGCGGCTCGGCCGACGAACACAGCCGTAAGACCTCGACCCTCCGCTTCAGCCGCCGCCTCTTCGAGGTCAACCGGCAGCGAGTCGAAGAGCAGCCGCCGACCGACGCCGACAACTAATCCCTGGATCGTGCCAGTGACTCCCTGACCAGGGCGATTCTGGAAGTCGACGACGTCGAAGCGGGTGGGCGAACCGGCGCTAATGGCGACCGCGATGGGGTGCTCGGACTTAGCCTCCAAAGAAGCAGCCAGGGCGACCACCTCGGCGGGATCGACCCCGATGGCGGGGATGGTGTCAATAACCGTCATTCGCCCCTCGGTGATGGTGCCGGTCTTATCGAGAACCACGGTGTCGATCGCACGTGTGCTCTCGAGTACTTCGCCCCCTTTGATAAGGATTCCGAGCTGGGCTCCCCTGCCGGTACCGACCATGATGGCCAGCGGTGTTGCCAGGCCCAAGGCGCAAGGACAGGCGATGATGAGCACAGCCACCGCCGCGGTGAACGCATTGTTTGCCCCTTGCCCAAGTGCCAACCACGCCAGAAGCGTCAGAAGGGAAATGCCGAGGGCGGTGGGCACGAAAATGGCCGAGACTCTGTCGGCCAGCCGTTGCACCTCGGCTCGCCCGCCCTGGGCTTGATCGACCAGTCGAATGATCTGGGCGAGTGCGGTGTCTGCTCCGACCCGCCGAGCTTCGACCACCATCGAACCGTAGGTATTGAGGGTCGCTCCGGTGACCTCGTCACCAACCTTGACGTCGACCACCATCGATTCGCCCGTGATCATTGAAGCATCGACGGCTGAAGCACCCGAAATAACGACACCATCGGTGGCAATCTTTTCTCCGGGGCGAACCAGGAACTGCATTCCGACCTCGAGCCGGTCAAGCGGGAGCTCGGTTCCATCGGCAAGCGTTGCTGTACTCACCCCAAGGTCGGCAAGAGCGCGAATGGCGTCGCCCGATCGCCTGGTAGCCCGATGTTCGAGCCACTTACCCAACAGGATGAGCGTGACAATGACGGCGCCAGTATCGAAGTAGAGGTGGGCCTCATCGAGGTCGGCCACCAAAGCGACCGCAGACCACGTCCATGCTGACAGGGAACCAACCGACACAAGGGTGTCCATGGTGGTTACCCGGTGCCTGATCTTCAGGGCGGCCGAGCGATGAAACGACCATCCCGACCAGAACACGACCGGTGTGGCGATGGCAGCCAGCAACCACTCCCACCCTGCGAAGTGCAGCCCTCGGACCATCGACAGCACCATTGCGGCTGGCGCCAGTGTCAGGCCAAGGATCAGCCGTTTGCGTAGGTCACTCTGGCGTTCGCCAGCGGATTGATCGATCTCGGCCTGGGCTACGACGTGATAGCCAAGCCCCTCGATGACATCCTGCATGGCGCTGTCGGTGACATCAGAGCCGTGCACGACGGTGGCTCGCCCGGTGGCAAAGTTGACGTTGACATCAGCCACACCATCAAGCTCCCCGAGCGCTAGCTGGATACCAGCAGCACACGCGCCACAGCTCATGCCAGCGATCCCAACCTCAGAACGGGTCTCGACGTCGATGCTCATGAAACCAGTCTAAACCTTCTAGTCAACTGGAAGGTCAAGGGAAATCAGGAAGAGATCACCTGGCATCGATTCGGATCGGTGCAAGCGGTGGGATCGAGCGACCGTGAGCGGCGAAAGAGTTCGTCCAATGCCGATCGTGCTGACTGCAGCCGCTGGATCTGCTCATCCAGTTCGGCGAGGTGCCGCTCGAGCAATGCTGCGGTGTGGGCACAGGACCGTTGGCCGCTGCTTTTCAACTCGAGTACCGACGCAATCTCGGCGAGGGTGAGCCCGGTCGCTTGGGCGTCCCGGATGAACTGAAGTCGATCGACCGCATCTTCGTCGTATTGCCGATACCCCGAGTCTGATCTGGCCGGAGCTTCGAGCAGGCCAATCGATTCGTAGTAGCGGACGGTCTTGGTCGAGACCGAGCCAAGCTCGGCCAGCTCCCCGATCTTCACGATCGCTCCTGCGCCATGGCGTTCACCGTAACCACCGCCCGGGCCCGCCGATCAATCGTCAGCTCTGAGCGAGTCGCCGAAGCCCCAGGAACTGGACCACCCCAAGTGTGCTGGCGCGGAACAACTTCGGTGATGCCCTTCGCGAATGGCGCAACCTCAGGCGCAGGAGCCAACTCGATCTGGCGAACGAAGCTGGGGTGTCGCAGCGGCACCTCAGCTTCCTCGAGACTGGACGATCAAATCCGAGTCGCGAGATGGTGATTCATCTGGGCACAGTTCTCGGCCTCTCGTTGCGCAATCGCAACGCGCTGCTGACGGCTGCCGGATTTGCCCACGCATAACGGCGAGCGCCAGATCGGCCACCCGGACATGCCCGATGTGCGACGGGTGCTCACGATCATGCTGGAAGAGCTGAGACTCGAGACGCTTCTTCCGGCTGATTCGGAGACCGAGGCTTACCTTCGGGCTCTTTCCTGACCCGCCACCGCTTCTGAATCTGGGTATCAATCATCAACGACAGCCCGAGAAGGGCAACAGCGACGATGCCATCAAGCCACCAATGATGACCGGTGGCGGCCACCACGAAGAAGGTGATGCCGAGGTGCAACAGCATCAGCCATCGCCACCAGCCGGTGCACGAGGCCACGAATCCGAAGGTAACCACGGCGGCCCAGGCAATGTGGATTGACGGCATGGCGGCAAACTGATCCGACACTCCCTCGCCCACCGACCCAAAGACCTTGAACCCCACCTTGTCGGCCAGGTTCACGAAACCAAGCTCGGGCAAAAAGCGGGGCGGCGCGATCCGAAGGAAGCGGATCACAAGACAGAAGAAGGTCGTGAAGGCCAGACCGGTGCGCCAGCGCACATAGAACGGCCGCTTGAAGAGAAACAGCCAGATCATGAAGGCAATGATCGACGGTACATGGACGATCGCGTAGTACCCCGTGGCGAACTCCGAGATTGTCTGGTGTTCGACAACCCATCTCTGGATCGACAACTCAGACGGCAGGAAGAGACTCTCCTGGAAGTTGGCGATCCAACGGGCCCGTTCAATAGCGCCGGTCTCGTTGGCGATCGGCAGTTGACGGGCAACCCGCCAAACCGAATAGATGGCGGCGACGAACCCGAGCTCCCTCGAAGCAGCGACGACGAACCGAGTTACCGCCGACTCGGTCAACCGACTGCTGGCGGCAAACACGAGATAGCTAACAACGGCTGCGATCGCGGCCTGATCCCAGGTGATCCACTTCATGGCCGAACCGCCACCGGGTCGACGGCGCAAAAGATAGTGTCGGATTGGTGCGACTCGGCTGCGTCGGATGGTTCGCGCCACATCATCACAGCAAAGCGGCCGGGACGATCGAGCACGGTGAGACCGTGGTGCCACACCCCGGCCCGATAGGTGACGCCTACACCGGGGCCTACGACGAAGACTCGTACCTTGCTCATGTCCGGCCCGCCCACGCTCGGCTCCGCCTCACTGGTCAACCCGGGGGCGACGATCGCGAGCCAACGACCGACATCGAGCGGGATGAACGACTGAGAGCTACGAGGATGCACCTCCATCTCCGACACAGTGATCGGCTCAGCGGAGGGGAGCGCGTGACTGGTGGTCAGCATGGCTGCAAGTCCTTCGGCGACCGGACCAACGGCGGTCGACGGCGCCGACCGCCCGGGCTCTGACGGGGCGAGGATGACGTCGCCAAACGAAGCAAACGCCTCGGCTGTCAAAAATTCGGTGCGCAGGACCATCAGTCGAACAAGAGGCTTTCAATCAGGTGCCCTTGCGCTGCCGCTTCTGTCGGATCGATGGCCCACATCGGTGGCTTCACACACATCGAATCGGCGTTGGCAGCAATCCGCTGGATCTCTTGGCCGACCTCATCGGCTGTTCCGCAAACGGCAAAAGTACGCGCTGCTTCGAGCGGAACGAGGTCGAGACATGCTTCCAACGGTAACGAACGCCGAGCCTCGACCAGCTTGTCGAAGAGTTCGCCGAAGCCGTGGGCATCGAAGTATGAGCGGTAGCTGGGAATCGATGCGTAAAAGGCAAGGTTGCCTCTGGCCCTCCTGGCAGCAACGTCGCGATCTGGGTCGATAGAGGCCGTGAGCCAAAGCTGTACGTGAAGATCGTCGGGATCACGTCCCGCCCTGGCCGCACCTCGCTGAACGGCTGGCAACACCCGCTCTTCCAGCCACCAGCTCGACCAGATCGAGTGGCCGACAAAGCCATCGGCACATTCGCCGGCAAGCTCGCAAAGTCGCTCGCGTAGTGCCGCGATTCTGATGGGAATGCGGCGAACGTCGGGACCAAAGTTTGGGTGAAGGCCCTCGAATGACAACTGGAAATGCTTGCCGTCGTAGTCGGGAATCGATGGGGCGCCATCGGCCGCCGCGTCGTTGACCAAGCGAATGATCTCAATGACCTCTCGGAGCCGACCGATTGGCTGGTCGAAGTCCGAGCCGAAAAATCCCTCTGTCCACGTCTGAGGCGCCGTGCCGAGACCCAGCGTGAACCGACCGTTGCTGATCTGATCGAGTTCGAGAGCCGCACAAGCCGTTTCGAACGGTGAGCGCACAAAGGCCATGGCAATGCCCGTCTCGAGACCAAGCGTTGTCGTAGCCGCAGCGGCCACGGCCATGCTGGCCCACGGGGGTCCATACACCTGGTTGCCAATCGCTCCTCCGTAGCCCCGATCTTCGAGATAGCGGGCGCGCTCGCCGATCGTCGCTGCGTCGCCCCGTCCGATGGGGGCCCAGAATTGTTGCGTCACAGGAAGGACCGTAGGTCCTCGCTCAGGTCCGGACGCGTCAGACTGAATCAGCGTGACGGCGTAGGAAGCGGGCGAGATGCTCGGCCACCACCGCTGGCTGCTCTACATGAACGAAATGCCCGGTATCAGCGAGATCGAGTTTCTCGACGTTTGGGAGGAGCGCGGCGAGCACCTCGTTGCTCTCGCTGAAGATCGGGCCGCTATCGGAGCCAAGTGCGAGGAGTATTGGGTGGGCCAGCGATTGCGCTGCACCCTCGTCTAGTGTCCATCCGCTTCCTGCAGGAATGTCGCTGAGGAACAGTGTTGTCACTGCAGCGAGAGCCATCTCCGTCATCCCCTCGGGCAAGGCCTCCTCTAGCCGAGCCAAGACATCGGAGCCGCCTGGACCACCCAAGAAAAGAAGCATGGCCGGGTAATGATCGCCCGATTCGAAGGTCTGCACGACCGGGCGTATCGCTTTGTCGAAACCCGCCGCTGACGGAACCGAAAAAAGGCCAGGTTCGAGCAGCGCAATCGCGGCAAAACGTTCAGGCGCGTCGATGGCGGCCTGCAACAAAATGTCGGCAGCGAGCGAGTGACCAACCGCGTGGGCACGATTGATATCAAGGTGGTCGAGCAGAGCTACAGCGTCGGCGCCTTCGTCGCTCAGAGTTCGCCCTGCCTGTGCCGGCAGGCTGCCGCCATAGCCCCGGCGTCGATAGGTGACCACCCGGTAGTCACCCAACAGGCCGGCAAAGCTCAACATGGGCTCCCACGGGTCGGCCACCACTGATCCGTGAAGCAAGAGCAGAGGCGGGCCGTCGCCCCGCACCGAATACTCCAGCGTGCCACCGTCGATGTTGAACGTCTTCATTCTGCTTCTTCCCGGCCACAGAGATGGGCCCCTTTGCGACGATACGCGCCCAACACCCCCGATCGGAATTCCAACAGCGCTCCCTAGGTACAGTGCGGCAACAAGGCTCTGCCACCGACGAAGGCTCTGTGTCAGACAAGAGCGGGGCCTTCCCCAATCCGACCATCAATCACCCGAGGCAATAATGAGCATCCTGGGCACCAGTGTCACCCGAGTCGAGGACCCCGAACTCCTCACCGTCGGCGGCAAATACGTCGATGATCTGGCCCCAGCCAACGCCCTGCACGCCGTCTTCGTCCGGTCGGTCATGCCCCACGCCATGGTCACAAAGATCGACACGACCGATGCTGCCTCGGCCGCAGGGGTCATTGGTGTGTTCACCGCAGCCGACCTCAATCTCGAGGCCATTTCGCCCAGCATGCCGATGCTGAACCAAGACATGAAGCGCACCTGGCTTGCATCCGACCGAGTTCGTTACGTCGGCGAACCCGTTGCCGTCCTTGTTGCTGAGAGTCGCGAGGCTGGCGTCGACGCAGCCGAGCTTGTTGTGGTCGACTACGAACCGCTTCCGGCCGTGGTCTTCCCGGCTGATGCTCTCAAGAATGAGACCCTGCTCTTCCCCGAGGCTGGCACCAACATTGCGTTCGCCATTCCCGAAACGGCAGAGGACGACTTCTTTGACGGGTGTGAGGTCGTGGTCTCACTCAAGTTCCGCAATCAACGTCTTGCCCCTTGCCCGCTCGAGCCACGGGCCGCGATCGCACGCTGGGAAGCCATGGACGACGGTCGCCAACATCTCACCCAATGGTCGAGCACCCAGAACGCCCACGGCACCCGAGACGCCTTGGTCAATGCAATGGGGGTCGAGGCCGACCAAGTGAGAGTTATCTGCCCCGACGTTGGCGGCGGATTCGGCGCCAAGAATGGCGGCTACCCCGAAGACCTGGTCGTGGCGGTCCTCGCCCGACGAATCGGCCAGACCGTGCGCTGGGCTGAAACGCGTTCGGAGAGCATGCTCGGCCTTGTCCACGGGCGAGGTATGGACTTCGATGCGACCATCGGCGGCTCATCGGATGGCAAGCTCACCGCCTATCGATGCCACGCAACCCAAGATGGCGGCGCTCACGCCGTTATTGGTTCGATCCTGCCGTTCATCGCTCGCACCGTCGCCTGTGGGGTCTACGACTTCGAGCGGGCCGACTTCTCGGCCAACTCCGTTGTCACCAACACCGTGCCGATGGGCGCCTACCGCGGCGCCGGTCGTCCCGAGGCCGCCGCCGCCGTCGAGCGAATGGTCGACCGTTTCGCAGCGGAGATCGGTATGGATCCGGCCGAAGTTCGGCGCAAGAACTTCATCAAGCCCGAGGCCTTCCCGTTCACCACGCCCACCGGCGCCAACATGGACTCGGGCGAGTACGCCAAGGCGCTCCAGGCCGTCATGGACTACGTCGACTACCCGGCGCTTCGGGCTGAGCAGGAGCAGCGGCGCAACGATCCGTCCGCTTCGCTTCTCGGGCTCGGGTGGTCGGCTTACGTCGAGATCGCCAACCCCATGGCCAACAGCGAGTTCGGCAGTATCGAGGTGCGGCCCGACGGATCCGCCCTGGTGCTCACCGGTTCGTCGGCCCACGGCCAAGGCCACCACACCGCTTTCGCCCAGGTCGCCAGTGACATCACCGGCATCGCGTTCGACAAGATCGAAGTTCATCATGGTGACACCGATGAAGTACCTCGCGGTGGCGGAACCGGCGGATCGAAGTCTCTTCAGGTCGGCGGTAGCGCCGTCTTCCGAGCCAGTGAGGCGGCAGTCGCGCAAGCCAAGGACCTGGCCGCCGAACTTCTCGAGGCCAACCCGGCCGACATCGTGCTCGACACCGCGTCTGGCCAGTTCACGGTGGCGGGGACACCAAGCATCACCACGTCGTGGGCCGAGATCGCCACCAAAGCCTCGACCAATGATGGCTCAAACCTTCTGGCCACGGCCGACTTCGATCCTGGCGCCGCCACCTTCCCCTTCGGGGCCCACCTGTCGGTTGTCGAGATCGACCGCGACACCGGCAACGTCACCATCTTGCGGCACATCTCCTGCGACGACGCCGGCACGATGGTCAACCCGATGCTGGTCGAGGGACAGGTCCACGGCGGCGTTGCCTCCGGCATCGCTCAGGCGCTGGTCGAAGAGTTCAGCTACGACACCGAGGGCAATCCAATCACCGCCAACTTCATGGACTACGCGCTGGTTTCGGCGGCCGAACTTCCCAGCTTCGAACGGATCCCGCAGGAAACCCCCACCCCACGGAACCCGCTGGGCGCCAAAGGAATCGGCGAATCAGGGACCATTGGTGCAACGCCGGCTGTGCAACACGCCGTCATCGACGCATTGGCTCATCTCGGTGTGCGACATATCGACATTCCCACCACTCCCGAGCGGGTCTGGCGGGCAATGAGCGAGGCATCGGCCTAAGCGGCGACCGGTCACGCTGAGGTGGAAATCAGTTCGACCCACGCTCCGTAGCCTCCGATGATGTCGGAGACATCTTCGAAACCCGCTCGGCGGAGCACGCTTGCGCCAACCGACGAGCGATAGCCACCGGCGCAGAACACCACCGTCGGGACGGTCGGGTCGAGTTCATCGAGCCGACCGGGGAGTTGCCCGACAGGGATGAGGGCTGCTGCGTCGATCGTTCCGAGGGCGAACTCCCCCGGGTTGCGAATATCGAGCAGCTGTAGGCCGGCAATCTCGGCCTTGCGGTCTTCGAACTCTGTCGCGGTCATACGTGAAGCTCGCTGGACTCGTTCCGGGTTGTTGAGCATGACCGCGAGTGGGTTTTCGAGGTAGCCGACTACTTGGTCGAATCCGATTCGGGCCAGACGGTTCTTGGCTTCGATCTCGAAGCCATCTTCGACGACGAGAACGATGTCGACATCGCTCGGAACCACAGATCCGGCGAACTCTGCGTAGCGGCCGTTCAGTCCGACGTTGATCGATCCCACCAAGTGTCCAAGAGCGAATACCTCAGGATCGCGGCCATCGATGGCGATCGCCCCACTGATGACGAGCTCCTCGAAGTCAGCCAGGTTCAGCGTCGCCGGGCGGGCGGTCTCATCGAGGAGGTCCCGTTGTTTTCGGTTGAGATCAGCGTCGTACTGGAAGTAGCCCGGCGCCGGAACCTGTCCTTCGGTGACAAGATCAATGAAGGTCTGCTTGTCGGGGGCCAGCAGTGCATAGTTGTTCAGCCGTTGCTCGCCCATGGTGGAGACGGTGTCGGTCGACAGGTTTTTTCCACATGCCGACCCTGCCCCATGGGCTGGGTAGACCTTGGTTGCATCGGGCAACGGGAGCAGCTTGTGATGAAGACTCTCGTAGAGCTGCTCGGCCAATTGGTCCCGGGTGAAGCCGACCGATGCCAACAGATCTGGGCGACCGACGTCGCCAATGAAAAGGGTGTCGCCGGTCAGCACGCCGTATGGCGTTTCGTCAGCGGCGTGTTCGAAGACCACGACGCTGATGGATTCGGGTGTGTGGCCGGGTGTGTGACGGACTTCGAGTTCGACTTCACCCAGCGAAATCCGTTCCCCGTCGGCAAGCTTGCGCGACTCAAACTCGGTTTCGGCCACCGACGAGTATGCAATCTGGGCGCCGGTGGCCGCGGCCAACTCGAGATGTCCGGAAAGAAAGTCGGCGTGGAAGTGGGTCTCGATGACCAACTCGATCTTCAGCCCGGCCGCCTGCGCATCTCTCACGTATTCGTCGATGTCGCGTCTCGGGTCAACAACAACCGCACGTCCGGTCGTCTCGTCGCCGATGAGATAGGAAGCCTGCGAGAGGCAGTCGAGGTAGTACTGCGTGAACAACATGGCACTGACCTTTCGTCGAGAAGCGAACGCCAACTCGATTGATATGGATGTACGTACATTATAGCGTAACGAGCAACCGAGAGGTCCGCTCGCTCGCCGCTCAAGCCGACGCCCGGTGCCGATCGCTTACTCAGGAGGCAGGCGATATGCGGTTGCCGCAGGCTTTAGTGGCCTGGCATACCAGAGGGGCCGGCGAAGGCCGTGCTCTTTCGACTCGGGGTCGCTCGACCCAGCGGGCCTGGTCTTTGTAAGCCAATCGAGGTACGCGTCACGGGATTTATCGGTGTCGACAACGACATCGCCGTAGACATCACCGGGTTCAGCGGGGGTGACGCGGACTCGTTGGTGCCAGCACTGCATCCCGGAGACAGGGTCGGGTTGAACGGGGAAGGTCGCGTTCTGATGAACGCCGGTGTCGGTCCACCAAATCCGATTGGTGTCTGGGTCGGCGGACTCGTAAGGGGCGTTGCCGTGTTCGCGCTCGAGCTTCCAGCTGCTGCCATCGTTGGTGATCTTGGCTTTGCCCGCACCCCACGATCGGGCCTCGCCCTCTTCGAGACGCCAGCGACCCATGTGATGCGAGGCAGCAACGACACCGGGACGGATTCCTTCGGTGCGCCAAGAACTAATGATGAAGTGCCCAATTCGGGTAGTGATCCGAACCAAGCCATTTTCCTCGATGCCAAGCTTCTCAGCGTCCTCGGGGTGGAGCCACAGGGGATGGCGGTGGCTGATCTCATTGAGCCACTTCGAGTTGGCCGAGCGGGTGTGGATGAGTGTGGGAATCCGGAAAGTGGGCAGCAGAATGCGCTCGTTTCCTCCGGTGCCATCGGGGCCAGGTTCCATGTCGAGGTCTTCCCAATGGACATGAGATGGGATCCACTTCGGCGTCGCCACGTCTTTCCAGCCCCAATCGGCCAGGGTGCTCGAGTACAGCTCGAGCTTCTTCGACGGGGTCGGGAAACCCTCTCGGGCCTCGCCCCCGACTTCCACCGCCGGCGACCCGTCACCCAGCGGTGCCAAGGTCAGGCTTTCGAGGTCATCCAGATCACCCGACCAGGCGCCCGGCGTGCCCGCCTTGCGATAGACGCCATCGGCATCCTTCTCCGAGCCCTCCAGCGCACGGTCGTCGATAACACGTTCGTACGGTTCATACGGATCGGTTGGAACCGCGAACGCCGACCGATCCCGCATGTACTCGAGCGGCGTCTGACCAGCCTCAGCGGCCGCTTCAGCCAATCCCGGGACCTTTTCTTCAAACATTTTGCCGTAGTACTCATCAACGGTGAGCGGCTTGCCCGGGTGCAGATCACTCTCGAACCACTTGCGAATACCCATCGAACCATCAGGGTCGATGCGCCAAGACAGATCAATCCAGAACTCGTTCTCCTCCCAGACTTCACCCGGGTTGTAGTCATAACTACGGGCGTCAGGCCCCAGCTCCCCCGTTCCACCTGCTCGCTTGTCCTTGATCTCGGCGTAGCGACGGAACACTGATTGCCGGAACGACACCCACCGTCCAGCATGGGTCTCGTAACTCGTGATGTCGTGGCGCTCAGCGGCGACCCCCATGGGGAGGACATAGTCAGCAAACCACGAGGTCTCGGACCACGTCGGCGTCAAGGCCACGTGGCAGTTGACCATTGACTCGTCCTTGAGCGCTTCCATCCACGTGAAGCCATCGGGATTGGTCCAGATTGGGTTGTACACACGACTGAAGTAGACGTCGAGTTTGCCTCGGCCTTCCTTGAGGAAGTGCGGAAGAAGGATCGACATCTCGTGGTAAGCCAGTGGGTACTCCTTCGGCCACTCGAGCTCGTTCCACTTGTTCATCCCCGGCGCCCCGATGGGGTCGGCCGGCTTGAACTTGTTCATGCCATTGCCCGCAGTGCCGCCTTTCGTGGCAACCGATCCGGTGAGCACGTTCAGGAAGAACAGGCACCGGGCGACTTGCCAGCCACCAAGGTTCCCTGCGCCGGCGGCCCGCCAGTTGTGCGAGGCGAACTTGGTCGGGTTCTCACCGATGAGTTCGGCGATCTCTCGGATTGTTGCGGCGTCGACGCCGGTCTTCTGCTCCGCTGCTTCAGGGGTGTACTCGGCGTACTCCTCGAGCAAGGCGGTGCGTACAGATGCCCACTCATTCGGCAGATCGGGGCGAGTCTCTTTGAGGTACGTCTCCCAGTTCGTCCATCGCTCGAAGAACTCGGCGTTCCACGTTTCGTCCTCCACAAGTTGTCGGGCAATAGCAAGGAGCAGGAAGGGTTCGGTACCGGGCCAAGTCGGCAGCCAGAAGTCGGCCTTGGCTCCAGTGTTCGACAACCGTGGATCGACGCAGATGATCTTCGCCCCGTCCGCCTGAGCCTCCATGATCCGTTGGGCGTGGGGATTGAAGTAGTGCCCGGCCTCGAGATGGGCCGAGATCAAGAAAATCACTTTGGCGTTGGCGAAGTCTGACGATGGTCGGTCGTGCCCCATCCATGACTGGTACCCAATACGAGCGTTGGACGAGCAAATATTGGTATGAGAGTTATGGCCGTCGACTCCCCAGGCCTTCAGGACCCGTTCGGTATAACCCTCTTCACCGGGCCGGCCGACATGCCACATGATCTCGTTGTGGCGTTCCTCGTTGATGGCGTTGCGAATCCGTTCGCCGATCTCTTCAAGCGCTTGATCCCAACTGATCCGCTCCCAACCACCGCCACCTCGTTCACCGACCCGTTTCATCGGGTGAAGGATCCGTTCGGTGTCGTACACCTGATTCAGGGTCGCTGGACCCTTCGCACAGTTACGTCCCCGGCTTGCCGGGTGTTCCGGGTTGCCCTCGATCTTGGTTATCTCGTCGGTCTCCTGGTCGAAGTAGGCCAGCAGCCCGCAGCCGGCCTCGCAGTTGAAGCAGGTGGTTGGCACCATCGTGTACTTGCGTTCGACCTTCTCTGGCCACGCCTTGGCGTCGAGCTCGGTCCAGTCGTGCCACTGATCATGTGGCGGGTACTTCGAGAGTTCAGTCACGGCGGATCCTTAGGAGAGGGGGACGGACTGGCCGGCCCGGACGAAGGAGTCTTCGTAGGCGAGCATTCCGACGAGGGCTGACAGCCCCGCGACCGCGAGCACCACAGGACTGTCGAAGTCAGCGACAAGAGAAACGATGGCCAGCAATCCGGGAATGAGGAGCCCAACGATGACTCCTCCCCACCAGAACTGTTTCGAGTACTCGCCATGCGTCATTGCCGCGACCGCGAGTTCCACATGGCGACTGCCCCGCGAGGTCAGCTCTATGGCGATGAGCGCTGCGGTGGCAATCAGCCCTCCAAGCAATACCCATCGGATTGCGTTGACCTCGGGAACGTCGATAACGAGATCGAAGATCGCATACGAGGCTCCACCGGCGGTCACCGCCTGTGCCAACAGAACTGGCAGCAAAAGCGGCGTCTGCCAAAGATCTCGCCCTTCGCATTGCCCGAACAAGAAAGCGGTGTAGCCGGCAGTGCCGGCAGCACCGACGACCGCTGGGACGGCAGCGATCTTCAACAAACTTGGCGAATCGAGCAGTCCCCCGAGGAACCAGACTCCCAACACGGCGGTGAACACCATCAGGATGTAGGCGCCCTTCACCAACCAAGAAGACCAATTGCCTTTGGTGATCAGGTAGTAGAAGCGTCCGGGCTGTTTGAGGTCGCTGACCAGCAGGTACGCGGTAGCGGCCAGGAAGACGCCGGCCACGACAGGGGGAACAAGGCCGACAGATGTTTGCTCCGCCGCGTGGCCGAGCAACACCAGCAGGGCCGCTACAAGCATGACTCCAGCGGCGATCGCCTTCGTAACGAGGTACCCGGAGACCTTCGTCTTCCACGCCATTTGATGAGCCGTCGTGTAAGCGGTCCGAGCGATGACACCGTCCTCGTCAGACGGCTTCTTACCCAGAGTCACCGGGACCGTGGGGTGGTGGTTCCCACCTGAATCGCGAAGGGTGTCGGCCCAAATCATGCCGTCGTTGGCAATGGCGGTCAGGGTCGGATCGAGCGACGCCTGATCGGCGCCGCGGTAGTACACCTTGGGTTTGGTGTTCTGCTCCGGAGACCGGACGGCGACATCATCCCGCGCGATGATGCGGCTGATTTCACTGGTTGGGTCGTCAAGATCACCGATCTTGATTGCCTCCGTCGGACAGACAACCTGGCATGACGGTTCAAGACCAACCTCAAGACGGTGGTTGCACATGTTGCACTTGTGCGCCGTGTTGGTCTCCGGGTTGATATAGAGCGCGTCGTAGGGGCAGGCGTTCATGCACGACTTGCAGCCGATGCAGTTGTCGTCCTGAAAGTCAACCACACCGTTTTCGGCACGGAAGAGGGCGTCAGTGGGGCAAATCGTCATACATGGTGCGTCGTCGCATTGGTTGCAGCGCATCACATTGAACTTGCGGGCAACGTCAGGGAATGTCCCGGTCTCGATGTATTTGACCCAGGTACGGTTCACACCCAACGGCACATCGTGCTCGCTCTTGCAGGCGATGGTGCAGGCGTGGCAGCCAATACAGCTGTCGCTGTCGAGCAAGAAACCCATTCGTGTCATACAGCTACCCCGTCACCGCGATGGGTCAAGGCGAGCAGTGACCGAGATCCGGCCGACCCACCCCCAACGATCACAAGCTTGTGGTGAGCTGTAATGGCCACATGGGCCCCCTTGTATTCGTCGCCGTCAATCGATCGGTGGACGGAAAGTACGGTCATTCGGAGGACCGGTCAAGCGGAAATGGACGACCGAGCAGGGGCCTCGCTTCAACCATGCGTGCCCGACTACGAGGCTGATGGTCGCAGCTCGCTCCGGTTCCCAGCCGACCAATCGGTCACGAAGCGATACCGATCACCACGGATGATGGTGGTCCGCCATTCGATCGGCCTGCCATCGCGGCAGCCCAATCGTTCCAAGAAGAAAGCAGCGTCGGCCTTACGAAGCCCAAGACGAGAGCGATCCGGCTGAGTCGGGACAATGGGAGTCAGCCGTTCCCACCCTTGATTCGGAACAGGAGCCCCTGCCTTGGCCAGCTCGCCATAAAGCGCCGTGTGCGTCCAATCAACCTTGAGGAGCGGCTCTGCCACATCATTAGGCAGCCACGCCCGATCGACGGCCAGAGGCGAACCTCCAGCAAGCCGCAAACGCTCGAGGAGAACGAGCTTGGCGTCCTCACCGAGCTCAAGATGTGCGGCGGCGACAGAATCGACCACAACCTCCAGCCGAAGCACCTCGCTTGTCTGTTCCACGCCTGTCGATTCGACCGACTGAAAGAGGCTGTAGAGCGTGCCGAGAGATTGCTCGAACTCGGAGCGGTTGACGACCGTCCCTCTGCCCCGCTCCCGCTTCAGGAGACCAGTCTTGTTCAGGTGCCGGACAGCCTCGCGAACCGTGTGTCGGCTTACTTCGTAGGCATCGGTGAGATCGTGATCGGTGGGAAATCCATCGGCGAACTCATCCTTTTCGAGCCGGGCCCTCAGGTCAGACTCAAGCTGTGCCCAAAGCGGCATGGGGCTGCTTCGATCAAGTCGTGTGAGCGGCAATTGTCTCCCCGAGACTGTCAATTACTTATCCGGACAACAAATCATATCCAACGAATAGTACGTACTCGTAGGTCTCGCCGATCGTCCCTGGCTACGACCCTCTCACTCGGGAAACGACAACACGAACCGGGCACCACCCCGCGGGCCGACATCGCACACCACAGAGCCGCCGTGGTCCTCTGCGATGGTGGCCACAATCGCCAATCCGAGCCCGCTACCGCCACGGTCTCGATGCCGAGCAGCGTCGAGACGCACGAACCGTTCGAACCGTTCGAACACACTTTCCCTGTCTGCAGCGGGCACACCCGGCCCATCGTCATCAACGGTGATACGAACCGTTCCGTCGATCACTTCGGTTGTCACCACGACCAAACTCTCGGCATAACGAACCGCATTGTCGAGCAGGTTCCGCACGGCTCTCCCTAGTCGAACTGGGTAAGCAGAGACGACGACCGGCCTCACGCCGGTCACGTCGATCGAGACGACCGCGCTGTGTTCTGCTGCCGCCTCGGTTGCTGCGACCTCGTCGATCACGAGATCGGCAAGATCAACGTCTGTCCGGCTGACGGCTGCCCCGGCAGCAGCCAGCGCCGTGAGGTCGTCCAAGACCGATTCAAGCCGAAGGACATTTCGGTTCAGCGTGGCCACCGGCGAACGAAGGTCTACCGGTAGCCCAATATCGCTGGCGACCAGCTCTCCTGCCCCCTTAACAACCGTCAGTGGTGACCGGAGCTCGTGGGATGCATCGGATACGAACTGGCGTTGGCGGCGGAGCCCAGCATCGAGCCGGTCGAGCATGGCGTTGAGGGTGACGGTGAGCTCAGCGATTTCGTCGCCCGAACGTGGGACCTCCAGCCGGCCGCCAGAAGTCGATGAATCGATTGCTCGCGCTTCAGCAGAGATTCGCGACACGGGCTCCAGCGCCGAACCCACGGCCAGCCACAGCGCGATGCCCCCAAGGAGCACGATCAGGGAACGATGATGAGTAGGGCCACGACGAGGCGATCGATGCTGCGACTGATAACAGCGAAAGGCGACAGCGCGACCAGCGTCAGCTCTTCGCCACTGGGGGTATCGATGGTGCGACGGGTTTCGTACCATTCAGCCGCCAGGTCCGAAAGACGATCGCTCGATGCATCAGCGGGCACCTGGGATACGAAGACGTCTGGGGCCAGCAGGAATTGTAGGAGCTCATCCTCGGAGGTGAAAACGATCTGGCCCACCTCGCCAACGAACTCACCGCCGATGACCAGCCCACCGGAGGGTTGTAGTTCACCCGGCATAACGTCGGTGACCATCGTGTCGCCAACGGCGAACGCCGAGACCGGGATGAAGCTGGCGTTGAGGGGAACCCCCTCGTCGTTGAGAATCAAGAAGTCGGTGCCATCGGCACCGACAGGCACAGGAAGAACTCGCGGGTCGACTCCGAGCTCAATCTCCTCGGCTAGACGATCGAGCACTTCGAGATTCTGAGCTTGGATGTCGCCGCGAAGGGCCGCGGCCAACGCTCGCACGGTAAGCCAACTACCAACGCTGAGAATGATGGCCAACGTCACGACACCGACAACCGTCACCCTGGCCCGGAGAGAGCGGGGAATCATGCCCGCACCCTGAAGCCGAGCCCACGGACATTCTCGATGGTGGCTTTGCCAAGCTTGTTGCGGAGATAGCCGATGTACACGTCAGCCACGTTGGGATCACCCTCGAATTCGAATCCCCAGACTGCACTGACCAGATCGCCTCTCGACACCGGCGTCGACTCGGAACGGAGCAACGTCTCGAGAACCTGCGATTGCCTCCCAGTTAGATCAACCGGCTCTCCGTCGATCGAACAGGACCTCGAGGCAGGGTCGAAGACAACTCCTCCCCGCGTGAGTTCGAAATGGACGCCACCCCGAGCCCCGCGGCGCAGAAGCGCCCTCACCCTGGCTCGGAGCACATCGTGAGAGAACGGTTTGCGAAGATAGTCATCGGCACCGTCGTCGAGACCCTCGGCCTCGTCGTAGTCGCCGACCTTGGCCGTCAGCATCAATACGGGGGTATCGATGCCCTTGGCCCGAATCGCTTCGCAGACCTTGAAGCCATTCATACCGGGCAGGAGCACGTCCAAAAGGATCAACCCATAGGACCCTTCGCAAGCCTTCCACAACCCATCGGGGCCATTTGCGGCTCGGTCGACCAGGTGGCCCTCGGCCGTCAGTGCCTGCTGAATAACCAGTGCGATGTCATCCTCGTCTTCAACGATTAGCAGTCGCATGGTCCTCCGAACGTACACATGACGTCATGCGGCGGGGCGTATGGCTTCGGCCGGATCGAGCCGAGCGGCCCGGAAAGCGGGATACAGCCCGGCAACAGCACCGATGACCAGAGCAGCCAACACTCCAAGGACCAAGCCCTGCATAGGCACCGACACCGTCCATCCCTGGCGGCTGGCATAGATGGCAGTGACGGCGTAGCCGGTTGCCGCCCCGAGCAGCCCGCCCAGGAGCGACAGCAGGCTGCTTTCCACCACGAACTGATTACGGATGTGGCCTCTGGTCGCACCGAGCGCTCGCCGAAGACCGATCTCGGCCCGTCGTTCGAGCACCGAGATGATCATCACATTGGCGATACCGATTCCGCCGACCAAGAGGGCGACCCCGCCGAGAGCAAGCAGCAGCGTCTGCAACCGCTGGTCTACCGCAGCCCGTGCTGCCAGGGCGTCGGAGAGTCGTGACACCTCTACTTCGTTCGGGTTGCCCGGGCTTGCGGTACGAGCCAGCACATCCCGTACCGCCTCTACCTGGTCGGGATGGGTCCTGACATAGATGGCCGACGGAAGTCCTTTGACGCCGAACCGATCGCGGGCTGCATCGAGGCCGATCAGGGCGGCCCGGTCGATGTCGGGGTTCAGTGGCAGCGGCTCGTAGATGCCGATGACCGCAAACCACTCGCCGCCGATGTACACGCGAGCACCATCGTCAACATCGGTGATTCCAAGCCGTTCAGCAGCCACCGCTCCGAGCACCACCGTAGGAAGTGTGACCGAGGCCTCGTCGTGGTGGCGACCAGCGGCCAACTTGGCTCCGAGCGTCGCCGCCAGGTTGGTTTCTGATCCGTAGACGTCGACACCGTTCTGATGGTTCTCGGCGACCCGATCATTGCGTTGAGCCGGCGCGTCGATCTTGCTCAGCGACGTTGCCGATTCCACTGGCCCGACCCGCCTGACCATCGACGGCGCATCTGCAGACAGCGGCGTCGCGTCACCGAGAAAGCTCGTGCCGGGGCGGACCTGCAGCAAGTTGGTACCGAGGTCGTCGAGGGTCGACAGGATGTCGGCTTTGCTCGACGACGAGATGCCCAACACCGCCACCATCGAAGCAATGCCGATTGCAATGCCTACTGCGGTGAATGCGGCCCGCATTCGGCGGGTCCGAATACGGACGGTGCCGGTGCTGACGACGTCTGATGGTCGCAGTCGCGACCGCCAGCGAAGCGGCTTGGAACGACCCATCATGTTGCCAACTCCAGTTTTTCGACTCGTCCGGTGTCATGTTCAATGCGGCCATCTCTCACCGCGATACGCCGGGGAAACTCGGCCGCAACATCGAGATCGTGGGTGATCACCAGAATGGTCGAACCCTCTCGATGAAGGTTGTGCAGCAGCTCGACGATCTCTGTCGAGGTAGTGCTGTCGAGATTCCCGGTCGGTTCGTCGGCCAACACGATGGCCGGGTCGTCCACTAGCGCTCGGGCGATTGCCACTCGCTGGCGCTCGCCGCCAGAGAGCTTGTTCGGTGTGTGGTCGAGGCGCTGGCCCAAACCAACACGTTCGAGAGCAAGGGCGCTACGGCTTCTGCGTTCCGAGCGAGAAACTCCTCGGTAGAGGAGTCCCCCCGCAACGTTCTCGGTCGCGGACATGCCTGCAAGTAGATGGAACTGCTGGAAGACAAATCCGATTCGGGCCGCCCGTAGGCCAGCCAGCGCTCGGTCTGACAGCTCACCGGTGTCGACGCCGTCCACCAGGAGCGTGCCCGACGTTGGCCGATCGAGGGTGCCGACGAGGTTCATCAGTGTCGACTTACCAGAGCCAGAAGGTCCGACGATGGCGACGAGTTCACCTTCGTTGACCTGAAGAGAAACTCCGTCGATGGCTCGGACCGGCGGTGAGCCGGGATACGCCCGCTCTACTTCTCGGAGCTCCAATACCGGGGTTGGGAAACGAGCTCCGATACGGGGCGCGGCATCGACCCGAAGCTCCGTGGGATGGAACACCATCTGGGTCCGATCGACCCTGCCTGTTACCTCGAGACCCGATTCCTTTTGCCAGGCCTTGAGGCTGTTACGGGTTGACCGTCCGAAGATCCCGTCGACCTCTATACGACCGCTGTCGTCGAATCCTTCGTTGGAAAGAAACCGTTGCAGCTGGCGCACATCGCCGCCCTCCAGGTGTTTCGAGGTAGAGGTTCCTACCAACTCGAGAGTTCGGTAAAGGGGTGTGTCACCCTCGACCAGTGTGATCGGCTTGTTGTCGATCCAAACCAACGGGTCACCGAATCCAACGACCGTGCCTTTGTCGTGCCGGGCGGTGACGATGCCGTCGCCCTCGATTGGTGCCGGCCACGCTTCGCCGTGGTCAACCGTGCCAACCTCTTCCTTTGTCTCGACCAGTTCACCCTTCGAGATCAACTCGGTGGGAAGCGACTCGGTGGGAAGCGACTCGGTGGGAAGCACTGTGGAGCGGTCGTTCGTTGGTGGGTCACCCGTCTCCTCTGCGTCGGCCGGGCCGAGAGACAGGCCGATCCCGAGCATGGCCGACACGATGGCCGCCACAAGGACGAGACCAGCGATGATCTTGAATCGTTGGCCCCCCATCATTCGTCCTCTCCGATGCTGTCGTTCAGGTCTTCAAAAATTTCGTCGCACTGGTCGGTGGTGGCATCGAGATCGTCGATGTCCTCGACTTCGAATCCGCCGTCACTCATTTCGAAACCCTGCTCGGCCATGCACTGGTTGAAGGCGGCCTCAGCATCGGCGAACTCGGCCTCTTGTTCAGGAGACAGTTCGAACTCGCCGAAGGCATCCTCGAAAATCTCGTTGCACTCATCCAGCGCTTCATTGAAGGCTTCGGCCTCCTCCTCGGAGTCGAAGTCGAGACGCATTGTCTGCGGTCCGTCTTCCTCACCGTCGATCGACTCGCCACCGCTGCCACCGAATGCGTTGTCGACGCCGTTGTCGGCCAGACACTGTTCGAATGCAACGTTGGCCTCCTCGGGCGTTGGTTTGTCGTCATCGGTCGCGGCGGCATCGATCGCCGCGGAATCGCCGTCGTCGCCGCCCTCAGCGCCACGGTCGCTGAAGGCAGCTTCGTCTTCGGCCAGAGCGGCCACAGCTGGTGCACCCTCCGCCTCGCTACCGGAACCGCAGGCAGCAGCCAGGAGCGCTACCGACAGGACGGCGGTAAACAAGCGACCTCGCCTCGTTGTGGTGATGGTGGCGGACTGTTGCATGGTCGGGGTCTCCTTGATCGAACGGTCCGTTCGGACCGTGACCACACCTTGAAGGGCCGACTCTGAGGCCTGTCTGAGTGACTCTGAGAGCCCTCTTAGACTTGCCCTGGCCCGGCCCGCCATTGGCCCTGGGAACAGCCCCGATGCTCTAGTGGCCGCACGCAACAAGAGGAGAACCCATGGATGCTGAACTGTTCGAAAAGGGCCTAGCCAAGCGCAAGGCAACGCTGGGCGCCGAGTACGTCGACAACAACCTGGCCGCGGCCGACGAATTCACGATGCCGTTTCAGGAGGCCATGACCACCTGGGCCTGGGGGTTCGGTTGGGGCGACGAGACCATCGATGTTAAGACCCGATCCATGATGAACCTGGCCATGATCGGTGCGCTCGGCAAGATGACCGAGTGGGAGCTCCACTGCCGGGGAGCCATTACGAACGGGGTCACCATGGAGGAGATCCGGGCCATCATTCATGTCATTGCCATCTACTGCGGCGTCCCCCAGTCGCTGGAGTGCTTCCGCGTGGCCCGCAAAGTCCTCACCGAAGAGGGCTTGCTCTAGTGGTCGCTGAAAACCCCCCGACGCGGACATGACGCAGTGATAGAGATCATCTCTGTCGGACTCGGCGCGCTCGCTGCGGCCTG
This sequence comes from Acidimicrobiales bacterium, assembly GCA_047638695.1. Classification (GTDB taxonomy): domain Bacteria; phylum Actinomycetota; class Acidimicrobiia; order Acidimicrobiales; family SZUA-35; genus JAHECQ01. Next base: position 539 of record JBLINY010000017.1, on the reverse strand, counting down.
GATCGTGCGATCGGCCGTCCGCACGGTCGTGATGCCACGTCCAGAGCGGGTGTGGTTGACGATGGCCATGCTCTCGGTGGCCCGCTGGGCAACAAATGCCATTGCCAGCCGCGTCACAAGCCGTGCCCGTCGACATCGGATACTCGGAACATTCGGACCCGCCGTACTGGTTTCGCTCCCGCTCGTATGGGCACTCGGATTGATCGTGGCATTTTCGGGCATCTTCTGGGGCTTAGGGGTGGGCTCAATGGTCGACGCTCTCGAAATCTCAGGGTCGTCGTTCACCACCCTCGGGTTCGTCGCTGCCCCCACCGGGGTAACACGACTGGTCGCCATCGTCGAGGCGCTGCTCGGACTGGCGATCGTGGCCCTGATGATTAGCTTTCTCCCCACCATCTACGGCATGTTCTCCCGCCGTGAGATCGCTGTCGCTCGACTCACCACCCGTGCCGGAGAGCCGCCGGATCCGGTCAACTTCATCACACGCCTCCACGCCATCGATCGTCTGGATTTGGTCGGCCGACGGTGGGAGGCGTGGG
>JBLINY010000016.1:0-63679 GCA_047638695.1 Acidimicrobiales bacterium | reverse complement strand
GCGCCACCAACCTGACCGCTCAGTTCTCGTTGCCGGCAGCCCAGGTGGGCCACCGACCGGTGACCCGTTCCGGCGGTTTCAACCTGTACGGCGTCGACTTTCCGTTCGTCTGGCCGACCGTCGATGGCTTCGTTTCGCTGACTATTGCCATCGACCCGGTGAACAAACCGTTCCTGCAGCGGTTGCTGACGTTCATGATCGATGAGGGTCACGGAGCCGAGGGAATCACCGACCGTGACTGGGTTGCCTACCTGCGACTGATCCGTTCCGGCGACCGACCGGCTGAGGATCTTGTGCCGTTGCGTGAAGCCGTCGCCGCCTTCGTCTTGGAACGGACAAAGGCTGACCTATTCGCGGCCGCCCTCGACCGCAAACTCTTGCTGGTTCCGGTCTCGACCTTCGACGATCTTTATGAGAGCCCCCAACTCGAACATCGAGCATTCTGGACCGCTGAAGAGATGCCTGACGGGTCCACAGCAACCGTGCCCGATCACCTGGTGCGCTCTACCCGACCCCGCACCGAGCCCAGAGCTCCAGCTCCGAGTATCGGGCAACACACCGACGAAGTGCTGGCCGAATCCAGGGTCGCTGTGCCCTCGGTGTCGCCGTTGCCCTCGCCGTCGGCTAGCCCAGCGGGAGATCTTGGCGAGCCACTGGCCGGAGTGAAGGTGCTCGACATGATGTGGGTGATGGCGGGTCCCTACAGCACCGGTGTGCTGGCGCAGTACGGCGCCACGGTGGTGCGGGTCGAGAACGAGGCCCGGCTGGACACTGCTCGGCTTCTCGCTCCCTGGTACGACGGAAAGGTTGGCAGGGAGACGTCCATGGGCTTCGCCAGCATCAACGCCAACAAACTCAGCCTCACGATCGATCCCAATACTGAGGCTGGCCGGGCCGTCATTCTTGATCTGGTGCAGTGGGCTGACATTGTCACCGAGTCGTTCTCGCCCCGAGCGATGAGCAAGTGGGGCCTTGACTACGAAACGCTCCGGGCCGACAAGCCGGATCTGATCATGCTGAGCTCGTGTCTGATGGGCCAGGACGGGCCTCATGCCTACGTTGCCGGGTACGGCACGATGGGCAGCGCGGCGGCCGGACTGGTGCAGCCAACAGGCTGGCCCGGTCACAACCCCACCGGCCCGTATGGGGCCTACACCGACTACTGCGCTCCCCGCGTCAGTGTCGCCGCCATGTTGGCAGCGCTCGACCATCGTGATCGAACCGGGCAGGGTCAGTACATCGACCAGTCACAGATCGAGTCGACCGTGCATTACGTCACCCCGGCCCTGCTCGATCATCAGATCAACGGCACGGTGTGGGACCGGCTGGCCAATACCGATCCCGATATGTCGCCCCATGGGGTCTATCGGGCTGCCGGCGACGATGAGTGGGTGGCCATTGCCTGCCGCAACGATGCCGATTGGGCCGGCCTCTCTTCGCTCTTGGGCCTCTCCACCTCAGAGAGCCTCTCTGCCCCGGGGGTAGAGCCCGACTTGGCGTCGCTCGGTGTCAGGCAGCGGCTAGAGCGCGCCGACGAGGTTGATGCTGCTATCACCGCCTGGACATCGAAACAATCTGCGACCGCAGCTGAAGAAGCTCTGCAGGCCAAGGGCATTCCCGGCCACGCCGTTCTGCATACCGGGATGCCTCGTGACCCTCAGCTCGACCACCTGGATCACCAGGTGCTGGTCGAGCACGTCGATAGGGGAGAGGTGCCAATCGAGCGCACCCGCATTGAACTCACTCGCACGCCGCCGACGCTGCGCCACTTCCCGAAGTTGGGCCAGCACACCGACCAGGTGCTGACGGATGTGCTCGGCTACGACGATGCGGCGATCGAGACGCTGAGACGCTCGGGGGCGCTTGGTACGGCCCGAGTCCAATGACGAAACCTCCGCGGAGCGCTATGCAGCTCTGATCTGTTCCGCTGGGTTCCAGCGCTGATCAGCGCGAGACTTCTCGAACAGCGACCAGGGGGTACCTGTGAAGTTCGGTGTTTCTTTCTTCATGCAGAACTACGAGGACTGGGGTCGCCACACGGCCCGCGCCTTCGACGAACCACCAGCCACTGCCGATCACACGGTCTGGGATCGGGCACTCGGCCTTGCCGACCTGGTCGAACCCCTGGGTTTCGACTCGCTTTGGACAGTCGAGCACCACTTCACCCCGTACACGATGGTGCCCAACCCTCTGCAGTTCCTCAGCTACATGGCGGCGCGTACGAGCCGGGTCGATATGGGCACGATGGTCGTTGTGCTTCCCTGGCACGATCCGGTCGAAGTGGCAGAACAGATGTCGCTGCTCGATGTGATGCTCGGCGGTCGAGAGCTCACCGTTGGGCTCGGGCGCGGCGCCGGCAGAGTCGAGTTCGAGGGTTTTCGGATTCCAATGTCGGAGTCCCGCGATCGTTTCGCCGAGGCGCTCGAAGTTCTGCGCCTGGCGATCGGCAAGGAGTCCTTCAGCTATGACGGCGAGTACTACCAACTTCCGGAGATGTCCGTTCGCCCCCGGCCTCGCAACCCGCAGGGTCTGCTCGATCGGCTGTACCAAGCCTGGGGCTCACCGGAGACCGTTCCGATGGCAGCCCGCGCCAACCTCGGGCCACTCTTCATCCCCCAGAAGACGTGGGAAGAGATTCGTGAAGAGGTTGACGTCTTTAACTCGATCAGAACCGAAATGGAATTGCCTCCATCAAAACCCATCGTTGCCGTGTGGGTCGCCTGCTTCCCGACAGATGAGCAAGCCTGGGAGATCGCGTTCCCGTACATGAGCAACTACAACGACTCGGTGCTCCGCCACTACGAGTTCGGAGACCCGGAGCACTTCGCCGAAACCGGTGTCTATGACTACTACGCCGACCGGGCCCGCAAGCGCGCAACGGTGACGGCCGACGAGGCGACTGAGGCGTTTGCCACCAACCAAGTGTGGGGTAGCCCGGCTCGATGTATCGAGGTGCTCCGCAAGATCAAAGAGATCACCGGCGCGGCCGAATTCATCGGCATCTTCGACTACGGCGGCATGCCGACAGAGCTGGCAGAGGAATCGATGCGGCGCTTCGCCGAAGAAGTTCTGCCAGTGGTCCACGCCGACGATTCGATGACAGCCAGCCTGGACTGAGCACAACACACCCTCGCTGCCAACCCGGAAGGGCAGAACGCCATGGCCGAACTGGTCGAATTTATCGAGGAGTCTCCGGCCCTCTCTACCGACCCCATGAGACCGGGCCCCGGTGAACGTGTGCGACGCATCTTGGTCGGTGCCGGACTAGTGGTGGGCTGTGCGCTCGCCGCAATACTCGCTCGGCCGACCGCCTCGCCGCTGACGGATCGCGTTGTCGCCACCCAAACGACTCTCGAGAGCGAACCTTTGCGAACGGATCAGTCGTCAGGGAGTGGCGTGTGGGATGAGACCCGAATCAACGCCATGGAAGAGCGAGTGGAGCCTCGGCTGATCTCCGAGCGCAGAGCGGCTGATGCCATCGCCGACCGCGATGGTTGTTGTCACGACGGTTGACGGCCGACGCTCGGGGCATGATGTGTCATGAGCGAAAACGAGACGGCCGGGCCGCGGGTTGGCCTCGCGTTGTGGGGAACCGAGCCAGTGCAGGCGATGGTTGGCTATGCACAGTTGGCCGAACGGGTCGGTTTCGAGAGCATTTGGTTGGTAGACACGCAGCTGATTTGTCGCGAGTTGTACGTGACCTTGGCCGCGTGCGCGGTGGCGACCGAACACCTGAGGCTCGCCAGTGGAGTGACCGTGCCGAGAACCCGACACGCCAGCGTGACTGCAAGTGGGTTGGCGACGTTGCACGAGCTGTCCGCCGGGCGGGCTTTGGCCGGTATCTCGACCGGCCACTCGGCGTTGCGCAACATCGGTGAGAAGCCAGCACCTATCTCCGAGCTGGCCGAGTATGTGGCAGCGATGCGCCAGCTTTTGGACGGTGGCACCGTACGGTTTGCGTCCGGCTCCGAGGGTGCGCTGACTTGGATGCCCGAACCGGCATCGGTTCCGCTCCACGTAGCAGCATCCGGTCCCCGACTAACGAAGGCGGCCGCCGGTATGGCAGACGGGGTGATCCTGCTGCAGGGTGCGGCGCCCGACCTGATCGACGATGCACTTGGCCTCGTGAGCCGGGGGCTCGCCGATGCAGGTCGGTCCGAGACAGCGGTCGAGAAAACGGTGTGGGTGTACGTTGGCCTCGATAACGATCAAGAACGGGCCTACGACCAAGTGCGGGCCAGGGTGGCGGCGATTGTGCGCTTGCTCGACCCGGCCAGACTGGTTGGTGAAGATCGTGAAATAGCAGAACAGGTACGGCGGGAGTACGACATGTTCGCCCATGCCGATTCGATGCCGAAGCACGCGGCGCTGATTCCCGAGCGGCTGCTTGACCGTTATGCGATCGCTGGGACGCCTGACGAGGTGCGGGGCCGGATCAGCGAGCTCGCCACCGATGAACGTATCGACCGGATCGTGGTCAGCCCACAGATTGGGGCACCGGGCCAGCCGATCACCGGCGATTTTATTGCCGCATTCGGCGAAGCAGTTCTGGCTCACCTCTGAACCGCCGCCAGTTTGAAGCCAAGCACAGCGATTCGGCTCGATTGGGCAGTCCACATGCGCGAGTCTGTGGCTATGACCATCGAACGCATTGAAGCTGGACCGATCATGAGCATGGCCGTGGTCCACGGCGACACCGTCTACCTGTCGGGCCTGGTTGGCAACGACCTTGACGCTGATGTTGCTGGTCAGACCTCGCAGATCCTGGCCCGAATCGATGAGCTGCTAGCCCAAGCTGGGTCAGACAAGAGCAAGTTGCTGAAGGCCAACATCTGGCTCACCGACATCGGCACCTGGTCGCAGATGAACGAGGTCTGGTCGGCATGGGTTGTCGAGGGGTCAACACCGGCCCGAGCAACCGTCGAAGCCAATCTGGCCCACCCGAAGGTGAAGGTCGAGATCATGGTTGAGGCAGCTCGATGAGTAGCACTCCGACCAGTACGGCCCCGATCGCTCAGCGGTTGCACCACACGGCTTACGTCACCAAGGACCAAGAGGCGACCCGAGCCTTCTACGAAGACATCCTTGGCTTTCCTTTGATGGCAACGTGGTCGGAGACCGATGAGCTTTTCGGGGCCGAGCGTGTGTACTGCCATACCTTCTTCGGCCTGGCTGATGGCAGCGCACTGGCCTTCTTCCAGTTCGCAAACACCGAAGATCAGGAGCTTTTCGATCCCGATGTACTGCCCTCACCATTTCGGCATATTGCGTTGAAGGTCAGTGCCGAGGGTCAGGCCGAAATGCAGCGGCGCCTCGAGGAGGCCGACTGGAAGCCGAAGGGCACCTTCGTGCTGGAGCACGGCTACTGCCGGTCGCTGTACACCGAGGACCCCAACGGCATGCTGCTCGAGTTCACGGTCGATGATCCCGGCGCTGACAAGATCAACGACGAACGCTCCGCCGATGCCCATGAAACCCTGAAGCGCTGGCTGGCCGGCGATCACGAGTCGAACAACACGTACCGATGACCTCCTCAGTGCGAGCGGAGTCCATCAACACTCTGCTGCCTACGACCGTTATGGGCAGTTACCCGCAGCCGGCCTGGCTGGTCGACCGCAAGGCTTTGGTCGGCGCAGGGGTACCCCGGGTACGAGCCGAAGGTATTTGGCGAGTTGACAGAGAGCAGCGGGCCGAGGCCATTGAAGCGGCGACGCTGGTCGCCATCGCCGACCAAGAGGCCGCAGGAGTCGACATCATCACCGATGGCGAGATCGGCCGCGAGTCCTACTTCAACCATTTCGCCACCTCACTCGGCGGCGTCGATCAAGAGCACACCGGTGTGGGAGTGAATCGTAAGGGTGGCAAATCCGATGTGCCGCTCGTTAACGGCCCGATCAGGCGCGAAGCCCCGATCGAGCTTGACTCGGCTCGCTTCCTGCGGGCCCACACCGATCGAAAGACCAAGGTGACGGTGCCCGGACCGTTCACCCTTTCGCAGCTGGCTCAGAACGATCACTATCCCGATCAAAGAGCGCTGGCAATGGCCTACGCCACCGCAGTGAACGAAGAGTTACGCGATCTGCAAGCGGCGGGCATCGACATGCTCCAGATCGACGAGCCCTACATGCAGGCCAATGCCGAGGCGGCCGAAGAGTTCGCCATCGAGGCCATAACCGCAGCGCTCGATGGCATCACTGCTTCAACCACGCTGCACACCTGCTACGGGTACGCCATCTATATGAACGAGAAGTCGGGCGGGTACCCATTCCTCAGCCCGCTGGCTGCATTGCCTGTCGACTACATCGCCATTGAGGCCGCTCAGCCCAAGCTGTCGCCCGAGACGGCCGGCAGCCTGGCGCCACGGGGCGTTGTGTTCGGCGTGATCGACCTGGGGTCGCTCGATGTCGAGTCCCCGGAGACGGTCGCTTCCCGAATCCGACCCCTCACCGATCACATCGACCCGGCGAAGCTCTCCGTCGCTCCCGACTGTGGCATGAAGTACCTGCCTCGCCCGGTCGCCCAAGCCAAGCTGGCGGCAATGGTCGCCGGGGCCGCCATCGTCCGCTCGGAGCTCGCCGGTTAGCGGCCGGCGGTGGTGGCGCCGTACATCAGGTGTTTGGTCTCGCCCCGCAGAATCTCGAGTTCGGCGGCAAGCGCATCGCGGCCAGCCTGGGCCGCCGGATCGTCGGGATAGTAAGACAGCTCGGTGTCGTCGCCGGCTACTCGGGTGCCGATGAGCACCCGGGGCTTCGAATAGTCGTACGGCCGGGCTCGGTGTAGCAGCGCCCGGTTGTCCCAGATCATCGTGTCGCCCGCTTGCCAGCGATGCTGATACACCCGCGTCTCGTCGGACACCACGAACTCGAGCAGCGACCGGAGCAATTCGCGGCTTTCGTCTCGCTCGAGGCCGGGAATCCCGAAGGCGTGACGACCCAGGAACAGATTTTTCACGCCGGTCTCGGGATGCACCTTCACCACCGGGCGTAGATAGGCCTCGAGATGGTAGACGTCCTTGAAGAAGCCGTCGCTGTCGGCTCGGGGGAAGTCGCCGAGGTCGTTGGCCTGCGAGAACTGATTCGAGTGATAGGCACTGAAGCCATCGATCCGGTCTTTGGTTTCTTCGTCGAGGGCGGCGTAGCCGGCTCGCATGTCGGCCAGCTCGGTCTCGCCTTCCTCATCGGGCACCACGACAGCCGAAAGCATGGCGCATTTGCTGCTGAGCGGCTTGTAGGTCGAGTCGGTGTGCCAGGTTTCGTTGCCGACATTGCTGCGCATCGTCTGGCTGTTGATGTCGAGTACATCAGCGCTGAACGTGCCGTCTTTGTGGCGCTTCTTGTTGGCCAGGGGTAATGCACCGAATTCGAGCGGTCCGAATCGTTCACCGAAGGCGATGTTCTCTTCGCTAGTCAGGAATTGCCCGGGAAACACGAGGAACCCGCGATCGAGAAAGGCCGTCTTGATTTGGCTGAACTGGTCGTCAGTGAGATCTCTGAGAGCAACACCGGTAACCGTGGCGCCAAAGACCTTGCGGTCGATAGGGGTGATCTGCATTCCGCTCATGTCGGCTCCAATCGAAGTGATGGCGGGGTTGGCTAGCCGACCATCGATCGGTGCCACCAACGCCTTGCTGCCTCAAGATGATGGCTCGTTTCGCAGCGATGGCCAAACGAGTCGTCCTCATCAGAGTTCCCTGATCCTCCTGATGCCAATGCCAGAGGACTCAGGCGTGCGGGGTCACGAGGTACTTTTCACCCGTTGCCTGTCGGCTGTACACCGCAACTTCAGCCGGGTCGAGAGCTGCGGTCAGTCCCACTTCTTTGGTGTAGCTGCTGGCGAATGTAGTGGTGAGCTCGTCGGCCACTCGCTTGCGTAACTCTGCGCCGCGTTCGGCACCAACCTTGGCCAAGAAGTTCGGCAACAGGAAACCGCCAACGCCCCATGCCATTCCGTAGGAACGGGTCAACTCGGTGATGCCGCGGTCGAGTCCGCCGTAGATGTAGACCTGCTTGTGAGTGGTCGAGCCGTAACGGCTGTAGGCACCCGATTCCGAAGCGTTGGCGGCTGCTTCCATAGCCATCAGAATCTTGTTGGCCAGACGCCCGCCGCCGGTGGCATCGAAAGCAACCGTGGCCTTCGTCGCGGCCAGCGCGGCAACAAGATCGTCGTGGAACGTGTCCTGGCTCGAGTCGCAGACGTGGGTCGCTCCCAGTGAACGCAGGAGTTCGGCTTGCTCTGGTCGACGAACGATGTTCACCAGCTCTACACCCTCGGCCAGGCAGATCTTCACCAGCATTTGGCCCAGGTTGGAGGCAGCCGCGGTATGAACGATGGCGTCGTGGCCGTCGATCCGCATGGTGTCGACCATGGCCAGGGCCGTGAGCGGGTTGACAAAACACGAGGCACCCTGCAGCGAGGTAGCGCCGTCGTGGAGAACCAGACATTGGTTGGCCGGCATGGCCCGGAACTCGCTGTACATAGCGCCACCGAGCACGGCGACCGTCTTCCCCATGAGGGCTTGCGCTTCGGGATCGTTTCCGGCGTCGATCACCACACCAGCGCCTTCGTTGCCGCCTGGCAGCGACTGGCCGATTCGGCCGCCAAGCCCTCGCAGAGCACCTGGTGGAATGGTGGCGGTGATAGCCGGCTGACCATTCACCATTGCACCGGCGATGGTGTCGAGGTCGGCGCCTCCCAGCACCAACCCGAGGTCGGACGGGTTGATCGGCGCAGCCTCGACCCGAATGAGAACCTCGTTCGCCTTGGGTGTTGGTGTCTCGACCTCCACCAGGGTCAAGGACAACTGGCCATCTTCAGAAACCAACGACTGCATTTGAAGCATGGCGGCACGCTACCGGTGTGGCTACGACACGGCCCCTGATCCTCCATCAATTGGATAGATGCCGCCGGTGATGAACGCGGCATCATCGGAGGCCAAGAACGCCACCAGCGCCGCCACCTCTTCAGGTTCGCCGTAGCGACCGAGAGGTATGCGTTCGGTTGCTTGTTTTTTGAATGCTTCCGGATCGTCGGGAGCGGCACCCGATTCGATCGAACGCATCATGCGCGTCTCGATGGGGGCGGGGCACACGGCGTTCACCCTGATGCCAGCCGGCGCAAGCTCCGCCGCTGCGGTTTTGGTCATACCGACGACGGCGTGCTTGCTGGCGCCGTAGGCGATCAGCCCGGGTGTGCCCCGCAGACCTGCCACCGATGCGGTGTTGATGATGACGCCACCACCGCGCTGTCGCATGGCGTCGGCGACGTACTTCATACCCAACCAGACGCCCTTGACGTTCACCGCAATCACGCGATCGAAGTCTTCCTCGGGATAACTCTCGAGCGAGGTCACAACCCCCTCAATACCTGCGTTGTTGAAGAGGATGTCGACTCCACCGAAGGTGTCGACCGCAGCCTGAACGTACGCCTGCACATCGGCGCTGCTCGTGACATCGCCGGCGACCGCGTGGATCTGACCTCCGGATTCGCTGATGGCGGTGACGGTGTCGGCCAGGCTCGATGCGTCACGATCCACGGCAACGATCGACGCCCCTTCGCCAGCGAACAGCACCGCCGCGGCCCGGCCGATACCACCGCCGGCGCCAGTGATGACGACGACCTTCTCAGCAAACCTGCTCATCGTGTCACTCCTCGGTTCATGGTGTCACTCCTTGGGTAGTCCATTCTCGGCTAAACCACTGAGGCCGATACTGTCGCCCAATGCCCGAAACCGCCACTCGTCTGTTGACCTGGCGTTTCGTTGTCGTCACTCTTGCCGGCCTGGCGTACTTCAGCGGCTGGACCATTCTGTACCCGGTGCTACCTCGCTTCGTCGAAGATGAACTTGGCGGGTCCGGTGTGTCGGTGGGTCTTGCCGTTGGCTCGTTCGGCATCACTGCAGCTCTGCTGCGCCCTATCGCCGGTCGGATTGGGGATCGCTTTGGTCGACGGGTTCTGGTCGTCGGCGGCATGGTCGTCGTCGCCATCTCGCTCCTGGGCTATCTCGCTGCCGACTCGTTGATTGCAGTTGTTGGCTTGCGTCTCCTCTTTGGCGCCGGCGAGGCGTTCGCCTTTGTCGGGTTGGCCACTGCGGTGCAGGACATGACCACCGACGAGCGTCGCGGCGAGGCAGCCAACTACTTCTCGCTGGCCGTCTACGGGGGTATTGCTGTCGGGCCACCACTCGGCGAGTGGCTTTTCGATGGATCGAACTATGCACCGGTGTGGGTCGTGGCCGCGGCCATGGTCGCGATCGGTGCCGTGCTCGGCCTAGCAACACCATCGACCAAAGCAACCGGAGCCAGTGTCGAGCCGGGCTGGATTCACCCGGCGGCAATAGCTCCCGGCCTTGCCCTCACCGGAGGTCTTTTCGGCTACGCCGGGTTTGTATCCTTCGCCGCGGTCTACGCCGACTCGATCGGCATGAACGGCGCGGGGTGGGTCTTCACGACCTACGCCGTTCTGGTGATCTTCGCTCGCTTGTTCGCGGCCAAGGTGCCCGACCGTTTCGGCGCACTTCCGGTTTCGGCTCTGTCGCTCGTCGCCATTGGACTCGGCCTCTTCGTGATCGCTGCCATCCCGAGCGCCTTCGGTCTGTACGCAGGCGTCATCGTCTTCTCGGCCGGCATGTCGATGAACTTTCCCTCGCTGCTTTCCCTCGTCGTGGGTCGGGCGGACCCAAATGACCGAGCTTTTGTCGTGGCCAGCCTCTCGATGTTCTTTGATTTGGCCTTCGCTACGGGTGCCGTTGTGATCGGAGTCATCGTCGGACTTGCGAACGAGCGTGTGGCCTTCGCTGTGGGCGGCGTCTGTGCTCTGGCCGGCCTGATACCGCTCTGGGCCGCCCGTACCCCCAGAGGCCCCGTCTAGGCCGTCTAGGCGGGGGTCAGGGAGATGGAGCGGATCTCGCTGAACTCCCGGTCGAGCTTGCGCCAGTTCTTGGCGTAGTCGTCTGACACATACATCTGGCCGAACACCGAGGTAGCGACCATGGTGCCGGGCAGGTCGGGGTGGGTCGCCAGCCAATACATGGTCGAGTTCGGAGTGACGGGCATTGGCTCGCGAGTCCATGACTGACCGCCATCATGGCTGATCTCAAGGGCGCCGATGCCGCCCGGAATGTAGTCACCGACGCACACAACGATGACGTCGTCCCATGGGGCCGAAACACAGCGTGAGTAAGCAAATTCGAACTTCGAACCTTCGAAGCCGCCGAACTTGTGCCACTCGAAACTGTCGCCGCCATCGGTCGAGCGTCCCAGCCCGAACGGCGAGGAAACCAGTAGCTCTGATCCGTCAGCGGTCTCACGCATCGTGAAGCCGTGAACGTCGTTGTAGAACTCTCCGGGTCCGAGGTCGCCAAGTGAGCCCCAGGTCTCGCCACCGTCGGTCGAGCGGTGTAGCCCATCGACCTCGACCGAGGCCCACACGATGTTGGAATCGGTAGGGTCGACCACGACGTTGGTGGTGCGGGGAACGCCAATAGGGCAGGTTGGGCTTATCGACGTCTCGAGCGAGGCGAAGGTGGCGCCGCCGTCATCGGAGCGGACAACACCGGGGCGGACGCCGGCATAGACCCGGTTCTCGTCGCCCGGATCGTAGCCAATCGACCAGATGTCAGAGTCAGCGATGTCACCGATCTGCTCCCAGTTGCCACCGTTGTCGGGGCTGCGGAACAGGCCGACTCGGTCGGAAGCGGCGAGCAGTTCGCCCTTGTTGTGCGGGCTGACCGCGAGTGCCCGACAGTTGCTTTCAGGGTCGGGGCCGCCCTTGTAAATGTGCCGCCACTTCTGGCCTGAGTTGTAACTCATCCAAAGGCCGGCACCTACCGTCCCGATACCAATTACGTATTCGTTGCTCATCATCGTCCCCGATCTCTGTGTCTTCGTTTAGCACGCTCTGGTGACTCTCACCGCCGGAAGCGGTCCTCGTTCCAACTGTCCTTACCCGTGGAGTCCGTGTTCAAGGAGTGGTAAGGGCGTTACCCATCAGATCAATCATGTTGCTCGAGTAGAACTTGTCGCGGTCGATGTCTGAGGTGTCGCCCAACGTTCCCTCGAAGCGTTCGATCGGTCGGCGGCCACCCTCGACATGTGGGTAGTCGGACGAGAACATCACGATGTCTTCGCAACCCTGGCCGATGATCCAACCGACATCCTCGGTTGGGTAGGGCGTTACTCGGATCTGGCGCTGCACGTATTCGGTTGGGCGCATACTGAGGGCTTGCAGGCGCTCCTCATGGCGACCGAAGGCCTCGAAGGCAGATTCCATTTGCCGCATCCAGCCCGGCAGCCAGATGGCGCCCTGTTCGATGACGCCAATCTTGAGCCGGGGGAATCGTTCGAGTACACCGTCGATGATCATGGCGGCCAGCGTCTGCATCGGCGGGCCGGGAATGGCCATGTAGTCGACTGAGCGGAAGTTCTCTGCGCCGCCATGGAAGTCGGGCGGGACTGGCTTGCCGTTCTTGAAATAGTCGGGGTTGATCAGGGATCCGCCGCCGCCAACATGAAAAACGATGGGGATGCCGGCCTCTTGGGCTGTGGCCCACACCGGGTCGAGGCTGGTGTGGCTGGGCGAGTGCCCGGCTGGGCAGTTGGACGGAACGAGAAGGGCGCCTGCGCCTGCAGCTGTCGCCTCAGTCGCCATAGCTGTGGCGGCATCGAAATCGGCCAACGGGACATAACAAGTTGCCAACAGGCGAGGATCGATGGATGCAAAGTCGACCATGGCCCGGTTGTGGGCTCGAGAGACGCCATAGGCGAGTTCGAGGTCGTCGCCGTGCTCGAGGCCGTTGATGTAGCTGCTGTCGAACGTGTTGAAGATCAGCTGACTTCGGAAGCCGAACTGGTCGAGCACCGCGGGGCGGTCGGCGCTGATGAACGATCCCGGCGCATCCCAGTTCTTACGCGTAAGCAGCTCTTCCGCATCGCTGGCTCGATAGTCGGGGTCGGCCTGCTGTTTTCGCATCCGGTCGAAGAACCGCTCCTCTTGCTGGCCATCAGTTCCGCCGACCCCGCCAACGAATCGGCGAGGTGCCATTCGATCGGCGAGTCCGGGATCGAGATAGGAGTCGAGCCAGTCCGGCGTCTCCATGATGTGAGCATCAGCGTCGTGAACGATCCGGTCTTCTACATAAGGCACCAGCAAATGGTGGGCGCGTCAGGCCGTCGGCACCAAGTCGAGATCCTCCGAAACCGGTGGGAGGTGCCGAACCACGAAGAACCAACTGAGGCCGATAGCCGTTGTGACGGCCGCGCTAGCCCCACCAACTATCAGCAGGGTCGGACGTACGCCGATGACGTCCGCCAACAGTCCCCAGAGCGGAGCCAGAAGGGCTTGTGACCCGAATCCCATCATGGACAGTGACATCACCCGGCCGTGGTAAGCGCGCTTCGCGCTCGACATCAGCAGCGCGTTGTCGAGCAGCATGAATCCCGACCGACCGATGCCGAGGGGGATACCGGCAACGATCAAGACCGCATAGGTCGGTGCGAGCGAGATGAGGCCAAAGCCGACCGCCATGACGAAACCCATCAGCAAGAGAGCGGGCCAGGCCAGGGGGGTTCGGACAACGCCTGCTAGCGGCACGCTGGCCACGAGACCGGCCAGGGCGAAGGCGAGGAAGACGGGGCCAACATCGGACGGTGAGCGGTCGAGCTCGCTGTCGAGGAGTCCGGGAAGCAGGGTTTGGAAGGCGAACCCGCAGACCACCAGTCCAATGAACCCGAGCCAGAGGGTGCGGAGCCGGAGATCGCGCCACACATAGCCAATGCCGTCGGCTAACTCGTGTCGCACCGTGCGGGCTTCCTTTGGGACCGGTTTGGTGTTCGGCAAGCTGAGCGTCAGGGGCAGCACGATGAAGAACAACGACGCCATGAACAGGTAGGCACCACCGATCGACAGCACCGTGCCGACAAGGACAGCGATAAAGAGCGGCGCCGCTACCTGCGAGACGTTCTGCGCGATCGACTGCAGGGCAATAGCGTTTGGTAACGAGTCGCGGGGCACGAGTTCGCCAACCCAGGCTTGGCGAGCTGGGCCCATGAAGGCGAACCCCAGCCCCATGATCAGGGTGGCCCCCGTGAGGAGCGGAATGGTGATGAGATCGGTGAGAATAAGCGTTCCGGTACCCAGGATCACGAGTGCTGGCACGATCTGGCCCGCCAATACCAGTGGTTTTTTCGGCATACGGTCGGCGATCACGCCACCGACTGGCGATACCAGAAACATGGCGATCCCAGAGCCCATCTGGGCCAGGCCGGCCGCAGCATTCCTGCCGGTGATTTCGAACGCGACGCTCGGCACCAACATGAACGACATCATGAACGCCGTTGTGGCGAGAAGTGAGCCCGACCACAGCCGCCGGTAGTCAGGATGCCGCAGCGCGGCGAAGGTGCCTTCGACCAAGACGCTGAGGCTACTGCGGTTGCATCAGGACGGGTGGCTAGTAGTACTGCGGGCCGTAGACCGTGGCGTTGATATCGCGTCGTGTCCCGATGGCGGCGTTCCAGGGCGCGGCTAGGTAGGCGTCAACAACACGCTGTGTCTCGATCTGAAGCTGATCAGCGGCGCACACCTGGTTGATGACTCGGAGTTGAGCGAGCTCTTCAGCGCTGAAACGGCGGCCGAGGATCATGGCTTCTTTGGCCAGTACAGGGCCCAGTCTTTGGGTGAGATTGCGATTGGCTAGCCCCTTGAATGGTCGACCGATCTCGACTTCCGGAAGCCAAAACTGGGCAGCTTCGACGGCGATGACGTGATCAAAACCAGTGGCGATCGACCAGCCGCCCCCGACCGCAAACCCATTGATTGCGCCGATCGAGATGACGTCCATGTGAACCATGACGTCGAAGACTCGGCCGATGATCCGCGGCACCCGTCCCATATCGGCGTTCACGCGTGCTCGTTCTTCATCGGTCGCAGCATCGCGAGCGAGGGTGAGATCGGCGCCGGCACAGAACGCGGTGCCCTTCCCGGTCACGACCACCACCTTGATGTCGCTGGCATCGCGCACCCGGTGCACGAGCGACTCGAACTCGAGCATGACGCGGGGATCGAGTCCGTTACGTTTCTCTGGCCGATTGAACGTGATGGTGGCGACTGGGCCGCTCTGCTCGTACAGAAAAAAGTCGAGCCCGTTCACTGCGTTCCCATCTTCCACCGGTGTGTCCCCTTGTCAATCAATCAGACTCTTCTGAGCTGACCAGAGCCTAGGCCGAAGCAGGAACAGAGGTCACGGCTGGCTCGCGTTCGGGCAGCCTCAATGCCGAGACCATGCCGACGAAGGCAAGGAATGACGAGAGGAGGAAGACCGGTGCGAATGACCCGGCAAGATCTGCGATGAAGCCGGCCAGCTGCGGCGCCGCCATCTGAGCAACGCCGAACGCCAAGGTGGCAGCCGAGAAACTGGGGCCGAAGGTGTCGGCCGTTGTGTTGGTGACGACATAGAGCGTGATGATGGACGGAACGGCCGTGAACAACAGGCCAAAGCCGATGGCCATTCCGAAGGTCGGCACGGTCCATCCCGGCAACACGGCGATGGCCAAGACACCCCACGTTCCGAATGCCATGGCCATCGCTAGCCGGGGACCAATGCGCGAGGCGAGGGAGACGAACACTGGGCCACCAAAGATCATCGCCACCCCGAGCAGCGTGAATGCCAAGGAGGTTTGGCTACCAGTCCACCCTTTGTCATCTTCTAGTCGAGTCGTTAAGAACCCGATGACGAGGAGGTACATCAGACCGAACGACGTGTAGGCCATCGTCAGTGGAAGCCACCCGCGCATCCGCCGTAGAGCGGAGAAACCACCGACACCGGCCCGTGCCGATGGCTGGCCTTGGCTATGGCCGATGAGGGCGAAGGTCGTGAGCAGAACAACCACAGCGATGACGGCCTCGATGGCGTAGACGGTGCGCCACGAGTCGTCCCCCATTGTCGATCGCACAAAGCCGCTGAGCTGCCCGCTGAACACGACGCCGGCGCCGATGCCCGAGCTGAGGAGCGCGATGGCGATCGAACGCCTCTCGGGCGGCATCGCATCAGCGGCGATAACAGGCGAGGGAATCCAGATGCACGCACCGCCTAACCCCATCAAGAACTGCGCAACGGCAAGCACGACGACGGTGGGGGAGTACGCCGCCAACAACAGACCGGAAGCACTGAAGACGAAGCCCAGGCGTAGCACCTGCAGAAGACGAAATCGGCTGGTGGCCCAGGCGACGGCGATGGTCCCGATCAGATATGCGGCCACGTTGGAGGTCCCGAGCGATCCGGCGACGGTGTTGGAAATGTTCAGATCGTCGCGAACAGCGGGTAACAAGACGCCGTAGGTGAACCGGCCGAAGGCCTGGGCGACGGCAGCACCGAGGGCGATCAGAGCTACGGCCGTAAGGCCGCTAATCCTGCCAGGGACGCTCGGCCTGTGGTTGCCCGACAGCGTGGTCTGGCGTCGCATTGCTTGGCCGACAGTAGGCGTCGCTTCGGACGACACAAAGTCATGAACAAGTGCGTATGTCACAGCAGCACATTTGCAGTGTGGAAGACTCGGACTTGTGGAGCGCACCCGGAGCGAAGAGATGGCGAAACCGCTGACGGGTCGGAGGCTTTGGATCGATCCCGATGCCGACGCGGCCCAGGCTCGTCGCCTTATTTTTCTGGCAGGTGGAGAGGCAACGTCGACCTTCGACGAGAGCCTCTTTGCTGTTATCACCGAGGCGCGGCCACCAGAGGCGGTCATGGCCGAGCGAATAGGTTTGCCGATTCTGACGCCTGTCGATGCTGTGCGACAGATTCGAGCAGAATTCGCTGCTCAGGCGATGGTCGTCGATCTGCGAGATGACGCGCCGCAAGTGCACTACTTGCCGGAGATGAACTACTCGCCTGAGATGGACGGAGAGGCCGGAGACCCCTCGATTCAGGCGGCGTCCAAGAGAGCGCCAGCATCACATATGCGAGTGATCAGTGTTGCCGGGCTCGGGCAATCTGCCCAGTCGCACGTTGGTTCCCGATGGTACGAGCGGCATCTGGTTGTGGGCGCCGCTCTGGCCGCCACCGGGTTTGTCTGCGGCGTCACTATCGGTATCTGGCTTCCCGTCTGACCGATAGCCCGTCTGACCGATAGCCCGTCTGACCGATAGCCCGTCTGACCGATAGCCACGAGCGAGGGTTGGTCAGATGGCCAGATCCTTCATGACGTAGTTGCGGATGATCGTGTCGAACGTCTCGTCATTCCACCGGAAGTCGTCTTCGAGCGTGGCGAACGGAGCGTACATAAATCGCTCCTCGTCGGGGAAGTGCTGGTCGCGTGCATCGATGGCTACGGCGATGACGGCCGAACGATCGAAGACTCGCTGCTCGTCGTAGATTTCGGGCCCTTGGGCGGCGCCGTCGTTGCCCATGGCGGCCTTTACCTTCAGCAAGCCCTCTACACCCAGCACCGACGAGCGGCGGTGGAAGCCGAAGGTCACCGAAACTCTGGGGTCGGGGGAGGTGTTGGCGAACGAACCGTGCAGCACCTGACGGTTAGCGATAGTTACGTCGCCGGCTCCGCAGAAAAGCGGTACCGCGTCCGGCAGCCGGTCGCTATTTCCGTTGTCGGCTACCCGTTGCTTGATATCAATCTTGCCCAACTTGTGGGTACCGGGAACGATCCAGAGCCCATTGGCAGGGGTGCTGCGATAGAGCTGCACCTGGAAGTTGAAGCCGTGAATGCCCTCGTCCCACACGGGCGAATCCCAGTGGGTCGCTCCGTCTTGATGCCACGAGACCGAACCGCCTAGGCCGGGCTTCTTCACGAAGATGGCGTCGTTGTAGGGCACGAAGTCAGGCCCATTGATCGAGGCGGCAACGGCCAGAAGGTCGGGGTGGCCGTACAGGCGAAGGGCGGCCGGTGCGGCCTGACACATACCGAACATGAGATGCACCACGTTGGCCGGGGCATCTGCTCGGGGGGCCGGCTCGGTCATCTTGGTTTGATGCCGTCCAGAGAGAAGCTGGGTGCCTCCCCACGGATCGGACAGAGGCTTGACGAACATGTAAGGCTCGGACGCCCAGTCGCGTCCGAGGGCGGGTCTGCCCTTGGCATCCACTGCGGCGCCCTTGTGCACTGGGGCTCGCTCGACCATGTCTTCGACGTCAGAACGCAGCTCGTTGACCTCGGTCTCGCCGATGACATTCTCGAAGACGTAGAAGCCGTGCAACCAGTAGGCCTCGAGAATGTCGGGATGCAGCAATCCGTCGGGACCGAACCGCATTGGTCCTCGATTCCCGAGGGCGAGGGCCTTCTCGACACCGGCGTCGAGATAGCCCGACATATCGGCCGCGTGTTGTTCAATCGTCGGTCGTTCTGGCTGGGTCGTCTCTACTTGGCTCATGTTCGTGCTCCTACGATCGATCCTTCGAAGGCTGGCATGACCTGTTCGGCGAACAGCTCCATCGAAGCCAATATGTCCGGTTGTTGCATGCTGGCAAAGTCGAAGTGGCACACCACATGGCTGATCCCGATGTCGTCCAGCTGTTTGAGCTTGGCGATAACGGTTTCGGGTGATCCAAACACCAGCCGCTTTGCCCACTCGTCGTCGTCTGGCTCGCCGTCGGCTCGCACATCGGTGGCCCAACCATTGGTGACGCTGTCGTCGCCTCCGTGGAGGGCACTGGCGACACGTCCGTTCCACCGGCTCGTCTCGATGTGCTTCGCCGCTTCCTCATCGGTTTTGGCAACATGGACGAAGCGCAGTGAGTGAAATTCAGCGCTGTCGCGGGGTCGACCTGCTTTGTCGAGAGCACCAGCGAAACGCTGGTAGGCCTCACCGACCTGGTCGAGCGTGAGACTGGCCCCCGAGGACAACACGCCGTAACCCTCGTTGGCCGCTCGCACAAAGGTGTTGGGGCTGGAGGCAGCAACGAACAGCGGCGGGTGTGGTGCCTGAACTGGCTTCGGCAGCACGGTGAGCGGGTTAGGGATTGACCAGTGTTGCCCCTCGAATGTGAAGTCGTCCTCGGTCCAGGCCTTGGTCATGATCTGGACGGCTTCGTCGAACCGAGCTTGGCTGTCGGCGAGTTTGGTTCCGAGCGCTTCGAACTCGCCTGGCTGATAGCCCCGGCCGAACCCAACGTTCAACCTTCCCTCGCAAAGGATGTCGGTGACATTGATGTCTTCGACCAGGCGCAAGGGGTGCCAGATCGGTAGGACGGTGATGGCCTGGCCGAAACGGATGCGCTCGGTGATGGCAGCTGCCTTGACGATGGGGAGGAAGGGGTTGGGACAAAAGCCGTAGTTCGAGAAGTGATGTTCGGCGAACCACGAGGTCTCGAATCCGGCGGCCTCGGCCAACCGAATCTGGTCCATCGTGTAGCGGTATACGTCGACACCTGACTCCATCTCGGGTGTCGACAGCAGGTGGAAGGTTTCGAATCTCATGGTCGGCGCTCCGGTGTCATGGCATTCGAAGCTAGTCCAGAGATGGCGGTGTCATGATGGTCGTCATGACACCTGACAAGGTTGTGATGGGTCCCGACGGCTGGACGAACTGTCCTGGTTGTGGCGGTCGGCTTGAGGCAGAGTTCAAAGGCGACCGCATGCGACCGGTCTGCGTCGACTGCAGGCGACCGGTGTTCCACAATCCCGCGGTTGGTGTCGCCATTATCGTCCGCGACACAGACGGCCGTGTTCTGTTGGTTCGGCGGGCGCCCGGCGTGTCGTACGCCGGGTTGTGGTGTATCCCATGCGGCTATGTCGAGTGGGAAGAAGACGTGCGTGACGCCGCCGCCCGCGAACTCCGAGAAGAAACGGGATTGGAGATAGCAATCGATGGCATCGCCGCCATCCACTCGAACTTCCACAACGCCAACCAACACACCGTCGGAATCTGGTTCGATGGCCATGCGGTCGGGGGCTTACTGAGCCCGGGTGACGATGCCGACGATGCGGTCTTCGCCGCACTTGACGACCTGCCAGGCCCCCTTGCCTTTCCTACCGATGAACTCGTCCTCGCTGGACTCCACCAGAATCGAACGGAACACCAGCATTAGGAGCAGAAACGACAGCGAGATCACGGTCGGCAGAGATACTGCCAGCCATCACCGCGGTCTCGGGACCGGACGCGATTGCACCGACGGCATCGCGGGTGCTGATGACGTTTGGCAGCCCGGCTAGGCCGGCCTGAATGTCGGCGACGGCCGCCTGAGTCTCGGCCGATTCAAAGGACGTTGAGCCATCGAGGGAACTCTTTGCGTGTCCAGCGAGCCGCATCCGGGAGGAGGACCCTCGAAGAAAGCGTTGCATGTCGTAGAGATGTCAGGTGGGACGCCACCGTGATTGGGCGGACACGGCGGAGAGCGACTTCACGGTTGCCGAATCAGAACCCGACGGGACGAGGGATTGGGCCCACGATGGAGGTGAGCTGGCGGGCAAACTCGAGCGTGGTGTGGTCGTGCAGATATGGGCCAACGATCTGGATACCGACCGGCAGGCCGGCGGAAGTAGTGCCGATTGGGATGACGGTCGCCGGCAGATAGCAGGCGCCGGCCGGGGCCATCCATGTGATCATCTCCCAGTAGCTACGACTATGGCCGTTCACTTCCACGACTCGTTCGCCTGTCGGACCGTGGTCGTGCTCTAGAGCTGGCAGCATGCAGACCGGTAGGAGCGCCACATCGAATGACTGGAAGAACTGTTCCCACTGGCGCCGCATCTGCAGCCGTCGTTCATTGTTGCTGAGCCATTCGCGGTGGCGCATGCCGAGGGCTCGCTTCGAATCGGCGGCGAACCCCTCGCCTGTCTCGGCTGCAAAGATTTCAATGGTCTCACGCGACTCGCCCCCGGCGAGTGCGGCCTGCAGAAGCGAGTTGAAGGTGCGTGCAACTTTCTCCAGCGAGAACCCTGGCCGGGCCCCGTCGTCAACCGTTGCGCCGGCGCCGCGAAGTTGTTCGACCGTTCGTTCCAGCAGGCGCTTGCTCTCGCCATCGATGGGGCAGTGCTCGTCGTCGATCCAGGCCGCAATTCGGAAGTCGCTGATGGTCGAGTTGCCTCGGGGTTCAGGCAGTTCGAGCTTCCAGGCTGGGTGTTCCCAGCGGTTTGGACCGGACATCAGATTTAGGCCGAGCTCCAGGTCGTCGATTGAACGAGCCATGGGCCCGGCAACGGCCAGATCCGCCAGCGTCAGGGTGCCCGGAGGCCCCGGGATCTGGCCATGAGCGGGAACGATGCCGTAGGAGGGCTTGTGGCCAACGACACCGGCCATATGCGAGGGAATCCGGATCGAGCCGCCGATGTCGCTGCCGATCTCGAGCGGTGTGAATCCGCACGCCAGCGCCGCAGCCGATCCGCCCGACGATCCGCCCGGAGTTCGAGCGACATCGAAGGGATTATTCGTCGTGCCGTACACGTCGTTGTAGCTCTGCAGGTCGCCAGCCCAGATGGGCAGGTTGGTTTTGCCGACAATGACCGCACCCGCCGACCGCATGGCGGCCACCGGCCAAGCGTCTTCTTCAGGAACATGGTCGGCCAGTGTCGGCGAGCCAGAGGTTGTCGTCATGCCGGCAGTCGAGAACGAGTCCTTCACGGTCATCGGGACGCCGGCGAGCGGGCCGAGAGCATCCCCTTTTAAGCGAGCGGCATCGATGGCGGCGGCCTCTTTGCGGGCCCGATCAAGATCGGTGAGCACCACAGAGTTGATTGGCCCATCGAGGGCTTCGATGCGCGCCCCAAAGTGTTCAACGGCTTCGACGCTTGAGACTTCTCGGTTGGCCAAAGCCAATGCAAGTTCCCGGGCTGTCATCCAATGAAGGTCTGCCATAGTGGTCAGCCTTCCCGGTAGATCACCCCGGCAGCAAGTAGTTCGGCGAATCGGTCGGGCCCGCCGGCTGCATCGAGCAGGATTTGCTCGTTGTGTTGGCCAAGATCGGGTGCCACCGCATCGCAGCTTTGAGGCATAGCCGAGAACCGCAGAGGGAATCCAGGAACCGTGATGCTTCCGAGCGCTGGATCAGCGACGTCACGAATGAAACCCGCTTCGCGTAGTTCTGGGTGGTTCACCACCTCATCGATGCTGAGCACCGGACCGCACGGAACTCGATGCTGTTGCAACAGCGACACTGCGTCGTCGCGCGACGCCAGGCCGAGCAGCCATCGGTCGATCAGCTCGTTGATCTCGTCGCGGTCGGATTCTCGAGCGACCCGCTGGTGCCATTGATGCTCGGGGGTAGCCATTTCTGGCTGTCCCATAGCGTCACAGAGGTCGACCCAGTGTCGATCGGCCGCAGCGGCGATGAAAACGTGTCCGT
This sequence comes from Acidimicrobiales bacterium, assembly GCA_047638695.1. Classification (GTDB taxonomy): domain Bacteria; phylum Actinomycetota; class Acidimicrobiia; order Acidimicrobiales; family SZUA-35; genus JAHECQ01. The sequence goes on along the minus strand of JBLINY010000016.1, from coordinate 41,397 downwards.
CGGCTGCTTCGAAGATGCCGTAAGGACATACCAAGGGGTGAAAGCGACCGTTGCGGGTTTGCTTGATCTCGCCACCCGAAACTGAATGGCTTTGAATGGCGGTGTCGTGTGACTGGAGGTAACTCTCGAGCACTGACGTCTCGATCAATTGGCCCTCGCCTGTGCGCTCCCGCCACAGCAAAGCTGCCAGGATGCCGGCAACGCCGTTCATCCCGGTAAGCACGTCGCCGACGGGGGCGCCGAAGGCGACCGGGTCGCCACCTCGCTCGCCGTTCAGCGAGGTCAGCCCGGCATAGGCCTGGGCTGCGCCGTCGTAGCCCGGAAGGTGCGCTAGTGGCCCGTGATGCCCGAAGCCAGATATCGAGCACATAATCAGACCGGGGTTGAGAGCCGCCAGTGTCTCCCATCCGAGGCCGAGGCGTCCCATGGTGCCGGGGCTGAAGTTCTCGATGACGACATCGACCGTCGGAACAAGAGACTGAATGAGATCCCGACCTTCGTCGGCCTTCAGATCGACACACACCGATTGTTTGCCACGGTTGACGGTGACGAAGTAGCCGCTGCGTCCATTACGCCTTGTCACCGAACTTCGGGTGATGTCACCAGCCGGTGGGGCCTCGACTTTGATCACTTGAGCGCCGAGCTCGGCCAGGTAACGGGTGGCCGTCGGCCCCGAGAGAACTTGGGTGAAGTCGAGCACCCGGATGTGTCCGAGGATGGAAGTCAAGCGAGCTGATCATCGGTGATGCGGCTTGCGGTCACAGTGCCGAGATCGAGCAGTCGCTCATTGCCGGCATCGATCACGGCTACTTCAGTAGTCACCGCCGTGGCATCGGATCGAAGCACCGTTCCCTCTATACGGAACGGGCCCTCACGCGTCTGCCCGAGATAGTAGGTGTGGGCGTCAGTGACCCGAGCCGGCACGCCCAGTGACCGCTCGGCGGCCAACATGCCCATACGTTCGATCAGGGTGGCAGCGACGCCTCCTTGGATCGAGCCGAAGCTGTTGTGGATGCGAGGTTGGTGCACGAGGTCGAAGACGAGCTCGCCCTCACGAATCGTCAAGCCGATGTAATCGTCGAGCATGGGTCGGCCTTCAGCAGGTGAAGAGTCCGAAGCGGACGGTCCCGGGTCGTCTTTCTCGACGTACAACAGCCGACGCCCGGTGAGATGCCCCTCTTCGATGGTTGGACTGTCGTCGCGTCGAGGGAGCCGAACGTAGGTAACCCAGGCCCGAGCCACCGGGCCGTCCGCATCGGTGACCTCGGTGAGAGACAAAACGCTGCGTTTACCCGCTCGCACCGTCGAGGTGACCGAGCGAATCTCGTCGCCATAGGTGGGCCGCATGGCGTGCACCTTCATGTCGCTGGTGGCCAGCCAGTCGGGCCGCACGAGATCATGCGAGAAGGTGCCAGCGGCGACATCGACCATGGTCGACAGTGCCCCCATCCGAAGGGCGCCGCCAGCGTCTCGAAGGTCGTCGGTCACCGGCATGGTGCACCGCAACTCTTCGGTTGTCTCCGACTGCAGGTCCAGCCGTAGATGGCGGATGATGTGCCCATCGGGCGGGTAGCTCGGCGCCTTTTCACTCACGTCCGACAACGTAGGCGGGCGCACGGATTCACGCAGAATCCGTGCGCAACGCCTAGCGCTGTGGTCCCGCCGACCAGGTCAGTCGATGACCCGGACGGTCACTTTGATGTAGCTAGCGACATTCTCGCCAGCAAGATTGTCGCTGACGGGGCGAACCATCGAGTTGGGGTCGTAGGCACCGGTGTTCGGTCCGCTCTGCCGGGGAGCTTGATCGCTCCCAAAACCGGGCGCTTGATCGGCCTCGGTACCGGCATCGAACAATCCGAAGTGGGCGGTGATGTCACCGCTCACCGGCATGCCGTCGTCGAAGAGACTGAGACCCTGCTCGTCAGTGCCGAAGAACCAGTCGTTCGACTGCACGAACATCGTTGCGATGCCGACCCGATCGCCCGGTCGTGACGTCATGCTGAACTGGTACGACTCACCTGGGAAAAGGGGAGCGGGGCCGTCGCCACCGACTGGCGTTGTGAAGACGCCGCTATCGCCTGACGCCCTCCAACTGAGGAAGCTGGCCAGAATCGACGGATCGCCGTCCTCGGCCAGACCTTCGATGCCAGCCCGGCAGTAGGCCCTGCCGTCGTAGAAGATCGGGTTGTGACCTCGCGATGCGTCGGAAGCAAAGACTCCCGGCGCAAGTGGCGTAGCGATACCGGTACGGGCGCCGATCGCCGATGCCAGATCGCCGGGGCCGCCGTCTTCAGCCAGTGCTTCAAGGCCCTCTCCCCGGTCGGCTTGGCCCAGAGTGAACAGGGGTTCGCCGTCGGGGTGAACGGCGAAGACGCCGGGAGCGAGCGGGGTAGGCAGCGCGCTGTCGCCGGAGACGTTGGCGACCTTGATGGTGAATTTGCCACCCTCGCCTGCCGTGGACGTCACCTTGATTAGGTCAGCGACGGCCGGGGTAGTGGTTACGATCCGGACCGAGCTGTCGGGGTCGGAGGCCCCGGTGTTGGGCCCGGCCTGGCGAGGCGCCTGATCGGCACCCGAGCCAGCTGGCTGGTCGTCCTCGGTGCCGGCGTCGATCACAGAGAAATGGCTGGTGATATCACCGTCGACCGGCGTACCGTCGGCACCGAAGAGGGCAATGCCTTCGGCTCCGGGCGAGAAGAACCAGTCGTTTGATTGCACCAACATGGTGGCAAGACTCAGCCGGTCTCCTGGGTTGGCATAGAGGTCGAACTGATAGCTGCCTCCGGGAAGCGCGGGACCGGCCATGTCGCTGCCGTCAGGGTTGGTGAACGCTCCTGAGGCGCCGAGATCGAAACCATTCGAGATGTTCTCGATAGTGATTTCGAATCGCTGTTCGTCGTAGTCGCTGGCTGATGCAGGTGCGGCAAGAAGGGTGGTGCCGGCCACGGCCATACTGGCCAAACCTGCTCCCAGTCGTTTGGTTCGTCGCGCCGCGACGCTGTTCTTTGTCATCGGGTAACTCCCTTTCCGGTCGGGGGCAGGCCCGTCCGGTCACACGTAGCGCCCGCGATTTGCAGCCGCCGTGCGGTCGCGTTTGCGCCGCGACATCACCAAAGTGGCAGCGGCACCAGAAGACCCTCTTCGGGGCGGCAGCTTCCGCACATGTTCAGCCCTATGAACATCCGTTCACAGATCTGAACTGCCACGTCTCTCCGGGCGGTCTTCCTGTCCCGTTGGGGCGTCTTTCCGTCCCGCCTACAGCGTGGCCAGGAAGGAATGAACCAGCGGAAGGATGAGGTCGGGCTGCCGAAGCTCATCACCCGGCCCGAGGCCATCGAACGATACGAGTGTGGCGTTTGGGAGCTGTTCGTTTGCCTGCTCGATCAAAGGCCAGACGGGGCTGTTCGAAGCACCGAACAGTTGGATCGGGGTTTCCGAGGCTGCCACCCGCTTCACGACGTTGGGCCAGTCGGCTCCTTGCCGGGCTAGGGCGGACATCGCCACGGGATCGTTGTCGAGCATCTCGCTGCGCTCAGGCTCGGGTATGGGGTGCTGAAGCATGACCTCGAACTGCGTTAGGTAGGCCTCTATGCCGTCGGCCAGCGTTGAGGCCAGCTTCAACTCTTCCTCTCGGTTGAGGGCCGGTCCAAAGGGAGCGGCGCCGCCAGCGATGAGCGAACGGATGCGTTCGGGCACGAAGGTAAGGGCCATAAAGCCGATCCGCCCGCCCATCGAATAGCCGAAAAGATCAGCGCATTCGACGTCGACTTCGTCCAACACCGCCACGATGTCGGAGGCCATGTGCGAGGCGGCGTATGAGGTCGGATCGTGCGGTCTGCTGCTACGGCCATGGCCTCGGGCATCGAGTGTTATGACGGCGCGATCGGCCGCAAGCTCAGTGACGTAGCCGTACTTGTGCCAGATGTCGCCGTGGCCGAGACGGCCGTGGTGAAGCACGAGTGGAACACCGTGGTCGAGCGAACCGTGAACTTCGAAGTGAATTGCGACCCCGTTGTTGTCGACCACGGCCATATCAGCTCTTCTCGATGGCATCTGGCCGTTCAGTAGTGACACGTTCGATATCGAGCAAGGGTTGGAGGCCGCAGAGGTCGACCATCTGGCGATGAAGGCCCATGCCATCGATCTCGACGCCGGTAGAACCGTCGGCTTGGAACCGGGCGTACGCCTCACGGGTATGGGTGATGGCTAGGGCTTGGGCGGTAAACGCATCGATGATCAAGTTCCACCCCAACTGTTTCCATTCGTCGGGCGTGTGGTGGTCGAGCCCCGTGATCGTGGACAGAGGGCAGTCGAAGTGCGCTCCCACCGGTGCCAGCTCTTCTTCCCGGCAGAAGGCCATGAGGATGTCGGCGCCAGCATCTCGGTAGGCCTGGAGTCGGCTCAGGCCGGCCTCGTAGCCCTCGTGGCGGAAGCCGCCAGTGCGAGCAATGATCAAGAAGTCTGGATCGGTGCGAGTGGCGACCGCGGCTTTGATTTTTGCCACCATGTCCTCGGTGGTTACGAGATGCTCGACGCCGATGTGGTGGTGCAGCCGCTTGGGTGCCACCTGGTCTTCGTACTCAACTGCAACCGCGCCGGTGGCTTCGAACAGTGCGGTGGCCCGGGCGGTATGCACGGGATCACCGAAGCCAACGCCGCCATCAACGATCAGTGGCAGGTCAGATCTGGCAGTGATGCGCCGCGCGACGTCGGCGATCTCGTTATAGGAAAGCAGCGCCTCGCCGATTGCGTACTGGAAGCCCAGGGCTCCGCCGCTGAGGTACCCGGCGCCGAATCCGGCTTCCTCGATGATCCGGGCAGAGAGTGGATCGAGACAGAGGGGAGCGAAGACCGGGTCGGCCTCGGTCAGTGCAGTGCGGAATCGGGTCCGTGGTTCGATCACGAGGCCGAACGTAGCCCGGGGCGATCGAGGCCGCTTCGCCCACCGGTGATGTTGAGGTGCTCAGCCGTCGTAGCCAACCCAGGCGCGCTGGGCGGCCACCACGATGGTGGGGTCAAGGATGGTCGACACTTCGACATCGAATCGTTCCCGTCGAACGTCAACGGGGAAGACCTTGGCTGCTGCGAATACATCACGGTCGAGGAAGCGCAGGCCAGCGAGGTCGGGCAGGGACGGTTTGGGCATCTCGCCTTCAGCCGCGAGATGGAAACCCCAGTCGCCGAAGCTGGGGACATCGACGTGGTACGAGAGCAGCGACCATCCGGCCGCTTCCAGGGTCTCAGCACACGTCCAGTAGGCCCTGGGAGCAAAGAACGGCGACCCGCACTGCACAACGATCAGACCATCGGGGCGCAGCAGCTGGCGGAGCTGGCCGTACAACTCGACCGAGTACAACCGGCCAAGGGCCGGAGTGTCGGGATCGGGGAAGTCGACGATGACGGCGTCATATTGGTCGGCCGGTTGACGGCCGATCCAGGCGAAGGCATCGTCGTGAACGATCGTGAGGCGAGGGTCATCGCACGAACCTTGTTGCAGCAGCGCGAGCTCGGGAACCGTTCGCATCAACTCGACGACGGTCGGGTCGAGCTCGACCATCGTCAAGACCTCGACGCTGTCGTGGCGTAGCGCTTCGCGGGCTGCCAAGCAGTCGCCCCCGCCGAGAATGAGCACATCCCGTGCGCCTGTCACAGCTGGGTGCACGAGTGACTCGTGGTAGCGGTGTTCATCGATGCTGGACAACTGGAGGTCGCTGTCGAGAAAGAGTCGGGTGTCGACGACACCGCCGGGATGGACCCGAGAGGTCACGACGAGCTGCTGCACGCCGCTCTCGGCCGAGGCGACGATTGGGTCCCGGAAAATGGCTTGTCGGCCGTTGTCGACGATCGGTGGCCCGGCCAAGGCCAGACCGATCAAGCCGAGAACACCGGCTCCGACCCAGCCAAAGACCCATCGGCGGTTGTGGGCCGGGACGATGAATGGCACCGCAGCAGCGGCGATCAGGTTGACGCCGGCGATGATGACGGTTCCCTGGACAATCCCGAAGATGGGGCGGACAAAGAAGGCGAACGCGACCGCTCCGACGAGTGCTCCGAAGTAGTCGGCAGCGGTGTAGCTGGCGACAACTTCTGCCGCGTGCTGCCGGGACAGCCGATCGTTCAGAGCCGCGAGCAGGGGCATCTCGGCACCGATGCAGACGCCGATGGCCAGTGACATACCCAGCAGCGGGCCCCAGAACGCATCCAGCCTGGCCCAAGTCCAATACAGAGCAGGTGCTGCGCTCGCTCCGAGTAGCGCCAGCGTCACCTCGATTCTCACGAACGCGGCGACAGGACGATCAGCCCACCTGCCCCCGGTCGTCGCGCCGATTCCCATGCCCAACATGGCCGTGCCGAGCACAATGGCGTTGGCGCGTTCGGTGCTACCAACGGTGACGGTTCCGAGCAGCATCAGCGATAGCTCGTAGGCCACGCCGGCGCCGGCGATGATGCCGGCAACGAGTAACAGGAACCGACGTCGCCGAATCGGTGAGGCGGAGGTCTCCGTGGTGGAAGTTGTCAGTGTCAGCTCAGGAGATGGCAGCGGCAATCACCAACGCCAGCCCGATTTCAGAGCCGACCGCGACGCATATGGCGGGGTCGAACTCCTTTTGTTCGACGAGGCGGCGCAGATCCGCAGGAAGGATCAGGTCGACCAATATGAACATCACAGCTGAAATGATCAGCCCCAGGACGCTGTAGAGGGCCGCCTCCACCAAACCATCGCTGAGTCCATCAGGAGCGGTCCAGATGGCCGAGAAGATGATGATGCCGACAGCAACCATCTTGCCGCCGACCAGCAGACCAGCATTGAGGCTCTCTGATACCTGTTTGCGCAGGTCGCCCGGCGTCAGCATGTCGACGGCGATAAAGCCGGCGAGCATCAACACGATGGCGACGCCCAGCCATGCGGCTGTGTTGCCCAGATCATTGAAGAAGACGTCCACGAGAGGGTCCTTTCCCAGTACTTGTTCGGTTGGTCAGTTCTTGCCGCTGGAGCCGCCGCCGCCCCGGAATCCGTTGCCGGAGCTGCTTGAGCGGTACGAGTTCACTCTGGATCCCCATCTCGAGTTCAAGATCAGGATGGAGGTGTGACGGTTGTAGGCCCTGTCGTTGTCGGCGTAGTAGACGACGGCACTGCCTTCGCCCTCCGCAGGAGTGATCCAAAGCGTTCCCGACTGATACAGCAGAAAGACATCGCCAGCGGCGTCGTCGGAACGTTCACCGGGCGCCTCGACGATGGCGATGGCATCGGCGACGCCGGCCGGTGTTCCCGTGGCCTTCCAAACTCCGTCACTGTCGGCGCTGTTGACTCCGAGCGTGAGCGGTGACGTCTTCTCGCCAACGGTGTCGACCTTGGCCAGGGTTGCGGGCAGATCGGGGCCACCACTGCCACACGCAACGACGAGAAGCGCGAAAGCAGTGAGGATCGCAATCACCTTGGTGAAGCTCTTCATCGAGTGTCCTCTCTGCGGCGGGGACGGCTGGTGGCCGTTGTTTGTGTCGTAACCACGTGGGGATCGGCGCCGGGATACAGGTGCCATGAGTTCCATCGGATGCGATCGTCCGACGTTGAACGGACCGTGAGCCCGGTGAGGGCCAACTCGTTGCCGGGGAAGGCCGCCACCAAACTGTCGGACCGATCGGTCAGGGCGATGACGGATGCCGCCGCCTCGCGCAGCGCATGGTCGCCGAAGCACAGCTCCGATCGGAAGTCGACGGTCCACGGTTCGGCCTGCCACCGGAGTTCGGGTGGCAGCAAGGCGACCTCGGGTGGCTGTTCATCAGCTACGGCGGCCTCACAGGCGACCGTTTCGTGGATCTCCCACGTGGCGGCGGTAGGTGAGGATATCGAGTTACGGTTCGCTGGATTTTCGGTTGTTGGACCAACCAGGACCCGGTGGGATGCGCTGAGTACGTCGAGACGAACCACACACCTCTGGAAGCGTACGATCTTGCTCTCTACCGCCCGGTGGCTGGTGGGGTAACACTGCAGACGCAGCAGCCGACCGTCAGTGTCGACGGTGACAATATCGAGCGCTCCCTCCATGGGACGGAAACTTAGTCGCCGACCCATGACACCCCGCGGATTACGCTGCCGAGCGGCCGCGGACTGCCGATCAGACAACTGGATAGGAGAATGCCGACAAGAATGCCGACAAGAACCGTTGCAGAGAATGAGGAGATGCGCTGATGTTTGGCCGATTCAAGAAGGACAAAACACCGGGTCTCGAAGATCTCGCGAACGCCCCGGTCGGCGCCGCGACCTCGATCGATGGCAGCCGAGGAGTTATCCGCGGCTCGCTCATCCTCGATGAGGCAGGTGATCGCTGGATCGAGCATTGGATCCAAGATCAAAACGGTCGGATGTACTGGGTTTCGATCGAGAACTACGACCGAACCGTCGCCACGCTGTGGGAAGACATCGAGGTGTTCGAGATCCAGGGAGGCCCTGGTGATTCAAAGATCTCGTATAAAGACCAGTCGTTTCGGCGGTCCGAAAATGGCACGGCCAATTTCCAGGCCACTGGTGAGACACAAACCGTGCCTGCGGGCACGTTGGACTATGTCGACTTCGAAGGCCCGGACGGAGCCCGTCTTAGCTTCGAGCGTTTCGGCGAAGAGGGCGCAGGTCGGCGAACCCGTGCCATCACTGGCAACTGCCCGAACTGTGGGGCTCCGATTGATCTCGATGTAGCGGGGCGTTGTACCAGCTGTATGTCTGAAGTCATGACCGAGCACGGTTGGTGGGGATCGTGGGAAGCCTCGGTTGGTCGCCGGGTCACCGATTCGGCCCGGTTGCAGTAATCCACGCATGTATCGACCACTGCGTTCGCAGAGGAATGCGCGACTGAAGTAGACAGTCGACTATGAGCGAAGTGATCAAAGGCAGTCAGATGGCCTGGAGCAGAGCCGAGTCCAGGAGCACCGTCCGATGACTATTCGGGGCAAGGTTGCCGTCGTTGGTGTCGGCGAAAGTGTGTACTACAAGCGGGCCCAGTCCCCCGAGCCAGAGTTCAAGCTGGTGCTGCAGGCGATCATGGCGGCGTGCGCCGATGCTGGCATCGAACCAACACGGATTGATGGCTTCTGCTCCTACAGCAATGATCGGAACTTGCCGGCCCGGCTGGCGAACGCTCTCGGTTCACCCGAGCTGCGTTTCTCGAACATGCAATGGGGTTCAGGTGGTGGCGGTGCAGCTGCCGCGATCGGAAATGCCTCGGCTGCGATCGTCGCCGGATATGCCGATTGCGTTGTCGCCTTCCGGGGGTTGGCCCAAGGCCAGTTCGGTCGCTTTGGCGCCGGTCCGAAGCGCAGCACTATCAGCGGCGCCGGTGCCTACAGCGTGCCGTACGGCGTCATGTCCCCAGCCCAGACCTACGCCATGCGAAGCACACGTCTGTTCCACGACTACGACGTTGACCCGTCGACGCTGAAGGCTGTATCGCTCGCCGCCTATCACCACGCCCAGAATAATCCTCGAGCCGTAATGCAGGGTCGGCCCCTCACCTCGGAGGGTTATGACGAGAGCCGGTGGATTGTCGAGCCGTTCCGTCTCTATGACGTATGCCTCGAAAATGACGGGGCGGCTGCGGTGATTGTGATGGCCGCCGACAAGGCCAAGGACATCACCGACCGTCTTGCTTATCCGCTTTCTGTTCAGCAGGGTGGCGACCATCGCTCGGGCGCCACGGTGCATAACCAGACCGACTACGTGACGTCGAGCTTCAAGACCGTTGTGCCCCATCTTTACGAGCAGGCGCAGGTGACGCCAGCAGACGTCGACGTTGTGCAGTCGTACGAGAACTTCACCGGTGGGGTGGTTATGAGCCTGATTGAGCACGGGCTTTGCACCTACGAAAACGCCAACGAGGTGCTGACGTTCGAGAATCTGCGGGCGGATGGCGGGTCGTTGCCGCTGAACACCAGCGGCGGCAACCTGGCCGAGTGCTACATGCATGGGTTGGGTTTGCAGATCGAAGCGATTCGTCAGATCCGAGGCGACTCGTCCAACCAGGTCGCTGGGGCGCAGGTTGCCCTGGCCAACGCAGGACCCATGGTCGAAGTTGTTAGTTCCGCCATTTATGGCGCTGAGGAGGTGTTGGGCTGATGTCGAACTATTTGAACCCCGGGCTTCCAGCCCCGGTTCCAGCCCGCGATGGTCTCGACGCCCCGTATTGGGAGGCTGCGCAAAACCACGAGCTGTGGGTGCAGAAGTGCGACGATTGCGGCAAGCACCAGTGGGGGCCTGAATGGATGTGTCACCACTGTCGGTCGTTTGACGTCGGTTGGGCCAAGGTCGATCCAAGCGGCGTTATCTATAGCTGGGAACGGCCCCATCACCCGGTGCACCCTGCACTGGCCGAACAGGGCCCCTATCTCGTGGTCTTGGTCGAGCTTCCCCACGTCGACGGTCTTCGAATGATCGGAAACTTGCTGGGCGATCCGCTTCAGGAGGTCGTCATCGGCGCTCCGGTGAGCGTCGTGTTCGAGGATCACGAGGCCAGCGGTGGCACGGACGGTCACCCAGCCTTCACTCTCGTTCAGTGGCAGGTTTCCTGAGCCCGGTTACAAGTTAATCCCGATCCGCCGGTTGGGGCCGGCTAGGGGGATACCCCCGAGTTGGGCCAGTCGACCCTCCTCTACGTTGCATCGTGAGGAGGAACGAACATGAACTATCGCGATATCGACATTCACGCTACCTATCGGCGCTATCGGATGGCCGTCGTTTCGGCCATGGCGTCCGTTCTGGTGGCCGCTGGCGCCTTTGTGGGTCTGAGACTTCTGCCGTCTGTCGGCTCGGATGACCCCATCCAGATCAGCCTCAGCCGCGCGAACGAGGTAGGGCCCGCCCCTTTCGTCGTCCTGGTGCGAGGACCGGTTCCGTCCATTGCCGACGACATTCTGATCATTCTCCTTGGGGATGACCCGGGCAAGGTGGTGGCTGGCGCCACGCCCGGGCTCTACGGCGGCACGAGCAGCCGTCCATCCTGTGACCGCAAGGATCTTGCCGAGGCATTGACCGACTCTCAGAGGGCCGGCACCTGGACAGGTGTCTTCGGCATCGATGCTGAAGATCTGGTCGACTATCTCGGTGGTCTGACGCCGGTGCAGCTTCAAGTTGATGTCCGGGTGACGGACCACCGCTTTGTGCAGGGCTCGGTTGCTGCCCGACAGGCCGTGCTACAGGCGGGTTCACCGGTCCTGATCGATGCCAACGGGGTACCGCGCGTTCGGTGCCTGAGCGGTAGCCCGATTCTCGGACCGGTTGGCGGGAGCCAGCTCGAGATCGTTGATGTGCCGTGGATCGACTTTGACGAAGAGAGGCTCGTACGAATTGTGCCATCGGCGGCGCAGCGGTCGTTCTCCGTGGTGCAGGCATCGACTGGCCACTTGGTCGATCGGCCGATCGGCACTGACGGTGCCGCCGACACTTTCCTGTCCGATCCGACCGACGGAGCCGGTCCCGGTGTCGTCTCAGCGCCGTCGCCGGTTGAGGACGACGAATTTGCCGCTCCTTCGGTCTCCACCCCGGTTCCTGTGACGCCGACGCCACAAGCCGAGGAACCAGAGATCCCGACTCCAAGCGCCGGTGGGCAGATTGAGCCGCAAACGGATAGCGCTGCTCCTCCGCCACAAGGCCCTGTAGCCGTGCCACAGGTACCGTCGCCACCGGTCACGACCGACCAGAACACAGCCGAGGGTGTTCCGGACGGGCCCGAGCCGGCTACTCCTGAACCGCCCGCTCCCGAGACGCCTGATCCCGGTGACCCTGAGACTCCCGATCCCGACGACCCCGAGCCGACGGTACCCGATCCCGCCGAACCAGAGCCGGCGGAACCCACGCCCGATCAGGTAGCGGTAGCCGTGATGCCAAGTGTGGTTGGCATGTCGACAGGCGACGCGATGGCGGCGCTTCAGGCGGCCGGATTTCAAACCAAGGTGGTGCAGACAACGGAAGGCTGCAACACGGTTGCCGTGCAGTCCCGACCAGCGGGCCTCGAGTTCGATCTCGGTACCCGAGTGACCCTGTACGCCATCTGCTAAGGAGGTAGCAGATCATCCGTTAACGAGGTTGTGCGCCATCTCTTGACGAGACAGCCCACCCGTCAAGGGGGCCGGCGGTCCTAGGGTGGGGCGGGTGACCGAGTATCCCATCGGCTGGGAGACATCGGCCGTGCTTGGCGACGGCTCGACAGTAGACGTTCGGCCGATCCGGCCCGACGACGTGGAGCGACTGCGGGCCTTTCACAGCCGTCAGTCACCGGAATCGATTTACTTCCGGTTCTTTCAGTACCGGCCGGAGCTTTCCTCGCGCGAGCTCGAGTTCTTCACCAACGTCGACTACGAGCGGCGGATGGCCTTTGTCGCCATTCTTCGGGGTGAGCTGGTTGCTGTTGCCCGTTACGAGACGCTGAACGGTCAAAACAAGGCCGAGGTCGCTTTCTTTGTCGACGACGGTTTCACCGGCAGAGGTCTTGCGACCTTGATGCTCGAGTACCTAGCTGCGGCCGGTCGACGTCGAGGCCTTGATGGGTTCACCGCCTCGGTATTGCCTGAGAACTTCGGCATGCTCCGGGTCTTCAGGAATGCTGGCTTTGACGTTTCGACCGCCTTCGAGGACGGTGCGATCGCAGTTACGCTTGGGATCGAAGTCACCGAGCAGACCTCAGCCGCTATCGCTGCCCGCGAACAACGGGCCCACGCTCGGTCAGTCGCACGCATTCTCGAGCCGTCGTCCGTCGCCGTCATCGGTGCCGGACGTCGCCCCGAGAGCGTTGGTCACCAACTGCTGCAACGTCTGGTGGCGGCCCCGTTCAACGGCGCCATCCATGTGGTGAACCCGGCGGGCGAAGTCATCGCCGGTATTCCCTCGGTCGAGTCAGTCGCCGACCTGCCGCCGGGCGTCGATCTTGCGATCGTGGTGGCGCCGTCCGCCGCCGTCGAGTCGATTGTGGCCGATTGTGCAGCAGTTGGAGTTGGTGGGCTGGTCATCATCAGCGCCGGCTTCGCCGAGGCCGGGCCAGAAGGCGCCCGCCGCCAACTGGGCCTCGTGCGGGTGGCCCGAGATCATGGGCTGCGGCTGATCGGCCCAAACGCTTTCGGCGTTGCGAACACCGACCCGGCTGTGCAACTGCACGCGCTCTTCCTCGATGTCGACGTGCCTGCTGGGCCGGTTGGCCTGTTGTCTCAGTCAGGGCCACTTGGAGCTGTTTTGCTGGCCAGCTTCTCCCGAATTGGTGTCGGTGTCAGCACGTTTGCCGCCGTTGGAAACCGGGCCGACGTTTCGGTCAACGACTTGCTTCAGTACTGGGCCTCCGACGGCCGTACCGACGCGATTGCCCTGTATCTCGAAAACGTTGGCAACCTTGCCAAGTTCACTCGCATCGCCCGATCGGTGTCAATGCACAAGCCCATCGTGGCTGTTGCCACGAGCAACCCCGGTATCAACGAACTGCTGCGCCAGTCGGGTGTGATCATGGTCGATGAGGTCGGTGAGTTGGCCGAGCAGACCGGCGTTGCCATTGACCAGCCCTTGCCCGGTGGATCGCGCGTCGCGGTGATCACCAACGCGTCGTCGGTCGGTCGGCTTGCCGCCGCTGCCTGCCGACGAGCAGGCCTTGATGTCGTCGTGCCGTCCGGCGCCGATCGATCGGACGACACCGATTCGATTGTGGTCGGCGACGTCGACAACCTGGTGATTGGGCACGACGCCGCGCCCGCCGACTACGAGCGGGCAGTTGTTGCTGCCGCGGTCAGCGCCGAGGTCGATGCTGTGTTTCTCGCTGTGGTTCCAACCCCGATGCTCAGCCCGGCCGAGGCTGCCGATTTGTTGGGGCGCATAGATCGGGCCGTCGACAAGCCCATGGTGGCCACGGGTCTCAGTGGAGTCGACCGCTCGCAGGTGTCGGGCTTGCCGCTGTTTGACTTCCCGGAGGGTGCGGCGCGCTCGTTGGGCCGGTGGGTTCAGCATGCGGCATGGCGACGTACCGAGCGCGGTGAGCCAATCCGTGTAAGTCAGCCTGATGTGGTCTCTCAACATGTCATGTCGCTACTCGGCGAGGCCGATCGAGTGGCGCTTTCGTTGACCGAGGCACAGGACCTGCTGCGTCTGATTGGGATCGATCTCGAGCCAGCGAATGTCGGTCGAACAGCCAACGAGGTTGTCGAGGCCGCAGCCGCGCTTGGATATCCAGTGGCGCTCAAGGCCGGAGGAGTCGCCGATCGTGTCGCTGGTGAAGGAGGCGGTACGGCGCTGGATCTCCACGACGAGGCTCAACTACTGGCCGCTTTCCACCGGATGGCGAAGCGATTCCCAACCTTTTTGCCAGCGCTTGTACAACCAATGGTGCCGACTGGGCGGCATCTTCGCGTCGAACTGGTGCAGGACACCGACACCGGAGCTCGCATCGCCGTTGGCCCCGGAGGCATCAATGCCGCCGATCTACCGTTGGCTGCGGTTCAGGTGCTTCCTGCGGGTTCGGCGGAAATTGAAGCCCTAGCCCGGGCGGCGCTCGCCGCGCTGCATGCAACCGAGGAGCTCAACACCGATGCCTTCACGGCACTACTTTCATGTCTTGCCGGAGCTGCCGGTCTGTTGCCTGAACTTCATCGGGTCGAGCTCAACCCGGTCTTGCTCAGCGCGGGACGGGCCGTTGCCATCGAGTGCAACGTCGAACTCCGCAGGGTAAGTCGTCGCCCCCTGGACGACGTCCGCCATCTCTGATGAGGCTGTTGGAATGATCGTTAACTAGGGCGGGGTTCGCGGGGCAGGCCGAGGACCCGTTCGCCGATGATGTTGCGCAGGATGAGCGTGGTGCCGCCCATCAACGTGTAGGCCGGCGCGTAGCAGATGTTGCGGGTTACCCGATTCCAAAGCATCGACTCGGCACCGATCATTCGGCCGCAGAGGTTGGCGACATCGGTTTCGAACTCGGTGGCCAGCGTCTTGGTGATTGCCGACCAGCCGGCCGGTGCCTGCCCCATGACCTCTCGTAAGATCATGTGCCGAGCGATGGTGTAAATCGTCTCGGCCTTGGCGAACTCCTGGCGCAACAGTGGGTCGCTGATGTGCTCGCCCCGGTCGCGCACATCGTTTCGGATGAGGTCGTAGAGCGATCGGTTTGAAACCAGCCGGTCGATGCCGCCTCGCTCGTGCTCCATTTGCCGCATGACCTGGCGAAAGCTCTCGTTTGGTTCACCGACGAGATTCTCGTAGGGCACCTCGACGTCTTCGAAGAACACCTCGCAAAAATGCTCGTTGCCGGTGAGATCGGTGATCGGCTTGATGGTGATGCCCGGTGAGTCCATCGCTACGACGAACTCCGATAGCCCCTTGTGGGCTGGCGCATCGGGGTCGGTGCGGGCGATCAGGTAGATGTAGTCGGCATCGGCAGCGCCACTCGTCCAGATCTTTTGTCCGTTCACGATCCAGCGATCGCCGTCGCGTTCGGCCCGCGTTCTGACCGAAGCGACGTCGCTACCAGCATCGGGTTCGGACATGCCGATCGACCATTGGTCGGTGCCGTTGATGATGCCGGGCAGGTACTGCTGGCGCTGCTCGTCTGTGCCGAACTGCAACATCGTGGGACCGATCTGTCGATCGGCAAACCACGAGCTGGCTATCGGGGCACCGGTGGCGATGAGTGCCTCGACGACGACAAACCGTTCAAGAGCCGTCTTGCCGGCCCCGCCGTGCTCCGTCGGCCAGGTCATTCCCAGCCAGCCGCGCTCGGCCATTTCAGCCGAGAACTCGCGATCGTTGCCGATCAGCCACGAGTCTTCTGGCATCTCGACCTTGGCCGCGGCGCGGGCTCCGACCTCTCGGGCCTCGGCACCGAGGGCCTCGAGGTCGGGCGTGAGATTGAATTGCACCGGAGTCCTACTGCCCGCTGGCCGATGTCAGCGGTTTTCGAGCGGCACGTAGTCGCGGGCGCCGACGCCGGTATAGAGCTGACGAGGTCGGCTGATCTTGGAGCCCTGCTCGAGCGACTCTTGCCAATGAGCCAGCCAACCGGGCATGCGGCCAATGGTGAACAACACCGTGAACATGTCCATGGGGAAGTTCATGGCCTGGTAGATGAGTCCGGTGTAAAAGTCGACGTTCGGGTACAGGTTGCGGCTCTTGAAGTAGTCGTCGTTGAGAGCGATCTCCTCCAGCTTCAACGCAGTGTCGAGCAAGGGATTCTTGCCGGTAACGGCGAAGACCTTGTCGGCGTGGTTCTTCACGATGGCGGCCCGAGGGTCGTAGGCCTTGTAGACCCGGTGTCCGAAGCCCCACAACAAGTTGTCGCCTGCTTTCACGGACTCGACATATGCCTCGACGTTGTCGAGGCCGCCAATGTCGCGAAGCATGTTGATGACTGCTTCGTTCGCGCCACCATGGCGAGGGCCGTACAAGGCGCCAGTGGCGGCCGCTGCAGCCGAGAAGGGATCGGCGTGGGCCGAGCCAACCACCCGCATGGTGGTGGTCGAGCAGTTCTGCTCGTGATCAGCATGAAGAATGAGCAAGACGTCGAGAGCCTTGGCGAGCACCGGGTCGGGCTCGTAGCGAGGCTCAGCCACCTTCCACATCATCGACAGGAAGTTCTCGGCGTAGGTGAGGTCGTTGTCGGGGTAGACGAACGGCATTCCGATGCTGGCGCGGTAGGCCATGGCGGCCAGTGTCGGGGTCTTCGAGATCAGACGGTTGATCTGGATGTACCGGTTCTGCGGGTCTTCGATGTCCTTGGCTTCAGGATAGAAGGTGGACAGCGCTGCGATTGCCGACATGAGCATGCCCATGGGGTGGGCGTCGTGATGAAAGCCCTCCATGAACCGCTTGCGCATGTTCTCGTGGATGTAGGTGTGGTACGTGACGTCGCGCACCCACTCCGTGTGCTGTTCGGCGTTCGGTAGCTCACCGTTGAGGAGCAGGTAGCAAACCTCAAGGAAGCTCGAGTTTTCCGCTAGCTGCTCGATCGGGTACCCGCGATAGCGAAGGATGCCGTTGATGCCATCGAGGTCGGTGATGTCACTGGAGGTCGAGGCGGTTGCGGTGAAGCCGGGGTCGGAGAACCACACTCCGGGCATCAGTTTCGACCAGGCTTTCGAGTCGACACCTCCATCTTTGATGGGGATCTCGACCGACTCGCCGGTTCGGTTGTCGGTAATAGTTACGGTCTCAGGCACGACGGTTCGTTGCTCCTACGTCTAGTGATCCGGGATCAACGCTGCGGCTGAACCGGGAGGGGATATCAGTTTCTTGAGCACGCCGTTGTGCTGCCTCTGGAAGGACCCATGGGTCGAGGAGAATGTAACCTGTCACGACGATTTGGGCGAAAGCGAGTTGGCGGTTTTTAGAGGGGCGTGTTGTCGTGGCGTCGAGGTCGGAGACTCTCACGCTTGGTGATGAGCATGTCGAAGCCCGCCGCAAGTTCGCGGCGGGTGTCGGTCGGCTCGATAACAGCGGAGATCGAGCCTCGTTCAGCGGTGGGGTACGGCGTGAGGTAGCGCTCCTCATAGCTTTGTTCGAGCTCGGCCCGTTCCTCGATCGAAATGTTGCGATGGAGGATTTCGACCGCCCCCTTGGCGCCCATCACCGCTACTTCGGCTGATGGCCAGGCCAGCATCAAGTCGTTGCCCATGAATCGGGAGTCCATGACGATGTAGGCGCCTCCGTACGACTTCCGGAGCGTGAGCCCGATGCGGGGAACAGTGGCTCGGGCGTAGGCGAAGGCCAACTGAGCGCCGTGGCGGATCATGCCCCGCCATTCGAGATCTTTGCCTGGCAGGAAGCCCGATGTGTCGACCAGCGTGAGTAGCGGAATATTGAACGCGTCGCACATGGCGACGAAGCGGGCGCCCTTTTGGCTGGCGGGAATGTCGATGCTCCCGGCCAGAGCCTGGGTTTGATTGGCGACGACGCCGATCGAGAGCCCTCCGATGCTGCACAGCCCGGTGACGAGGTTCGGAGCCCATGCAGCCCGAAGCTCCAAGAACTCTGCGTCGTCGGCGAGATCCCGGATGACGGTGCGGACGTCGTAGGAACCGGTTGGATGGCTTGGCATTACTTGTGCAGCGTCGTCGGTTGCCCGGTCGACCGGGTCATCCGAATCGATGCGAGGGGGCAGGTCGTCGACATGGTCGGGTAGGTGTGACAGCACGGCCATCATCAAGTCGACGGCCGACTCCTCGTCGTCCGCGAGCAACGAAGCCACACCGCTCGACCGTGCGTGAGCCGACGAGCCACCGAGCGTGGTAGCGGTGACGGGCACGCCGGTGAATGACTCGACCATGTGAGGACCGGAAACGAACGCGTACGCATCGCTCGTGAACACGGTGACGTCGGCGAGACCAAGAAGTAACGCAGGCCCCGAGACCACCGGGCCCGATGCCGTGAGGAGGATGGGCACCACTCCGCTTGACTTCACCAGTTCTCGGGCTGCTCGGCCCCATCCGACAACGGACTCCATGCCATGAGTTGCTGACACCCCGCTGGCAGCGATGAGGCCGACGATGGGTAGTCGCTTTTCGCGAGCCGTTCGGAAAGCAGCTTCGAGGACAGCCGCATCTGCGGGCGCCAAGGCGGGGGCTAGACCAGTGACTGGATCGACCTGGCCGCCGGTTCGCACGAGCATGACCCGGCGCCCGTCGATTTCCACCGCCGTGGCAGATGCCGCGCTGGAGGAGGCTGAGCGCAGCGCTACCGCGGTGGACAGGTTGGCGTTGGCGGGGAGAGCGGCTTCGGTCACGACCTGCGGTCCGCCACATTTACTGAGAGGCCCTGCATAGTGTCGGTCTCAGCCTGGACCACATCGGTCACGGCCTGAAGCACGGCTTGAGCGGCTACGGAGATCATGCCGCGCCGACGCGTGGCGGACCCGACGGTGCGACGTGGCAGACCAGGCACGTGTATGCGGGTCCAGTTGCCGCCGATCCAACCCGGGGCTGCTGTGACCGGTACCACGGCGACACCGAACCCCTGGAAGGCAAGTGAAGCGAGCAGTCGAAGGCCATCGACCTCGAGCTTCGCCCTGATCTTCAGGTCGTGAGCGGCGAAGACTTCGTCAATCTCGCGACGGAATGCGGTGCCCGGCGCAGCGAGGAGCAGCTCATGGCGGGCGAGGTCGTCAAGGCTGACTTCGCCCTCGTGCTTGGCCAAGGGATGGTCGTCGGGGGCGATCACAACGTGCTGCTCGGAGAACAGGGCAGTGGTCTGGATCTCTGGATCGTCGTGGGGTAGGCCGATCAGTGCGAGGTCTAAGTCACCATCGAGGATGCGCAGCGTCAGCGAGCTGGTTGTCCCGTCGGCGATCATGAGGTGAATATCTGGCGCTTGCGATGTCAGCTCGTCTACCAGCAACGGCACCATCCAACGAGCGGTTGTTCCCACCACGCCCAACCGGACCGTGCCTCGAGGCGATCCCTTCATCGAAGACACGTCTGCCTCGAGTGAGATCAGTTCTGATTGGATTCGACGCACTCGCGCCAGCACCGCCTCGCCTTCAGCCGTGGTTCGGCCGGTGGCTCGATCGATGAGGGTCACGTCGAGTTCGCGCTCGAGTCGAGCCACATGGGTGGAGATATTGGACTGCACCGTGTGGGTCGCCCGAGCGGCGGCGGTGAAGCCGCCGTGCTCGATCACGGCCAAGAAGGCCTGCATCTGTCGAAGGTCCATCGCCAGGAAGGATCGCACAGATCGCTCCGAACCGTGCGGGCGATGCCCCATAAATTGCGAGAAGGTGCGAAGCGCTGGTGCGGCACGATGGAAAGAACCGATTCGGCGTCGGTAAAACTGCGAAACCGGCCACCCGAAGGGGGCCGGTTTCTGCGGGCGACCGGTACGAGGGGGACCGACCAAATCGCCGACCAGCGAGCCTCTCTTAAGGGGGACCGAGACTCACTGGCTTGTGATAGCAATCTACCCAACCCGGTGGTCATCTGTCTACTAGTTTGTAGGAATATTAACTATCTGTTTTGGAGATGCACGACGAGATGGGGCAGCTCGGGTACCGTCCTATGTATGGCCGATGCTGCTGCGTTCTTTGATCTCGATCGCACGCTCCTGCAAGGAGCGAGCGGTCCGCTGATTTCTGCGGCGTTCCGCGAGCGAGGCTTGCTGCGCTCCGAACCGCTGCCCGGTGAGCGTTTGCTGTTCGGCCTGTTCAACGCGATCGGCGAGACCTTGCCGGCTATCGCTCTTACTCGGAGCAGTGTGCGAGCCGCTAAAGGCTGGGACGTGGCCGATGTGCGGGCCGCCGGTGAAGCTGTGGCTGAGACGTTGTCCGATGCCGTCGAACCGTTCGCTCGAGAGGTCATCGCCGATCACCGCGCCGCCGGTCGCAAGCTGGTGCTGGCAACGACGACCCCGTACGACGTGGTGAAGCCCTTCGCCGATCTGCTCGGGTTCGATGATGTGTTGGCCACTCGCTATCGGGTCGATGGAGCGAAGTACGACGGTTCGATCGATGGCGAGTTCGTTTGGTCGAGGGGAAAGGCGCGTTCGGCCAAGGCCTGGTCGCGGTCACGTTCGATCGAGTTGGCCGATAGCTACGCCTACTCCGACAGCATCTTCGACGTGCCTTTGCTGTCGCTGGTCGGACACCCGGTCGCCGTCAATCCCGACCCTCGGCTCTTCGTCTTCGCCACCGTCCGGAGGTGGGAGACCGTCTGGTTCTCTGCACCACCCGGTGTCCCGAAACCGCTCGGGATCGAGCCAGCGGACCTCCTCAATCAGCTTGTTCGACCCGAGTTCTTGCCCTGGTTGCAGATCGATCTCGAGGGGCTCGAGCACGTTCCGGCCGAGGGCGGCGCCTTGCTGGCGGCGAACCATCGCAGTTACGTCGATCCACTGGTCGTCAATCAAGTCGGTGCTCGTGTTGCTCGACCCATTCGATTTCTGGCCAAGAAGGAAGTTACCGACGCCCCGATTGTCGGCCAGATCACTCGAACGTTGGGCGCCATCCGCGTCGATCGTGAAGGTGGCGGAGCCGAGTCGATGGACGCGGCAGCCAGGGCGTTGCGGGCGGGCGAATTGGTTGCGGTTTTCCCGCAGGGCACGATCCCGCGCGGCCCGGCCTTCTTCGAGTCGAGGCTCGAAGGGCGTCACGGGGCTGTGCGGTTGGCAATCGAGTCCGAGAAGCCAATTATTCCTGTTGGCCTCTGGGGAACCGAGAAGGCATGGCCGCGGAATCGCCGGGTGCCCTACTTGCTGAACGTGGCCGATCCGCCACGCGTTCGAGTTCGGATTGGTGAGCCTTACACGCCATCGTCGGACGATGCCGCTACCGCCACGACTGAACTCATGGAGCGTATTGCCGCCCTGTTGCCGGACGAGGCCCGGACGCAAACCAACCCAACCGAAGCCGACCTCGCGGCCACCTACCCCGCCGGGGAAGAGCACGACGGGAACCAAAAAGTGCTTTGGCGCCGGTTGATCACGCAAGGGCATGGTCAACCGACGCCAAACCGGAAGAGGTGTGCGAGCGAGGTGAGTTAGGCGAGGTTGCGGCGGATCACGTTGAGGGCCGAACCGGCCCGGAACCACTCGATCTGATCGGGGCTGAAGGTGTGGTTTGCCTGGAAGCTCCACACCTCACCTGATGGCGGGGTCACTTCGATCGTGATCTGTTGGCCCGGCGTGAGATCGGCCAGACCTCGGACCGCGATGCGGTCGTCTTCGCCAATGCGGTCGTAGTCGGCCGGATCACTGAACGTGATCGGGAGCATGCCCTGCTTCTTGAGGTTGGTCTCGTGGATGCGGGCGAAGCTCCGAGCAATCGCCACCAGGCCATTGCGGAAGCGGGGCTCCATGGCCGCGTGCTCGCGGCTGGAACCCTCGCCCATGTTCTCGTCGCCAATCACAACCCAGGGCTGCCCTGCCTCGTGGTAGGACTTCGCCATGTCGGGGAAGCTCTGCCGTTCGCCGGTGAGCTGGTTCTTGCCCATGCCGACGATGTTCTCGTTGTAGGCGCTAACGGCCCCGAGATAGAGGTTCCCCGAGATGTTCTCGAGGTGGCCCCGATACTGCAACCAGGGCCCAGCCATCGAAATATGGTCGGTGGTGAACTTGCCGTGGGCCTTAACCAGGATCGGCAGGCCCTCATAGTCTTCGCCATTCCATGCGGCGAACGGCTCGAGAAGCTGGAGCCGATCTGATGTGGGCGATACGGCAACGTTTATCGATGACCCATCGGCCGGAGGGGCTATGAAGCCACTCTCGCCCTCGTCGAATCCTTGTGGTGGTAGCTCGACGCCAACGGGTACCGACAGGCTGACTTCCTCGCCAGCGTCGTTGGTGAGGGTGCCGTTGATGGGGTCGAAGTCGACCGTGCCAGCGAGGGCCAAGGCCATCACGGTCTCGGGCGACGTCACGAAGGCGAGCGTGGCTGCGTCGCCATCGTTTCGCTTCGGGAAGTTTCGGTTGTAGGAGGTGACAATCACGTTCGGCACGCCGGGATCTCGCTCATCCGAGCGATCCCATTGGCCGATGCATGGGCCACAAGCATTGGCCAACACAATGGCGCCCAAGGCTTCGAAATCGGCTAGTAGCCCGTCGCGTTCGATGGTGGCCCGCACCTGCTCGGACCCGGGAGTGATCATCAGCTGGGTCTTGACTTTCAAGCCCTTTGCTACCGCCTCGTGTGCGATTGACGCGGCGCGGGTGATGTCCTCATACGACGAGTTGGTGCAGCTGCCGATGAGGGCCGAGCTGATCTCGAGCGGCCAACCCTCGCGCGCAGCCTCGGCCCCGAGGTCTTTGACCTCGCGATAGAGGTCGGGAGTATGCGGACCGTTGATGGCAGGGGAGAGGGTCGACAGGTCGATCTCGATGACCTCGTCGTAGAAGTCGCCAGGGTTGGCGAGCACCTCGTCGTCGGGACGTAGGTGATGGGCGACGGCGTTGGCTGCATCGGCGGTGGCCTCGCGGCCCGTCGACTTGAGGTAGCGGGCCATGGCGTCGTCGTAGCCGAAGACCGAGGTAGTGGCACCGATCTCGGCCCCCATGTTGCAGATCGTTGCCTTGCCGGTGGCGCTGATTGTCTGGGCTCCTGGCCCGATGTATTCGACAATGGCACCGGTTCCGCCCTTCACCGTGAGGATTTCGGCCACCTTGAGGATGACATCCTTGGGTGCGGCCCAACCACTGAGTTCGCCGGTGAGGACGATGCCGATGAGTTTGGGCCAGCGCACGTTCCAGGGGAAGCCGGTCATGACATCGACGGCGTCAGCGCCGCCAACGCCGATGGCAATGGTGCACAGTCCGCCGCCGTTCGGAGTGTGGCTGTCGGTGCCGATCATCATGCCGCCGGGGAATGCGTAGTTCTCGAAGACGACCTGATGGATGATGCCGCTACCGGGCTTCCAGAAACCGCCGCCGTACTTGGCACTGATGGATTCGAGAAAGTTGTACACCTCTTCGTTTGAGTCGATGGCGCGGAGGAGATCTGACTTGCCCTCGACCTTTGCCTGGATGAGATGGTCACAGTGGGTCGTGGTCGGCACCTGCACCTCGGTGAGCCCCGCTGTATCAAACTGGAGCCACGCCATCTGAGCGGTGGCATCCTGCATGGCGACACGATCGGGCCGGAAATCTACGTAGCTGACAGCTCGCTCGACTTCGGCATCGGCCTGGTCGAGGTGATTGCCGAGGATCTTCTCGGCCAGGGTCAGTGGGCGGCCAAGGCGCGTGCGCAAGGCGCCGAGTCGCTCATCCAGCGTGGCATACACGCCCTCGATGAGTTCGATTGGGGTTTCTGGTCCAACGGCCACGGTGTGCTCGCTCTCTCGTTACGGGTACGTACGGTCTGCTACAAGATCTGATACAACTATAATACAAGTGAGGACGATTCGCTATCAGCTCATCGCCGACGATCTCCGTGACCGGATTCGATCGGAAGAGTTCGCCGCCGGCCAGGTGCTGCCATCGGAGGCGTCACTTGTCGACTCCTATGAGGCCAGTCGGGTCACCATACGCAAAGCGCTCGAGATTCTGCGTGACGAGGTGCTGATCGACTCCAGACAGGGTTTCGGTTGGTTCGTTGCATCTGACCCTGTTCGGCAGCCGCTGACTGCGCTGGACACGATCGAAGCCAAGCTGAAGGAATCAGGACGCCAGTCGCAGCGCCGCATCATTGACTTCAAGTTCGTCGACTCGCCGGCGCATGTTTCTGCGCTCATCGGTCCTCGGTCGTTGGAAGTTCGCCGAGTCATCCTTGCCGATGGCCAGCCTTTCGCACGAGTCACGGTTTGGTGCAGGGAAGACCTCGGTGCCGATCTCTCGAAGGCGGCCGTTGAGCAGCGCAGCTTCTATGACCTGCTTCCGGTCGAGCTCGGCGGCGCAACGCAGACCATCGGTGCGGTCCTGGCCGGTCCCGAGGACGCGAAGCTCCTTGATGTCGCAGCCGAGAGCCCCATGCTGGTGGTCAAGCGCACAACCACTGATGTCAACGGTCGACCGGTGCTGGTCTCCGAGCACGTCTTCCCCGGCCACCTCACCGAGTTCGTGGTCGATCTCGAATCGGTTAGAAACGGGGTCGACTCTCCGTCGGGCCTCCGGTTGCTCGATGAGTCGGGCTGAGGCTCTTTCCTCGCGCTCTGTCCTTCCTCGCCCTCTGGTCACTGAAATCTGAGAAAGCTCTTCAATCGGTTCGGTATGGGCCGAAAGGACCAGGTGCGCCGCTTCGGTCTTCTCCTTTTTGTCTTCGTCGCCGCGGCATGTTCGGCCGACGACGAGGTAATGGTTCCTCCGAGCCGTGCTCAGGTCGTTGACGCCTACGCCGGAACCGGGTTATCGGAAGCTGTGGCTCAGTGTGTTGTCGGCCTTGGCGAGCGGCAGTTCGACCTGATCGACCTGGACCCCGACCGGGCGACGCCGCCGCAGACGCAAGAACTGCTTGACGAGTTCATTCTGAGTTGTGTTGACGCTGAAAATCTGGGCCGAACCACCTTATCGGAACCGCCATCGTTGGCGTTCAAGGGCGA
Organism: Acidimicrobiales bacterium; assembly: GCA_047638695.1. Taxonomy (GTDB): domain Bacteria; phylum Actinomycetota; class Acidimicrobiia; order Acidimicrobiales; family SZUA-35; genus JAHECQ01. The sequence goes on along the minus strand of JBLINY010000016.1, from coordinate 16,434 downwards.
GGCCGATGTGTTTGGTGACGACGCTGACCTTGATGACCTTTGGCTGCTTTGTGAGGCCGGCGTGGGCGCATTGTGTGACGATCTATGGGAAGCAGCTCCCGTCGGGAGCACATACGAACAGTTTGGTGTCACCTGCGGCGAGCGGTTTGATGTTCTGGACTGTGGTGAAGCGCTGACGCTCTCGGCATCCGAGGTCGACCTCGAGGCCCTCAGGCCCGAACCAGAAACCGATGACGAGTCTGTCGGTGATGAGTCTGCCGAGACTGACGCCACCGATACTGACGCCACCGATACTGAGCCGGTCGCCGTCATCCCCGAGGTGTTCGGCTAGAGGTTGGGCCAGCTCTTGCTGCGGTTTCGACTGCTGCCAGGCTTCGGACCAAGTGCCCACCGTCGGCGCCACGCGCCAATCTCGGGGCCGTTCAGCTCCGGGGTCTCACCGGCATGGGCTCGACGTCGAGCCTGCCACCAACCGGTTGAGAACTCGTCGGCTAGCTCATTGATGCGGGCCTCTATGCGGGACGCGAACTCGCGCGCATCTTCGCCATCGTCGAGATGCAGAAGATCGCCGAACACCACGGCGCAGCGAGAGCGCTTTGGCCAGTTCTTGCCTTTGGGCAAGACGGTGCCCGTGCCGTCTAGATAGACGGGGACCACCGGCACGTTGTGGCGCTTGGCCACGAATGCAGCGCCGGGGCGATGCTGTTGGCTCCAGCCGTCGGGGCTGCGGCCGCCCTCGGGGTAGATAAGCAAGCTTGTGTCGCTCTCGAGCACGTCGAGAGCATTGTTGATTGAAAGCTTCGACAGCTTCTGGCGTTCGATTGGAATGGCGCCGATAAACAGAGCCGAGACGGCGGCGGTGAGACGATTGGGGAAGAAGTAGTCGGCGCCGGCAGCCACGGCGAGCTTGCGACGCAGGTGGCTGGGAATGGTCGCCATCAGTAGCGAGGTGTCGGCATGGCTGTGATGGTTGGCGGCGAAGATCACCGGACCCTGGACGTTCTTCAGGCGGTCTGCGCCGATCACCCGAGGGGAGCCGTAGATCTTGATGGCGGGCTTCATGAAGCCGTAAACGCCGATCTCGCGAATGACCTTGGCCGCCGGGCGGCGAGCCCACCTGGTGTCGTAGTGCACGCCAGTGGTGGGGCGTTTCTCACGCTTCTCGACACCCTTAGGGGTGGCCGGGGGCTCGGCGATGAACCGAAGCCAGCGCAGCATCATGAAACGTCAGCCATGAGGATCGGCGGGTTGTGCAAGTGTGTGATGGATGCCTTCGGGCCGACCGTGTCCTCGGCCATCTCAAGCGCATCCTGGAGCGTGGAAGCCGGTCGGAAGCCCAGGCGGTGGACGGCACGTGGATCGCCGCCAACGATGATCACCTGGCCGAGATACTGCATGGCGTGTGAGGCCCAATACCACATGTAGAACGGGTGAACGCCGTGATAGGCGTAGCTCGTCCGGTAGAGGTGGCGGTACCACTCGTCTTCGGCGAACTGTTTCTCGTACTTCCGTTCGATCTCGATCGGATCGGTGGTATCGGCCAGAACCTGCTCGAAGAAGTCGATGTAACTCGGGTGATGAACCGGGTGAAACTCCCAGGGCGTCGGGTGGCTCATGATGGCGACACCGCCCTCGCGCACGACGGGACGACCTCGATACAGATTGAAGAAGTATCCCAGGCCCTGAACGGTGACCAGGATGGGGTTCATGATCGAGTTCACGTTGTAAGGGCTCAGGTAGGGAAGCCCCATGGTGACGATGTCGGTCTGGCCCTCGACCGGCACGAGATGTTGCTTGTAGACCATCTCGGTGGTGCGTTTGTGCACTGCCTCGACCTCGCCCGCTTGTACCGAGGTGAGCTCGTAGGGCGCCTTCCAGGCGTGGAACACCTTGCGGCGCTGCGGTGGGGTCATGCCCTTCAGCCCGAGGTCCATGGCGGTAAACGAGGCTCGGTCGCGAAGTGACCACTCCCACTCGCGCTTCTGCAGCATCGACATTGGACCGTCGTAGCCGAAGGTGTTGGTGTTGAGTGTGGTCTCGATCTGAAAGATGCGAGGTCCGTGGTTCTTGATGACCTCGCCCTGGCGCCAGTTCGAACGGTGCAGCTCGGACTTGTCCTGGTCCATGAACGATTTGGAGTTCTGCATGGTGTGCACGTTGTGGTGCACCTTTACGCCCTGGTAGCCGGAGAGGCCGGTGGCGGTGCTCTTCCATCCGCCGTCCATCGAGACCAGATTGATGTTCACGTACACCACGAGGTCGGACTCCGCAGCCCGGCGACTCATTTGAACGTCTTCGTCGTGTCGGGTCTTGCCCAGGATGACCATGCCGTCGGGATCTTCGGCGTCGTGGTTGTAGAGCATGCCGTGGGGGGCGAAGGCCTCGTAGACCCGATCGCCTACGGCGTGGCGCAGTTCAGGATTGGTCATACGGCGATGGAGAGCGAGTGCAGCAATGATGTGCACGTCATCGACGCCAGCAGCGGCAGCCATATCGAGTACGGCCTCGATGATGCGCTGACGAACGTCGGGCTTCTGCATTGGGGGAAGCGGCAACGAAATGTCGTCGAACGCGATCGTCAGTTTCATGCCCGGCTTCATGAGCGTTGGCAGCGGATCGTCGTCGATTGGGTTCAGTAGAGCGTTGCGAATTTCGCCGTCTGGATCGTCGAGACCACGAAGCGGCTCGCTCGGGTAGATGACCCGACTCCGGCCCACCGGCAGCTTTTCCATGCGGAAGCCTTCACCGTGGTGGAAGAGGATGGGTGGTGTCTGTCGATCGACCTCGAGCACGAATCCCGGGCGAGGGTTCGCTCGCTTGTTCTTCGATCTTCGGGAGGAGCTGTTCATCATCTGCGACTCTTGCGGGGGGTGGGAAGGGAACCCAAGGGGAGGGCTTTGTCAGTGCGGCCAGCGGCCTTCGACCAGTACTCGATCAGCCAGCCACGTTTGATGGCGATCGAGGCCAGTCGGGTTTCTGGGTTGATGGCGACGGGGAAGCCGGCCGCCTCGAGCAGGGGGAGATCCGAGGACGAATCGGCGTATGCCACTGATTCGGCGAGATCGAACCCGTGGGTTTCGGCGTAGTCGCGCAGTGCCTGGGCTCGGACTTCGCCCGTCGGCGGCACGGCCAGAAGTTCGCCGGTGTAGCGGCCATCGCGCACCGACATCTCGGCGCAGATGACATCGTCAAACAGGGGTCCGAGCGGGTTGACGACGATGTCGAGGGCTCCGGTGATGAGCACCGTGCGGTGCCCGAGTCGGCGATGTTCGCGCACCCGGCGTAGGGCAGCCGGGAACGCCTTCGTGAGGATGTGATCGGCGAGGAGCTCGCGGCCGAGACGGTCCATGTCCTCGACTGAGGCTCCGTCGTAGCGGCGATAAAAATGCCGCAGGAAATCGGTGCGATCGCGGTTGTCGAGGGCCAGAAGCGCTGGCGCCTCGGCCATGGTCTTCAGGGTGAACTTGAGTCGGTCGCGGGGCCCCATATTGCGGGTAGCCAACCAGGCGTAGCTGAACACCACGTTGCTGGCGATGATGGTGTTCTCGAGATCGAAAGCCGCCAGCTGACGTTCGGGGGCGAGCACTCGGCTGCGAAGTCGTTTGATGCGAGCGTCGGGGTCAGACCGCTCGCCGGTGGTTTTGACCCGGGCATGGTCGACCACTGTTGGAAGGTGAACCTGCTGGACATAGTGAGGCCAATCGACCGCTGCAGGGTCGCAGGGGAACTCGGCTGCACTTGCTGGATCGAGTGAGTCGTGCAATCCGACCAGGGCGTCGACACCAAAGAGCGCTTCGCACTCGGCATAAGCGCCATAGATCTTCACATAGCCGCTGGCCCGCTCGACGAGCTCACGCTTTTCCTCGACCCCAGCGTTGAGCATGGCCTGTTTGCCGCGTAGCGGCAGCAGTTTCATCGTGCGATCGGCGCGAGCCAGATTCTTCTGTGCCCGGTCGAGTTGGCGTTCGACGGCTCCCCGGCCGGGGAACGACCACTCGGGCACCGCGATCGGCTGCCCTTTCTGGTCGTAGAGCGGGTGCTCGGCGAACCACGAGCTGACCAGATCGACGAGCTGCCGGTAGTAGAGCGGGTTGCGTGTTCCCGATGCAACCTGGGTGATGTCGGTGGGAGCCCCGCCCGAGTGGTCTGCCGGCAGCGGACCCCGGGCAGCAACGTTGACAATGGCAGCCACCACGAGGTCGACGGGGATGACGTCGACGACTCCCTCGGGGACCCCGGGGAATTCTTTCAGCAGCCCTCGGGCATAGCTGATGATGATGGGCTCGGCCATACGGAAGCCCTTGATCCAGCCCGGATTGGGTTCGGCCCATGCAGATTCGATGATCGAGGGTCGAACGATCGAGACGGGAACGTCGCCCTTGCTCTCGTGAAGTGCGCGTTCGCCGAGCGCCTTTGTATAGGCGTAGGAGTCGGGCCAACCGAGACTGGCCGCTCGGGCTCGGCCCGCTTCGACGAGCTGCTCAGATACCCACCGTTGACGAATTTGTTCTGTCTTGGCGGCCAGCAGCGGTGTGCCCGCGGCACCCAGCTCGTAGCGGGCCCGTCGGCGGAACTCTTCAAGTCGGTCGACACTGCGACTTTCGGCATCGAAGTCGGCGCGGGTGCGCCGTGCGGCGGTGACCTCGGCTCGCCAATCGACGTCGATGTGGAACGGGCTGTCGATGAGGAGCTGCTCCGGTGCGCTGCCCCGGCGATTGCCAGCGACGTAGCACGTTGACACTGCAACCAGATGTGGTGTTACTCCGAGGGCGTGCATGGTCTCGACGATGCGAGTGGGGCCGAGCAGGTTCACTTCGACAGCACCATCGAGAGGGGCGTCGAAGCTGACGGTGGCAGCCGAGTGGATCACGATGTCGCAGCCTGCCATGAGGGTTCGGCCCTCGTCGTCGAGCCCGAGTCCGTCGGTGCCGACGTCTCCGGCGATCACCTGAACGCGGCGGTCGACGAGGTCCCAGAAGGCCTCCTTGCCGAGATCGGCGAGCAAGCGATTGAAGGCGTCGTTCCGGAAAATCTCACGGCGGGCTCGCTGGCCTGGGGTGGACCGTTTGCCGGGTCGGACGAGGAGGACCAGTTCGCAGTCGGGAACCGAGCGGATCAGGCGTTCGACCAGCGCTGTGCCAAGGAAGCCGGTGGAACCGGTGATTGCAATTCGTTTCCCGGCCAGGTTGGCCGCTGTGGCGAGGGTGGAAATGACAGGCTCCAGGGCGTTGTTTACCATTTGGTCAGGACACTTGGTCTGAACAGTATGGCAGGCAAGGCGCCCAGTACCGCTATCGCATGCGGACTTTGCGTCGGGTGATGCGTCACCCGAGTGGTTCTTCGAGGACCAGCATGAATTTAGGCGACGTAGACCAACGCATCCTTCGCGGTCTGTTTCACGAGGGGTACCGGTTCAGTCGCTTGCTGGCGGACTCCACTGCAGTCGTCATCGGCGCCATGCTGGTTGCCCCGCTCATGATCCCCGTACTCACCTCATCGGGGAAGGTGCCGGTGCCGAACAACTCGCCGATCTGTTGGCGGGCGAGCTCAACGAAGCGGTCATCGTCCCGACGCAAGTCGTTGAGGTCGCGACCGACGCAGCCCGATCTGATGGACAAGCAGATGAGAGCGGTGGCTGACCACGCACAGACGAGCGTCCGGCCGCTTGTCTTTGCCGTCCCGGTTCGCTGGTCGTCGAGAGCGATAGCTTGGACGGCTGTATACCATTTGGTAAGTGCACGCCCTTTACCGCCTCGGTCGTTGCCTCCACCCACGCACCAGCGGGCTGAAATGAACACCGCCGACCGAATTCTCGAGGTTGCCTTGGGCGCGTTTGCCGAGCAGGGCGTTTCGGCAACGTCGCTGGACGAATTGGCTAAGCGACTCGGCGTCACGAAGCAGACAATCTTGTATCACTTCGGCTCAAAGGATCGGCTGCTCGCCGAAGTTGTGCGGTTGGGTGCCGGAGCTTTGCTGGCCGAACTCTCGAACGCAGTCGAGGAAAGTGAGCCGGGGTGGGACCGGGTTGAAGAAACGGTGCGCGCCGCGTTTGCGCTGGCCGTCCGTCGCCCCGAATTGCTCGGCCTTCTTCGCGAGGTCACCCGCCTCGGCCCTCCGTCGTCAGACGAAGTGATCCGGGTGCTCGACCCTCTCATCGAACAGTCGGTTCGTGCTCTTGACCGGGGTATGGACAGCGGCCTGTTCCGGCGGTCAGATCCTCGCCTGGTGTTGGTGTCGGCCTACGCCGTCACCACTGGTGTCGTCACCGAAGCTGAAGTGCTCCGGGCGGTTGGGCTCGAGCTTGACCTCCGGGTGGCTGCCCGACTGCGGCAGACGGTGCTCGACTTTCTGTCGGCCGCGCTCCTTCCTTAGTTGGAGCTCTCTCCCTCTCTCTAGCTGGAGCCCTTCTCTACGTAGTGGTGTCTCTTAGCTGGTGGCCGTTATGCGCTTTGCGGCCCGTCGCCGATGGCGTTCGATGGCCAGTTCGACGAGTTCGTCGATCAGCTTCGGGTATGACTTCCCTGACGCCTCCCAGAGCTTGGGATACATCGAGATCGGCGTGAAGCCGGGAATCGTGTTGAGCTCATTCAATAGCGGCCCGCGGCCACCTTCTTCGAAGAGGAAGTCGGCCCGGGCCATGCCCTCGACCCGCAGCAATCGGTACGCCTGTCCGGCCAGGGCCTGCATCTGCTCGACCGTTTCCGGTGGCAGCACGGCCGGAATGACCAACTGGGCAGCGCCATCGATATATTTGTCTTCGTAGTCGTAGAAGTCGGCGCCGGGCACGATCTCGCCGGGGACTGAGACGGACAACTCGGTGTTGCCGAGCACCGCGAACTCGATCTCCCGAGCTTCGACTGCTTCCTCGATGACGATCCACTCGTCGTATCGCAAGGCAGTCGCGATCGCAGTGTCGAGTTCGTCGGCCGTTGCCGCCCGGCTGACGCCAATCGATGAGCCCATGTTGGCTGGCTTCACGAAGCAGGGCAGACCGAGCTGGTCGATGATGAAGTCGGTTGTGCCGTCCCAGTTCGGTTCGTGCAGCGTCAGCCAGCGGGTCTGAGGCACCCCGGCCGCACCCAGGACCTCTTTGGCTTTTGCCTTGTCCATCGTGAGAGCCGAGCCGAGCACGCCGGCCCCGACATAGGGCACGTTCAGCAGCTCCAGCAAGCCCTGGACGGTGCCGTCTTCGCCCATAGGACCATGGAGGAGTGGCAACACCACTACCTGTTGGCCAGCAAGTGCCTCGTCGAGAACCGGCATCAGGCCAGTCGGCGCGCCGCTGGCTTGCAGCGCAGCGGGGAAGGCGTCGGTGCCCTGAGTGAGCGCTTCGGTTGCTTCATTGGCTCGAACGAACGAACCGTCGCGGGTGATGCCAACGGCGACGATTTCATAGTGGCCTTGATTTGCTGCGGCCAGGACATGTGCCGCCGTGGCGCAGGAGACATCATGTTCGGCCGATTGCCCGCCGAAGAGGACCACGAGACGAATGGGGAGGTCGGGAGGAGCCACATCGCAAGGCTACTCAGCTACAAAGGACGGGTGAGGTTCACTCTGTCCGCAATCGCCGCCGCCGTCGGAGGCCAGTTGGTCGGGGACGATGCCGACATCAACGGTGCAACGATAGATAGTCGATCCGTGGCGCCGGGGCAGTTGTTTGTTCCGATCGTCGCCGAGCGCGACGGGCACGACTTCATCGAGGCGGCGATCGCTAACGGCGCTGGCGGTTTCTTGTCTGGGGTCGAGGCGGCGAGCATCAACGGGCCAAGCGCTGACCCAAGCGGCAACCCAACCGTTGTGCCTCACATCCGGGTCGCTGACACCGGCCAGGCGCTGCTCGATCTTGGTCGGGTGGCCCGTGCCAGGCTGCCCGAACCAGTCATCGGTGTCACGGGCAGCGTCGGCAAGACTTCGACGAAGGACTTGATCGCTGCAGCGTGTGGGGCAGGGGCTCCGACTCATGCCAATCCGGCTTCATTCAACAACGAACTTGGCCTGCCTCTTACTCTCATCAACGCTCCATCTGGCACGTCGATAACGGTGCTTGAGATGGGTGCGCGGGGTCCCGGGCACATCGCTGACCTCTGTGCCATCGGCGCACCTACCATCGGGGTCGTCACTCGGGTTGCGCTGGCCCACGGTGAGTTCTTCGGCTCTCTTGAGGGCGTTGCCGCAGCCAAGGGTGAGCTCATCGAAGCGCTCCCTTCGACGGGCACAGCTGTGCTCAACGCCGACGACCCCCTTGTGGCAGCTATGGCTCAGCGCACGGATGCCCGTGTGGTTACTTACGGGCGCGAGAGGGGCGACATCCGGATCGAGAACCTGGTGCTTGACCCTCTGCTGCGGCCATCGTTCGAACTGGTCGGCTCGGGTTGGCGGACGAGTGTCGCCCTTGTCGCTCGGGGTGCCCACATGGCCGAGAACGCGGCTGCTGCCGTCTCGGTGGCCTTGGCCGCCGGAATCGACGTGGCCGATGCCGTTCGAGGGTTGGCTGATGCGGCCGTCTCACCCAGCCGGATGTCCGTGGAAGAGCTTGACTCGGGCGCTGTACTCATCGACGACGCCTACAACGCCAACCCCACGTCGGTAACCGCAGCGCTGCACGCGCTTACTGAAGTCGATGTCGATCGTCGCATCGCAGTGCTCGGCGTTATGGCCGAACTGGGTGACGACACCGATGCTCTTCATCGACAGATCGCTGAACTGGCCCAAGGACTCGGTGTCCGCCTCATCGCTGTGGGCGCGCCCGCATACGGGCCATCAGCAGAACATGTTGCCGACCGAACGCACGTCGCGGTGGCCCTGGGTTTGCTCGCCACGGGTGACGCGGTGCTGGTCAAGGGCAGTCTGGTGGCTGGTCTGCAGCAATTGGCCGACGAGCTCCGTCGCTCAAACGGCGGCGGCTAGCGTCGGTGGCGATGGCATCGAATCGATGGGTGCTCGGCGCTCGGCCCCGCACGCTTCCGGCCGCCATCGTGCCGGTGGCCGTTGGCACCGCAGCGGCGGTGGGTCAGGCCGACGGCGGCATCATCTGGTGGCGCGCTGCAGCAGCGCTTGTCGTCTCGCTCACCCTCCAGTTGGCAACCAACTTCGTGAATGACTATGCCGACGGCCAGCGGGGCACCGACGACGATCGCGTCGGCCCGGTGAGGCTGGTGGCTTCGGGCCTGGCAACAGCCAAAGAGGTAAAAACAGCCGCTGGCATTGCATTCGCAGTGGCTGGCCTGGCCGGCACTGCGTTGGCTTTAGCGGTCGGCCCAGAACTGTTCGTGGTCGGTGCAGCCTCGATGCTGGCCGGTTGGGCATACACCGGTGGCCCGCGGCCGTACGCCTACGTCGGGCTTGGCGAAGTCTTCGTCTTCGTCTTCTTCGGGTTGGTGGCAACGGTCGGTTCTGCCTACGTGCAGACGGGGCAGGTGACCGCTCTGTCGGTTGTGGCGTCGATACCGGTTGGGTTGCTGGCCGTCGCCCTCCTGGTGATCAACAACTTGCGCGACATTCCGGGTGACAGCGTTGCCAACAAGTTCACTCTGGCCGTGCGATTCGGAGACGAGAAGACGCGGCAGATCTACGTGCTGCTCTTCGCGCTGGTGGGGGTCGCCATTGCGGCCGCCGCAGCCTGGCGGCCGCTGGGCCTGATCGGGGTTGTAGGGCTTGTCGCCGCGGTCCCACCGATCCGGGCCGTCATGGCCGGCGATCGAGGCACCGCTCTCATTCCGATTTTGGGTCAGACGGGGCGTACGCAGCTTCTCACCGGCCTTCTTTTTGCTGTCGGGTTATCCCTCGGCGGCTGACCAGCCCTTATTCAGCGCCGCCGCGGCTAAACCCGAGCCGGGAATCGGCCGATGGGGAACCTGTGAGTCAGACGAGCGCGCCGACCGAGGCGGCCCCAAATCGACCGAATCGGTCGCACAAGCTGTCGAAATCGACGTCTGGCCCTTCTCGTATCGACAACAAGCGCCAAACCAAGATCGTCGCCATGGTGGACGGCTATGACTCGACGGTGTCGATCTCGGCCGGTTTCCGGAATGTGCTGCTGGTTTGGATCCTGCCCGGTATCGGCATGCTGCTTGCCAGCTTCATTGGTCTGGTTCGGCCTGGACGGTCGTCGTTTGGCGATGATGTGTTCAACACGACGTTGCTGGCGATTCAGGCTGGCATGGCTCTGTTGTCGCTTGTCACCATCATCGTCGCCATCATCTGGGCCGTTCGAACTTGGTCGAATATTCGGCGACTAGGCAAGCGGGCCAAAATTGGCGCGCTTGATGTCATGAAGCGGCACTTCATCTTCTTCGTCTCGTCCGTTGGTCTAGGTTTGCTCTCTTTGTTTCTGGAGTCGATCCGGGTTCCGCTACTCGTCGTCTCAGCGTTGACGATGTTCCTCGCGTTCTCCTTCATCCCGTTCTTGATCTTGGCCCTGGTACGCCTCTTCTGGCGTTCGGGGTCGCCACCCATCGGCTTGGAGGAAGAGCTTCCTCATTTCGGGCTTATCTGGTTCGTCACCTGGTTTGCCTATTCGACACTGGCCGGATCGTTCACCGAGTACGCCGGGTTTTCGCTGACGATTCTGTCGACCGTGCTGTTGGTCGCCGGCTTCTCTTGCATCGTGGCTGCGGTGACCGGTGCCAAGCTGGTGACGCAGATTTCGCGCCGTCATGATGAGCGACTTCTCTCAATCATCAGCAATTTGGATCTTGAACGCGATGGCAAGACCGAGGTGACATCGAGCCAGATCGAATCGGCGTGGGAGAACTCCGAGTCGCTGGTTTCGTTCGACGAGTTCTGAGCTGCCCCAACCAATGCTCGACTAACCGATGGTTTCGGCCACCATGTTCAAGAGCTTGGGCGAGCCGCTGATCACCAGGGTGTTCACGACCGACTCTTCCCACTTGGCCAGGTCGTCGCGAATCTTGTCGACCGGCCCGATGAGGGCGATGTCTTCAACCATCGAGGTCGGTACCGCGGCGATTGCGGCCTTCTTGTCGCCGGCCAAATACAGGTCTTGGATCTTCTGGCACTCGGCCTCGTATCCCATGCGCGAGAAGACGTCGAGATGGAAGTTGGCTTCCTTGGCCCCCATCCCGCCTGCGTACAACGCCAGCATCGGGCGCACCATGTCGGCGGCAGCTTCGATGTCGTCGTTCGGAATGATGGTGGCTACACAGGAAACGTCGAAGTCGTCGAACGAGCGGCGAGCGCCTTCTCGAGCGAATCCTTCGGCCAGTGCGTCGTGGTAAAAGGCGTTGTCTTTCGGAGCGAAGAACAGTGGCAGCCAGCCATCGGCGATCTCGGCGGTCATGGCCACATTCTTCGGGCCCTCGGCCCCGAGGTAGATCGGGATGTCACTGCGCAACGGATGGACCGTCGACTTCAACGGCTTCCCAAGGTGGGAACCACCCTTGAAGGGCATGTGGTAGAACTCGCCCTGAAATTCGACCGGAATGTCGCGGGCCCAGATCTGGCGGATGATTTCGACGTACTCGCGGGTGCGGGCAAGGGGTTTTGGGTAGGGCTGGCCGTACCAACCCTCGACAACTTGCGGGCCCGAAGCACCCAGGCCGAGCCGGAAACGACCGCCCGACAAATGGTCGAGTGACATGGCTGCCATGGCCATGGCAGCAGGCGTCCGGGCCGAGATCTGACAGATTGAGGTGCCGAGCCCGATCGTTTTGGTCTTGGCTCCCCACCAGGCCAAGGGCGTGAGGGCATCGGAGCCGTAGGCCTCAGCGGTCCAGATGCTGTCGAAACCCAACCGCTCAGCCTCGGCGATTTGCTCTTCGGCACCAGAAGGGGGTCCAGCCGACCAGTAACCCATACCCAATGCCAGCTTCATGCCTGCTCCCGTCGTTCAGCGACCAACGTCGACTCCAGTGAACGGTTGCAGCACCCCTACGCTGTGTCCAGTGAGCCAGCAGAGTCCAGTGAGCCAGCAGAACCACTACAAGACCTTGAACGTCTCAGCGTCTGCGGCTCACGATCAGATTCGACGTGCGTATCACGCTGAGGCTCGGCGCTGGCATCCCGATCGGTTCAATGATCGCAGCCCAGCTGATGCCAAAAGGGCCGATGATTCGATGCGCAACGTCAACGAAGCATGGCGGGTGCTTCGTGACGACAAGTTGCGGCGCGACTACGACGAGTCGTTGCGCGACTCACGAAGCGATCTTCGCCCCGGCGAAGGCATCCGGGTCGGTGCCGACAACGTCACTCGCATAGACCCGCGCCTGCTCGACCCCGCCTTCCTCGCCGCCCGCCGGCAGGCGTCGGACGACCACATCGACAACAAACGGTCGATGGTGTTGCGAATCACCCCGTGGGTTGCGTTCATGGCCCTCATCATCGGCATCTTCATCTTCACCGCCTACCAAGGCGATGATCGGCTAGCCACGGTCGATACCACCATCCCGGGGCCCGACATCGGCGTGCCAGCGAACGCGTGCGTTCGCATTATCGCTGGTCCGCAGCTGCTGCAGATCCCGTGCACGGGCGTGTACGACGGGCGCGTCATCGGCGCGTTTGCCGAAGGGGGGGTTTGCCCCGACCCGAAGCTGACCATCCGGGAGGTCACGATGAGCAACGACATCACGGTGTGCTTAGGCGCCTGACTACGCCCAGCCGTCAAGCTACGGTCCGTGTTGTGGCCAAAACCGACTTCGACTTTCGCGACTACCGGGTCAGTGACCTTGCAGCGGAGGTTCGAAGCCGAACTCGATCAGCTCGCGAACTTACCGAGGCTACTTTGGCCCGGATCGAGCAGGTCGAACCAGAGCTCAACGCCTTCGTCGTTGTTGACGCCGAGCAAGCTCTTGAAACAGCCGCCGAAATCGACCGGCGCTTGGTGGCGGGGGAGGGCGTAGGCCCGCTCGCCGGTATCCCGCTGGCCGTGAAAGACCTCGAGGACGTTGCAGGCCTGCCGACTCGGTTGGGCTCTCGTCTCTCATCAACCGAGCCGGCCAGGGGCGACTCGGTGCTGGTGGCGCGACTGCGGGCGGCCGGCTGCGTCGTGATCGGGAAAACCACTACGCCGGAGTACGGACACAAAGGTGCAACCGAGTGCGGGCTCACGGGTGACACTCTCAACCCTTGGAATCTCGAACGCACGCCGGGCGGTTCATCCGGCGGTTCGGCTGCGGCGTTGGCCAGCGGCATGGTGCCGTTGGCGACGGGTTCTGACGGCGGTGGTTCGATCAGGCTGCCGGCGGCCATCTGTGGCCTCAGCGGCATCAAGACGACACAAGGTCGGGTGCCCAATGGAGGGCCAAATCCTCCTGGCTCTGCCCACTTCTCGGTCAAGGGGCCAATGACCGTTCAAATTGCTGACGCTGCCTTCGCTCTCGACGTCGCGGTGGGGCCTCATCCCACCGACCCCCAGTCGTTGCCTCGGTCTGGGGCTCCCTGGTACGAGGCAGTGGCGACGGCTCGTCTTCCTTCATCGGTTGTTTGGTCGCCGACGTTGGGCTTCGCCGAAGTCGACGCCGAGATTGCCGCCGTCACCAAGGCAGCGGTTGATCGTTTGGCCGATCTCGGCGTCGAGATCATCGAGATCGACGACATCTGGCCGACCGACCCGCTCGAGCCGTGGTGGAACCTCTGGATCGCATTGAGAGCGCGCACCCAGGGGCATCTCATCGATACGCCCGAATGGGACCTGATCGACCCGTCGTTGCAGTTCCAGGTCGAACGCGGCCTGAAGCTGAGCGGCGTTGATGTCGCCCGCTCGCTCGACGCAGTGCATGAATACAACCTGCAGCTCGACCGGGCATTCGAACAGTCGCCCCTGCTGCTGACGCCAGCGGCCGCTGGTCAGACACCGTTCATCGGCCGCCAGGGCACCATCAACGGCGAGGAAACGCCGAGTTGGGTGAAGTTCAGCTACGGATTCAACCTCACACGCAACCCGGCCGGCACCGTCAACTGCGGCTTTACCGCCGATGGCATGCCTGTCGGTTTGCAGGTGGTTGCCCGCCAGCTTGGGGACGTCTCGGTGATCCAGACCATCGCCAGTTTCGAAGAGGTCTTCGCTTCCGACGCCCGAGCTGCGATCGGCTAGCCACCGGGGCTGTCAGTTGGCCGGTGAGCTGCCACACTCGGGACATGCGGTTGAGTGTCTTGGATCAGTCCCCGGTGCCCGAAGGAACGAGCGCGGCGCAGGCCATTGCCAACACCGTCGATCTTGCTCAACACACCGAACGATTGGGATATCACCGCTATTGGTTGGCGGAGCATCACAACTCCAACGCGCTCGCCGGTTCGTCGCCTGAGGTCTTGATCGGCCACGTTGCCAATGCGACGTCCACGATCCGTGTGGGTTCAGGCGGCGTCATGCTGTCGCACTACAGCGCCTACAAGGTGGCGGAGAACTTTCGGATGCTGCACACCTTGTACCCGGATCGCATCGATCTTGGTGTGGGCCGCGCTCCGGGATCGGATCACCTGACCGCGGCAGCGCTGGCCAAAGGCCCGGGCAAACTCGGCATCGAGTACTACCCGAACCAGGTGGTCGAGCTGTTTCGATGGCTGGACGACTCGATCGAACCAGACAGCCAGTTCGTCGATGTGCATGCAACGCCAACCGGTCCGGGAATGCCCGAGATGTGGGTGTTGGCGTCGAGTCCCGACAGCGCGGGAATCGCTGCTCACCTCGGACTACCACTGGCTTGGGCCCACTTCATCACGTACGCCGATGGCGAAGCAGTCTGCGAGGCGTATCGGAATCAATACCGGCCATCCGATGTCCACCCGGAGCCGAAGGTGCTTGTGGCCGCGTCGGTCATCTGTGGTTGGGACGATGAAGATGCGGATCGTGCCGCCGCCAGCATTCGCTCATGGCGGGCATCGAGTCGGCGTGGAGCGATCCCGTCCGCCGAAGATGCCGGTCAGGATCTTGCCGTTTTCAAGAAGCGGATTCCGGTCGATGACGGGCGCAAGCCGATGATCGTCGGCGGCGCTGACAAGGTCCATGAGCAGCTCGAAGAGCTGGCCGAGCGACATGGAGCCGACGAGTTGAGCCTCGTCACAATCACCCACGCCCATGAAGACCGAGTCCGGTCCTATGAGCTGATCGCCGATGCCTTCGCCCTACAGCATGACGGTTCGGAGACCGCCAGCTGAATCCCCCTGGTGCTCAGGGATGGGGCTGCTTAGTGGAAGGTGATGCCTTTCGACATGGCGTTCATGGTGCGGCGAGGAAGATTAACCAGACCGGCCATTGGTTTGGCGTTGGCGGGATAAACGACAAAGCGCTTGTCTTTCTCGACTGCGCTAACGATGCCGTTCGCCACCTTCTGTGGATCGGTCAGTTTCGACAGGCCAACGAAGCGGAATCGTTTCATGAGCGGCACCATTGTCTCCGCCGTTATTGCTCGATGACCCATCTCGGTGTCTACGCCACCAAGGTGCACGGTCGTGAGCCCGATGTTGGTTCCGCGGAGTCGCCAGGTTGAGCGAGATCAACTGGTCGATGGTTGCCGATGTGAGGAGCTCAATTGGTGTGAAGTCCTCGAGGCCGGCGTTGTTCACCAAGACATCGATGGCGCCATCTGCCTCAACCCGATCGATGAAGTTCTCGACCTGAGCTGGATCTGCCAGGTCGACCACATAAGCATCACCGTTCAGCTCATTGGCCAGTGGCTCGAGTTTGTCGCCGGAGCGGGCAGCCACCGCAACCCGCGCTCCTTTGGCCGCGAACGCTCGGGCGGCTAGCTCGCCGATTCCCTTTGAAGCCCCGGTCACGAGTACCCGTGTTCCAGCAAGATCCATACCGGAGGCCTAGCAGGTGGCCGGCCGCGATGCCCTGGACGTGGGAAACCGGTGGACTCGTTGGGTTAGGGTCCGCGCCAACCAACAGATGGAGTTGAAGATGACAACTGGCCTGGTCTTCGACGAGCACTACCTCTGGCACGACACCGGGAACGGCTGGATTCTTCCGACCGACGGCACCACGCTGCAACCCTTCGAACACCCGGAGAATCCGGAGACCAAGCGGCGGTTCGTGAATCTGCTGCGAGCCAGTGGGTTACTCGATCAGCTGGTGCCAGTCGCACCGAGGTCGGCAACGGTTGATGAGATCTTGCGAGTCCACGATCGTGGCTATCACGATCGTATCGAGGCCGAGTCGGCGGTGGCCGGCGGCGATGCCGGTGGCTTCACACCGTTCGGCAAAGGCAGCTACGAGATCGCGCTGCTCTCAGCTGGCGGATGTATGGCAGCCGCTGACGCCGTTCTTGATGGCGTCGTGGACAACGTCTACGCACTTGTGCGGCCGCCCGGGCACCACGCCATACCCGAGTCCGGTATGGGTTTCTGTCTGTTTAACAATGCAGCCGTTGTGGTCAAACATCTGCAGGAAACTCGGGGTGTTGGGCGGGTGGCGATGGTGGACTGGGATGTGCATCACGGCAACGGGCAACAGGCCGTGTTCTATGACGACCCGTC
>JBLINY010000015.1:0-65600 GCA_047638695.1 Acidimicrobiales bacterium | reverse complement strand
GCGATGCTGGGGCTCGACGAGCGGCAGGTCGAACAGCAGATGGGGCCACAGCAGGTGGCGCCAGTCGTGGTCTACCTTTGCCACGAATCGTGTGAACTGACGGGCGAGACGTTGTCGGCCTTCGGCGGTCGGGTGGCTCGAACCTTCGTAGGGGTCAACCCAGGGATTCACGATTCGAACCTCACGCCCGAAACCGTGGCCGACCGAATCGACGAGATAGTCGACGAGACCGGGTACATCGTCCCGAACAATGTCGACGACGAGTTCTCGCTGCTCGCAGATTTCCTCCAGTAAGCGCTGCTGCTCCCCGCGTGGCGAACTAATCGGTGGGTCTGATGACGAACGGAGTCTCGAGGCGCAGGAAAAGGTCGGCGAGAAAGCGAAGGGTCAGACCCCAGATTACCTGGTTCGGATTGTCGAGCTGAATGCCAGGGAACGTCGACTGAGACACAGGGTAGAAATAGTCGATATAGCGGTCGTGGTCGGCCAGTTGGGCCAGCGGCACCCACAACGCCTCGGCCACCTCATAGTTTGGGTTTAGGGCCGGCCGGGGGCCCGCCAACCAATACCCGTGGGCGTTCACAGACACCAGGCGATTGGTGGCCCGACCGCCGTCGAGTTCGTTGAGCGATCCCAACCGAACCGCTGGCGCCAGGTCGAGGCCCACTTCCTCCGACGTCTCGCGCTCGGCTGTGGCGAACGAATCGGCGTCGTCAGGCTCGACTCTGCCGCCTGGAAATGCCATCTGCCCCGACCACGGATCACCCTTCTTAGCTGCTCGTTGGATGAAGAGAAGTTCGGTGCCAGCGTCACCTAGCCGAAAGACGGACGCAACCGCCGCTCGAGGACCCTCGACAAGATGGACGGGAGCTTGCTGACCGAGGACCTCGGTGAGCTGCACGGCACTGACGGAATGCGAGGCAGAGCTAGGCAACGACGCCCTCTTCTCTGAGTCGGGATATTTCTTGGGAATCGCACCCCAGCTCGGCGAGCACCTGGTCGGTATGTGAGCCATGGAGTGGCAGATGACGCCATGGTACGACCGGGGTATCCGAGAAGTCGGCAGGCGGCATGGCCTGGCGGACGTGGCCGGCGACCTCGTCGTGCCAGTCGACAATCTTGGCGTTGTGCATCACCTGCGGATGCAGATGGACCTCGTCGAAGTCGAGCACCTTGGCACTCGGCACATCGTTGGCTTGAAGGGCGGCAACGGCCTGGTCGACGTCGAGTCCCGCCAGCACGGGTTCAGTGGCGCCGAGAAAGGCCTCGAGATTCGATCGGTAGTACGGCCAGCCGAGGTCAGGATCGTTGAATAGCTCTGGTCGACCTATGGCGGTGTAGAAGCCCTCGAGGTCGCGAGGTGAAGCGGTCCAGTAGACAAGCTGGCCGTTCTTGCACTGCGTTATGCGGTAGAGCTCACCAATGCGACGACCCTGGGTGACGTCGTCGTCGAGCATGGTGTTGGCCATCATTCCATCAGGCCAGAAGAACCAGGTTGCTACATCGAGCATGTTGATCGAGATGTGCTGGCCACGTCCTGTTCGCTCCCGACTAAAGAGGGCAGCGGTGATGGCCTGGGCGGTGCTGAGCGCTGTTGCCTTGTCGATGACGACGGAACGGATGAGGTCAGGCGGCCCATCGATTTCGGCCCGCTGCAGGGCGATGTGGCCGCTAACTGCCTGCATGATCGGGTCGTAGACGGGACGTTCGGCGTCTGGTCCACTACTGCCATAACCGGAGCTGGACACGGTGATGAGCCGCGGATTGGTGGCCCGGAGATCGTCGGGTCCGAGGCCGAGCCGCTCGACAACGCCGGGCCTGAAGTTCTGGGCGAACACATCGGCTCCGGCTACCAGTTGCTTCACAAGGCGAAGACCCTCGGGATTTCGCAGGTCGACGGCCACACTCTTCTTGCCCCGATTGTTGTTGATGGCGAACGCGTTGAGATCGTTCTTCCGGAAGCTCTTTGTGCCGCGAAGAAGGTCGCCGACCGCCACCGGTTCGATCTTCACCACATCGGCCCCCTGGTCGGCCAGCAACATGGTGGCGAACGGCCCGGCGAGGACTTGGGTTAGGTCGATGATCCGGACACCGGCAAGCGGGCCGGTGCGACTTGGATCCTGGGCTGAAGGGGTGTCCTCCGACGTCATCGTTCTAAGGTAACCAGCTTGGACCGGATAGACCGCATGCGCCGCCTGGAGCTAGGCAGAATGAAGACATGGTGAAGCTAGGAATCGGTTTGTGGTGTCTCCAGTCGACGGCGACGAGACCCCGAGCCTTCGGGGCCCTCTACCGGGAACTGATCGAGGATGCGCGGCTGGCGGAATCCGCCGGACTCGACAGCCTTTGGCTTTCTGAGCACCACGGCTACTACGACGGCTATTGCCCGGCGCTACTTCCGCCAGCGGCCGCCATGTTGGCGGCAACCACGCGCCTCACCGTCGCCACCGGCGTGTTGCTCTTGCCGCTCCAGGAACCTCACCGTGTCACGGCTGGGGCTGCGGAGATCCATCGCCGGTTTCCCAATCGCTTTGAGCTGGGCCTGGGCATGGGCTATCGCCCGGTCGAGTTCGAGTCTAAGGGGCTCGATATGGCCCAACGGGTGAAGCGAATGAATGCGGGGCTTGATCACGTGGCGATGCATCTCGCCGGCGGGCCGCCAATGTGGGTTGGAGTTACGAGCCCCGTCGCCGCCCGGCGCGCTGGCCGACGTGGCTTTGGCCTGTTCATCTCAGGAGCGTTCTCCAAGGCTGTGGTCGACGATCTCATCGTCAATCATCAGACGGCATGGGAAGATGCTGGCGGTCCAGGGGGGTCGCCGCCACCCGTTGGCATCCTGCGGAATCTTTGGATCGCCGACGATGAGGCCGAACGGCGACAAGCAGCCGCCTGGGTGCGTTCCAGCTATCTGGTCTATGCCGGGTTGGGATGGGGTGCCGACGACACCGGTGTCGACTTTGCCGCTCAGATCGAGTCGTCGATGGATGAAGTCGAGGAGTCGGCCATTATCGGAAGCGCAGAAGAGATTGCTGACACGCTCATGACCTATGAAAACGTCGATCGCGTCGTGTGCCGGATCGGCTACGACGCCCCACCGCGCTCGGCTCTGACGGAAATGGTCGAGCGGCTCGGACGAGAGTTGGCGCCCCTCATCGATGGCGGGGCTGTCCGATGAGGCTGGGTCTCGACCTTCGTCCCGAAGCGTTCTGGACGGCTCGTCGCCCCACAGATGGTCAGGCCACAGATAGTCAGGCCACAGATGGTCCCCAGCCCGTCAGCGCCGCCGTCGATCAGGCCCGCCAGGCTGACAATCTCGGTCTTTGGGCCGTTGTGATCGGTGGCCGTCCTGGAACCGAGGCGGTGCGAGCAGGTGAGGTAATTGCCGCGACCTCGAATCTCGCGGTCATCGTTGACATCGATCTCGACCACGAGCATCCCTTCACCGTGGCCGAGGAGCTGAGCGTCCTCGACAATCTGTCGGCCGGACGAGTTGGGGCCATCCTCAGTGGTACGAGCCCCGAGCGGGCCGAGCAGGTACGGGCCGCCCTTCAGGGTCATGTCATCAGCGGAGCCATGCTGGCTCCCCCACCGGTCCAGACATCGATGACGACCTGGCTTGACACCCACGTGGCCCGACGACCCGAGAACGTGGCTCGGCAGATGCCGTGGGCGTCACCGGGTCAAGCCGACCTTGGCACCGACCTGGCTACGGCTCAGGTACTGATCGACGGCTGGCGCAACGCGTCGTGTACCCACCTCATGGCCAAATGGGGCGGATCGGTGACCCTTCTAGCCCGCCACCTGGCTACCCGGGCGGCGACGGTCGACTTTCCAAGCATCGTCGCCACGATGGCCGATGATCTCTTCCCCCTCGACGACTAAACCCCACAACGACGATGTGGCTCGCACACCGTTTGGGGCTTAGATGGTGAAGGCGGGGCCGTCGAAGCGGTCGACCGTCGTGAACTCTTCGACTGGCAATCGCTTCAGTTTGGTCAGCTGCTTCACCGGGTGTCCGAGTGGCACCATGGCCGCGACCGCGTGGTGGGAAGGTAGGCCCAACAACTGTTGAACGTCAGCCTCCTTGCCAGCGAGGTACGTGGTCAGAACCCCGCCGAGCCCTTCGTTGCGCGCCGCGAGGAGCATGTTCCAGACAAACGGATAGATGGAAGCGCCGCTGATGACACCCACTCGGTCGAGATCCTTATCGAAGCTAGCCACGACGCCGAGGTCGACCGTGACCACGAGGACTACCGGTGCATCGACCATCTCTTCGAGCCCGGGGAAGTCCGGATCGGCGGCGATGGCTGCGGTGATATCGACTGATGTGGGATGCACCGAGTTCCAGGGTGCTTCTCCCGCCTTTGTCTGGGCTACGTAGACCGATGTGGTCGGCTTCACGAGCGGAATGAACTTCTGCCGGGTAGCGCGGTCTTTGACCACCGTCACGTGCCATCCCTGTCGATTGCCTCCGTTTGGAGCGAAGCGAGCGACATCAAGGATGCGGTGGAGCGTCTCGTCACTCACTGGCTCGTCAGTCCAGTTCCGGCAGGAGAAGGTGGTGCGCATCACATCGTTCAGTTCCATGAGTCGCCAACGTAGCTCGTACGCACGAGCCGGCACTACGTTGTTTGGCGATGACCGATGAGGATGAGCAGGCCACTGATTCGGTGACCCCGCCCGACGCCAGTTTGTTGCTCGACGATCTGGACGGAGAGTTCGCCGCCTTCCCGATCCGAACTCGCATCCACATGCAGCGCATCTTGCCCGGTTTCAAACGGAGTGGGCTGGGTGTGGCCGCGTTCTTGCTCGCCGGCTGGTTGACCCGATGAAGCCGAGATGATGAAGCCGAGACGATGAAAAAGAGACAACGAGTTGCCATCGTCGGCGTCGGGTCGGTCGGAGGAGTCTTTGCCTCTGAGCTACTGCTGGCCGACCGCCACGACGTTTTGTTATGCGCCCGTCGCCCGTTCACCGGTCTGTTCGTCGAGTCGTCCCAGTTGCCGGCCGAACATCCAGATGCCGTCGCCCTGACCCAACCCGATGATGTCGGTGGTCCGGTCGATTGGGTGCTTCTTGTTACCAAGGCTCACCAGACCGAGGGCGCCAAACCGTGGCTCGACGCGTTGTGCACACCATCAACCCGCGTCGTGCTGATTCAGAACGGCATTGAGCAAGCTGAACGAGGACGAGCGATTGTGCCCGATGCGACCTGCATCGGGAGTGTGGTCTATTGCGGTGCCTCGGTGATCGAGCCGGGGCGAATCGCTCATACGGCACGTTGTCACCTCTTCGTGGCCGGCGGGCCCGATGGTGAAGCACTGGCCGAGCTATTCGAGGGAACAAGGGCAACCATCTCGGCCGGCGACGACTACCGACTGCGGAACTTCGAGAAGCTGCTGATCAACCTCCTGTTGAACGGGCCATGTGCCATTGCGAACCAACCTGGCGTCATCTATCAGCAACCGGCGATGAAAGCGATGGCGGCCGACGTGATCAGTGAAGTGATTCAACTGGCCTCAGCCGAGGGTGTGGACATGGGAGCCGACGCCCTGGAGCGGACCTTGACCCGGCTTGATTCGCTTCCCGCAACGCTGGTGCCGTCGACTCTTCAAGACCGGCGCGCGGGGCGAGCCTTCGAGCACGACGCGATTACCGGCGCCGCACTCCGACTAGCGAGCAAGCACGGCATCAGTACGCCGGCTGTCCGCGCCATGCACGCCTATCTGTGCGCCATCGACCCGGGCATCGTTGATTAGAAGCAGCCGATCAGCTGAGACTGGCGCCAGCGTCCTGTCGAGCACGAAACAGTCTGTTGGCTTCAACATGGGCGGCAAGGGCTTCAGGTGATTGTTGTTCGACCAGGCGGTCTTCTTCAACGAAGTGACCGTAGGTATCGGTGCCGCGCCCCAAAAGGGCGCTCGGTTTAATGTCGCCAAGCGGGCGAACGCGGGTTGGGATATAGCTGATGCCGATCCCGATGCGACGATCGGCGGCGTTGTTGCCGGTAGACGAATGAACGACGTCGGTGTGGTGCAACGACATCTCTCCGGACCGCAGCGGCATCAGTACCCCGTCATCGTCCTTGAATTGATCAAAGATGCCCTGACCGCGTTTGATCATGTTCCATTGACCGGGGTCGTCTCCGTGCTCGAACTGCCCGAGTCGGTGGCTTCCAGGGATGATCCGGACCGGGCCGGCTTTGGGAGGACACTCGCTCTCGACCGCGTCGAGCACCTTCGGGTGATGCACGAGCTCGTCGGCCCAGTCGAACAAGAGATACGACTTACTCTTCTCCGGGAACTCGATTGGATGGCCGACCGATGCTTCGTACTGCTCGAGGCCGGCACGGCACCGCGCCACCTCATCGCCGCTTAGCGCCGGGATCGGAAACACGTAGCCGTCGGTGTCGTAGGCAGTCACCTGGGTCTCACTCAGCACGTTCGCCATAGACACAGTGTGGGCTAGAACCATCAACGGGTGCACACCGTCGACCAACCAATGACGGGCGCACCAGCGATGCACGCGAGACTGAGCCGATGAAGGTAGGCATCAACCTCATCAATTTCGGCCCTTCGGCCTCGCCCCACAACATGGCCGGGTGGGTCGATCTGGCCGAGCGGCTGGGGTTTCACAGTCTGCTGACATCGGACCATGTGACCATCACTCCCGACGTCAGCGAGCGCTACCCGGCGCCGTTCTATGAGCCGCTCAGCACCCTGGGTTGGTTGGCGGGAGTCACGAGCACGCTCGCGATCGGGACCACGGTCAGCATCGTGCCGTACCGCAACCCGCTCGAGCTGGCGCGGTCGCTGGCGAACGTCGACCAGCTCAGCGGAGGCCGCCTGATCTTTGGCGTCGGCATCGGCTGGGCCGAGCGCGAGTTCGCCGCACTCAACGTTGCCTTCCGACGACGCGGTGCCATCACCGACGAGTACCTCGACGTGATTACTCGCCACTGGACGCAGGACACGCTGACGTTCGATGGCGAGTTCGTGCAGTGTCAGGGAATCGACACCGCACCCCGCCCGATGCAGGCGGCAGTGCCGATTTGGGTTGGGGGAAGTAGCGCCGCCGCCCTTCGCCGAACCGTTCGGTTCGGGACAGCCTGGCACCCTATCCGAGTACGTGCGACCTGGTTGGCCGATGTTGGTATTCCTCGGCTGGCGGCCGCAGCTGAGGCGGCCGGAAAGCCGACACCCGAGGTCTGCCCGCGTATCTTGTTCCATCCAACCGCCCAGAGCGTCGATGACCCCGACCGTTTCATGGGCCACGGCTCGATGGCGCAAATCGCCGAGGATCTGGGCTTGCTTGACCAGCTCGGATGCCCACATGTGATCCTCGACTCCTATAGCCCCTTCGATGACAGCCCGTTCGATGCTGCTACGACTGAACTGGTCGAGGTCTGGCAGGGGTATGAGATGCTGGCGACCGACGTGCTTGACCTCGGAAACCAAAAGCTTCGCTAGTCTCGGTTGTCGCGCACTGCGGCATAGCCGTCGGCCATGAAGGCCGACAGGTAGTCGCGATAGACCAGAGCGTCATGCCGTTTGGGGTGTTCATCGTCGATCATCGAGGGCAACACATCAATGATGGTGTCGGGTCGAGGATCGAAGAAGTACGGAATGGCGTAGCGGTCAATGTCGGACCGGTTGAGGGCCCGGTGGGTGGTTGAAAGAAATCGGTCGTTGCTCCAGCGCCGCAACATGTCGCCAGCGTTCACCACGAACGACTCGGGTTCTTGTTCCACTTCGAACCAGTCTCCCCCGTCGGGCTTGATGCACAGGCCCGCGACCGGGTTGGCTGGCAGCATTGTCATGAACCCAGCATCGGAGTGGGGATCGATTCCCCACTGATCGTGGGCGGCTGGCAGCGGCGGATAGTGGGTGAGCCGCAGTGTGGCTAAGGCCGGATCGAAGAACTGATGGAAGTACACGGCCGGCATACCAGCGGCTACAGCATAGAGATCGAGCATGATCTGGCCGACTTCATCCATGACCCGGTAAAAGTCGCTTACCGCGGTAGCGAATCCCGGCAGCTCGTCTTCAGTCGGCAGCTGGTTGCGATTGGAGCCGGGTCGGGCGAAGAAGAAGGCGGCATTCAGAGCCGGTAGCCGCTCGCCCTTTTGGGCTGCTCCGAGCGGGTTGTACCCCATCCTTGACGAGCTCATGGTGTGACCGGTGCGAATCTCAATGGGTAACGAGTGATAACGCGCCGCTTGCTCGTAGATGTCGTCGACCTGAGCCCAGTCGACGCCATGGCCGACTATCGAGAAGAAGCCGACGTTGGTCAGCGCCTGGCGGACTTCGGCTGCGGTCCGGTCGAGAGATCCCGCCACCTGTCGGCGGACATCGGTGAGATCGACGACAGGAAGGGTGCCGGTGTCGAGGCGCGTCACAGTGGTCACGGCGCGAACTTAACCGCCAGAGGCCGACCAATGCCACGGTTCACTCGGCAAGTTGATCAAGCCGTACCGAACCGCGTGTTCGTCGAGCCAGAGAAATTCGGGTGATCCCGCCGTGAGGGTCTGCCCCCCAACGTGGAAGTCGATGGCCAGGCCAACTTCGTGCTGCGACGTGCCAGGTATGGCCGTTGGTGGTGAGCATGACGAGGGCGGGGCCGTCCAGACATCGGGGCAGTTGTGGCGGCGGAGTTCGATCTGGGCCTCGTGGCTGCGCCAACCCCAACCCTCGAGGTGAATGCCATCCGTGGCGGCGGCAGCCAGCAGGTCGGACAGCGGCTGAGCCAGCGACTCGGCGACGGCAATGCCGCCAGCTCTGAATAGCTCTACCTCGGCGCCGCTATGGCTGGTCTCGGTCTTCCATGGCTCGGGTGGGGCGCCACTCACAAGAGAGGCCGGCACGGCGATCGGGGCAACCGCAAAATTGACCGCGAGGGGATCGATCGGTCCTAGATCGACCGAACGAACAATTGCACCCCGTTCATCAAATCCGACCTCGGTGCCCTGGCCAGCGTGCACGATGACTACCGCAGGACTGTCGACCCCGTCGCCGTTCCAGTCACCGGCGAAAGCGTGCAGCGTGATTTGCTGGAGGTCTGCGGCAGGGAGGAGGACATCGACGGTGACGGCCGATCCATACGGACGTCCGAGGTGATCGGCGAAGACGAAGCGGCCGCCAGACTCGGTGAACTCCAGTGCTCCGGTCGATGGGTGACCGTCGCCGTCCCAGTCGCCCTCTATCAAAAGGTGTGACGGTGAGAGCCACGAGGGCGAAGCGACCGGTTCGATATCGCGGCCGGCCTCTGCATGAGGGGTCGCGGCCGGGATGAGCTCTGCCGCCGGCGGCGCAGAAAGCTGCACTACTTCTTCGGTTACCGAGCTTGGGGCCGGAGTTCCCTGAGCAACGAGGTAGGTCGCTCGCTCCGACTGGTAGTCGATGAGCTCGCCCTGTCGCCGTTTCGCCCAGTCGTTCCACTGATCGGTTCCGAAGT
Organism: Acidimicrobiales bacterium; assembly: GCA_047638695.1. Classification (GTDB taxonomy): domain Bacteria; phylum Actinomycetota; class Acidimicrobiia; order Acidimicrobiales; family SZUA-35; genus JAHECQ01. The sequence continues at coordinate 56,147 of JBLINY010000015.1, read as the reverse complement.
ATCGAGTGAGAGCAGCATCGACGTCAACGTCGGCGCCGTTGGCACAAAGAAAGTCGGCGGCGGCAGCTGACGCATCCCAGAGACTTTGGGGGTCGGCCACGCCATCGCCGTTCCCGTCGCGACCGTACTCGGCCCAGGTTTCTGGGATGAACTGAAAGGGGCCAACTGCCCGATCGAGGTCCGACTCGGAATCGAGCCTCCCCTGATCGGTATCACCTATGTGGGCCCGACCATTCGCTCCATCGAGCAGTTCTCCTACGATTGCTGGGCTCGACGTGCCGCTGTCTTCGAGCCGTTGGCCTGTCGATTCGCCAAAGTCGGCGAGCTGACCATGGTTGGACGCAACACCGGCGACGCCGCCGATCAGGGTCCAATCGATTGTGCACTCGGCCCCTTGGGCGGCCCATTCGTAGATAAGAACAGCGTGCTCCGGCGCCGGTGGGGCAGGTGGCTCGACGGCGGGCGCGGCAGTTGAGAACGATGCAGCTGCCACAGCAGCCAAGGTTCCCACCAGCCCGAGCACTCTCCGGAGAGTAGTTGCCTAAGGGCAGAGGGTGAAGGTTTCAGGTAAGACTGGCTTCGAACCTCTACTCATATCACTACCCATAGAACGGGCCGTTGCGGCCTAACAATCCGGAGACCCGGCCTGATTCGGGCGATGATACGCAGGTCATTTCGTGGGGTCCTGGTGCGATCGCTACTATCGGAGTGAGCGAGAGGACCAACCATTGACCGAACGACCAGAGCGCGAGCCGGTAGTAGACTGGACCGTCGACTTCGATCATTTCGATCCAGCCTTCGTGGCGGATCCCTACCCAATCTTTGATGAGATGCGCGAGACCTGCCCGGTGGTGCACACAGACCGCTACGGCGGGGCCAACGTCCCACTGAGTTTCGAAGACATCTCGGCGGTTGCACACGACACTGAGACGTTCAGTAGTCGCCGCGTCAACATGAGTGAGATTCCGACCTCACGCCGCGGTGCGGTTCTTCCTCCGATCAATCTCGACCCACCTGATCAGACTGCCCCCCGGCGAATGATGTTGCCGTTCTTCAATCTGGAGAACACCAAGAAGTGGGAACAGACGATTCGTGACCTCTGTGAGGCGCGTCTGGACGCACTCGAGAGCCGCACCGAATGCGATCTGGCCCTCGACTACGCCCGCCACATCCCTGGCGACCTCACCGCGGTGATGTTCGGTGTCCCGCCAAGCGAGGCCGATCAGTTCCGGCACTGGATTCACCTGTTGCTCGAGGTTGGGCCGATAGATGCTGAGGTCGAGCGCGGAACGACGCGCACGATGCTTGCGTACATGCAGGGTCTCATCGATGATCGACGGGCGAATGGTGGGAGCGATCTCGTCACGTATCTGATGGCTCAGGAAATCGACGGCGAACCGATGGACGACGTCGGTCTGACCAAGATGCTCTTCCTTCTTCTGATTGCCGGCATCGACACAACCTGGTCGGGAATCGGTTCGTCCTTCCTGCATCTGGCAACCCATCCCGATGATCGCCGACGTCTCATTGCGGAGCCGGAACTGATTCCCAACGCAGTCGAAGAGTTCCTTCGGGCCTACTCCCCGGTGTATGTCGCCAGGGTGGCAACGACCGATACCGAAATCGCGGGCTGTCCGGTCGCTGAAGGCGACTGGGTGATGCTGACGTATCCGGCGGCGAACCGTGATCCTGAAGCGTTCGAGAACCCGCACGAGGTCAAGATTGACCGACAGCAGAATCGACACGCGGCCTTCGGGCTGGGTGTGCACCGCTGCCTTGGCTCGAACCTGGCCCGTCTGGAGATGAATATCGCCATCGAGATGTTCCTGGCTCGGTACCCCGAGTTCGAGCTGACCGATCCCGCCGCCGTTACTTTTTCGGCAGGCAACGTCCGCGGGCCCCGAAGTGTGCCGGTCCGTCTCGGCTAGACCCATCCGGTTGAGTTCACCCGGAGTCTCGTCTCGTCACCGGGCCAACATCACAGGGCCAACATCACAAGCTAAGGAACCAACCCAATGTCCGAACCGATTCGTCCTACCGCCGTTGACTTCCACTTCGACGTTCTCTGCCCGTGGGCATACCAGACGTCGCTCTGGATGAGAGATGTTCGCGATCAATTAGAGCTCGAAGTGAACTGGAAGTTCTTCTCGCTCGAAGAGGTCAACCGCGTGGAGGGCAAGCGTCACCCATGGGAGCGCGACTGGAGCTATGGCTGGTCCATCCTGCGTATTGGTGCGTTGTTGGGCCGAATCGACATGAAGCACCTCGATGATTGGTACGCCGTCACGGGCCGCGCACTGCACATCGATGGGATGAAGATCCACGAGCCCGACGTTGCCCGCGTCCTCTTGGAGGAGATCGGCATGGACCCTGGCTTGGTCGATGAATCGATCAAGGACCTCACGACAAACGACGAGGTGAAAGCCGACCATGATCGCGTGATTGCCTCCGGAGGCTTCGGCGTGCCAACCATGTTCTTCGCCGATGCCAATGGCGGCCCCGACCACACGATCTTCGGACCCGTCTTGATCGACCCTCCAACCGGCGACGCTGCCCTGCGTCTCTGGGACACGGTGTGCGGCTGGCTCGAGTTCCCGCACCTCTATGAGATCCAGCGGCCAAAGACCAAGGACGACGAGCGGCTCATCGGCCAGACGTTCAAGCCGTACATGGAAGCCCGCGACTGGGTCAGCATCAATCGGGGCAAAGTCGTCGCCATGGAAGAAGACGGGTTCAGCGTCAAGGGTGACGCCGTCGACGCAGGCAAGCTCAAGTCCTAGCCGAGTATCACCGACGCCGGGAGCTCGAGGTTCTCCTGAACAAGAGTGGAGGCAACGTCGAGGCTGGTACCTCGTCGGGCATCCCGAGGCCAGCGCAGATCGTCGAATGGTCGGCCTCGGTGCAGCGTGCACTTGTTGTCCCAGACCACGACGTCGTTGTCATGCCAGCGATGCTGATACACGAACTGTCGCTGGGTGGCATGGGCGACCAGTTGGTCAAGAAGGGCGGTGGCCTCGCTATCAGCCATATCGACGATCGAGCCAACGTGAGACGCAACGTAGATCGACTTTCGGCCGTTGGCTGGGTGGGTGCGGACCATGGCTTGAGCGACCCGGGGATAGTTGGCGTTCTCGTCGGCCGTCATCTCGAAGCCCATGCGGGCCCGAGATGTCGCAATGCTATGGATCGCGATGCGGCCCTCGATCTTGTGTTGCAACTCCGGATCGAGCGCATCCCATGCAGCCTGCATGTCGGCAAACTCGGTGTGCCCGCCCACCGGTGGCGTCGAGCGCATATACAGGCACGACGCGTTCGCAGGAACGGTCTTGAAGGAACTGTCGGTGTGCCAGAGCCGGTTCCCACGCTGAAAGCCCATCATGCGGTCGTTGTCGGACAGCACATTGCCGTTTCGATCGAGGTTCGACACATCGGCGAGGGTGTCGGGCAGCCGCTCGTCCTCGATCTCCAAAGACTTCTGCATGGAGTGGTCGATGCTGCCGAAACGATTGGCGAAAGCAGACAACTGGTCGTTCTCGAGGTGTTGGTCGGGGAAGACCAGGACTGAGTGACGGTTGTAGGCATCCTCGATCTGGCGCCAGTCTTCGTCTTCGAGGGGCTGGGAGAGGTCGACGTCGCCGATCTCTGCCGCAAAGTTGTCGGTGATGGGCCAGACGTCCACGGTCATGAAGCCAGTCTGTCATGCGGTCCCACCGAGAGCATCCACCAGTGTTGCACTCGGCCAAGGTGGCTCCGGTAGGTTCTGCGGAATGAAAGCTCTCGAGATCCAGTCCCTCACGGGGCCCGACGGCGTGGCGGTGGTCGACACCGTTGAGCCCGCCGCCGACCCGGCCAAGGTCGTTGTTGATGTCGTGACCGCTGGGGTGTCCTTCCCTGACCTGCTCCAGAGCAAGGGGATGTACCAGTACCGGCCCGACCCGCCGTTCACCCCCGGCATCGAAATGGCGGGGATTGTTCGATCGGCTCCGGCCGACTCCGGCTTTGCGGCTGGTGATCGCGTGTGCGCCTGGACCAAAGCGTGCATGGCCGAGGTGGCTATTTGCGATCCGTCCGAGGTGTTTGCTCTGCCTGAGCAACTCTCGTTCGAACAGGGAGCGGCTCTGATAATGAACTATCAGACCGCCGTGTTTTGCATGGTTCACCGGGGTGGGTTGACCGCCGGTGAAAGCTTGCTGGTGCTTGGCGCCTCCGGTGGCGTCGGCACATCCGGAATCCAGGTAGCCAAAGGCATCGGCGCCGGCACGGTGATTGGGTTGGTTTCGACCGAGGCCAAGGGTGAGGTAGCCAAGGCCGCTGGAGCCGATCACATCGTGCTCGTTTCCGACACATGGAAGGACGAGGTCCTCGAGCTCACGGGTGGTCGCGGCGTCGATATGACCTACGACCCCGTCGGCGGTGATCGTTTCCTCGACGGAGTTCGAGCACTCACTCGCTTCGGACGGTTGGTTGTTGTCGGCTTTGCTGCTGGCACGATCCCGGAGATCAAGGTGAACCGGTTGCTCCTTCGCAACGTCAGCATCGTTGGCGCGGCATGGGGTGAGGCCGTCGCCGGTGATCCGGGTCTGCCTCGGCGCATCCACGAAGAGCTGTTGCCCCTGATCGTGGGCGGCGCCATCACTCCCCCGGTTGGTCACGTGCTACCCCTCGAGCAGGGCGCCGAGGCCTATCGACTGATCGACGAAAGAAAAGCGGTGGGCAAAGTTGTCCTCCGCGTGAGAGAGGAAATCTAGTGACAACTGCTGAAGACGTACTGGCAATGGAAGAGCGTCGCTGGGCGGCCCAGATCGGCGAAGATCTGGTTGCTCTCGACGAGCTGCTAGCCGATGAGCTGAGGTACACCCATAGCAACACGCTGGTCGATACCAAGACCTCCTACATCCAAGCCATCAAGGACAAGAAGTTCGACTACCGATCGGTCGAACGTACCGACACCGATGTTCAGGTTGTCGGGGACACCGCGTTGGTGACCGGTCGAGCAGACATTCATGTCGTTGCCGGCGACCGCGATCTCAATCTCGCGGCCCGGTACTCGGTTGTGTGGGTGCCGAAGGACGGACGGTTGCAGCTGTTGGTGTGGCAGTCGACCCCCGTGCCGGCATGACACCTGGCGTCGCCGAATTGGCGAGAGCGTTCCAGAACGGCACGGCGACGCCCGCCGAAGCCACCGCCGCATGTCTGGCTTCGATCGAAGCCAACGACCATGTCCTGGCCGCGTGGCAGGTCGTCTACGGCGAGCAGGCCCAAGCCTCAGCCGACGCCGCAACGGCGGCTATCGAGCACGGCCACCGAGTCGGTCCGTTCCACGGTATGCCTTTTGCATTGAAGGACATCGTCGATGTCGATGGCCGGATCACGACTGGTGGGACTGCGGCGTGGCGTGATCGGGTCTCACCAGCGACAGCCACGATTGGGCGCAGGCTGTTGGCCGCCGGCGGCACGCTGCTCGGCAAGACCAAGACCGTTGAGTTCGCCCTCGGTGGGTGGGGAACCAACCAGCACATGGGTACCCCCCGGAACCCTTGGGGGGCCGAGGCTCACCATGTTCCCGGTGGTTCGTCCTCGGGCTCGGGCGTCGCTGTGTCGTCGGGTATGGCTCCGTGTGCCATCGGCACTGACACCGGTGGTTCTGTGCGTTTGCCAGCATCGCTCTGCGGCATCGTCGGTCTGAAAACCACCGAGGGTCTGTTGCCGACCGACGGAATCGTGCCCCTTTCCCACACGCTTGATACGCCCGGCCCGATGGCGCGGAGCGTGGAAGACGTCGCTTTAATGTTCGACGTACTGACGGGCCGTAACCAGGTCGACATCGACAACGACTGGCAACAGACGGCCGGTTTGTACGAGCAACTTCGACGCGGCGTGGCCGGAATGCGGCTTGGCGCGTTGTCAGACAGCGAACGAGCGTTGACGACATCGGCTGTGCTGGCTGACTACGACCGAGCTATCGACCAGCTCAGCAAGCTGGGCGCAGTCATTGAGGTCTTCGAGGCACCGTTGCCTTTCGACGAAATGAAAGAGATGGCCTTCGTCATTGTGACGGCCGAGGCCTATCACCATCACGGCGAGCTGTTCGAGAATGTCGATGCTCCTCTCGATGAAGCTGTCCGCAAGCGAGGTCTGCCTGGTAAGAACATCACAGCCGTCGAGTACATCGGGGCGCAGCTACGCCGTCGGGACGATCAGGCCGAGTTCGCGGCTGCCCTCAAGGGCTTCGATGCGCTTCTCACGCCGACAACGCCCGACACCGCTCCCCCGCTTGCCGGCGTCGATGAAGACAGCACGCCGGCCCACTTCACTCGCGCTGGTAACTACCTCGGGTTATGTGGGCTGTCGTTGCCTATCGGAGTTACCGACGGCGGTCTTCCAACATCGCTACAGATCATGGGTCGGGCGAATGCCGAGGCCCTGGTGTTGCGAATCGGAAGCGCCTATGAAGAGGCTCGAGGGGTGTTTCCGTCACCACCGCTTGCCGTCGGAGTCGCCTGATGTTGTTGACCGAGCAGCAGGAACAGATTCGCGACGTTGCTCGCTCGTTCGCTCGGAAGGAGATCGCTCCGTCCGCCGCCGAGTGGGACCGCACGGGAGACGTTCCCCGGCAGCTCTATCGGAGCATGGCCAACGTCGGGTTGATGGGGATGATGGTTGACCCGACCTGGGGCGGAGCCGGGCTCGACTTCACGAGCTACGCGTTGGCCATCGAAGAAGTCTCGGCCGCCGACGGCGGTATCAGCAATGTGATGGCCGCCAACAATTCGCCCGTGGCCGTTGCTGTTGAGAAGCTTGGGACCGAACAACAGAAGCGTGACTATCTGACGAAACTGACGAGCGGCGAATGGATTGGCAGCATTCATCTCACCGAACCTCACACCGGCTCAGATGCGGCTTCGATCACCACCCGGGCGGTGCGCGACGGCGACGAGTGGATCATTGCCGGACAGAAGGCGTTCATTACGGCCGGGTCGCTGTCGGACGTGGCCATGATCATCGCCGTCACTGACCCCGAGGCCGGCAAGCGAGGAATCAGCGCCTTCATTACACCCACGGACAATCCCGGGTATCGGGTGATTTCGAAGGAACAAAAGCTCGGCCACCGGACGAACGACACGTGTCAGGTCGCATTCGACCAGATGCGAGTACCGGCCAGTGACATGCTGGGCGATGAAGGTCGAGGGCTTGGAATCGCCCTTGGCAACCTGTCGCTGGGCCGTATTGGCGTGGCGGCTCAAGCGGTCGGTGGGGCCCGTGCGGCTCTGGCGGCCGCCAACGCCTATGCACGTGAGCGGGTCACGTTCGGAAAACCCATCATCGAACACCAGGCCATTGCCTTCCGGCTGGCCGAGATGGCTACCGAGATCGAGGCCGGACGCCAGCTCTATCTCCATGCTGCCCACCTGCGTGACAACGAGATCGACTGTGCCCGCGAAGCTTCGATGGCCAAGCTGTTCGCTTCGGAGATGGCCGAACGAGTGGCCTCGGCCGCCATACAGATTCACGGTGGCTACGGCTTCCTCAATGACTACCCGGTCGAGAAGATCTATCGAGACGTTCGCGTGTACCAGATCTACGAAGGGACCTCTGAAGTTCAGAAGATCATGATTTCACGCCTGCTCGACGGAATTGACGGTCTGACCGTCGCGTGATGCCCGATCCGTTGCCTGATGAGCTCCTGGCCGAACAGGCCGCGCTCGAACGAATCCAAAAGGTGCACAAGGGCCATCTTGAGCGGGCGCGTGCGATCGCGGCCAAGTTGGCTGAAGACGCAGTCGAACTTACCGAAGATGGCATCCGCGACGTGTATGACGAGGACGCGGAGGCCGATGCTGCGGTAGCTGCAGCGCTGGTTCGCCAAACGTCAGCCCAGGCCATGCACGCGGTCCGTCGGGTAGCCGAGCTCGAGGCAATGGGTGATGCCCTGTCTTTCGGTTACACGGCGGGCGAGGGCGACGATGGTGAACCTTGGCGGCTCAACGTCGGTCGTCTCAGTGTGATCGATGGTGACGAAGCGCTCCTCGTCGACTGGCGAGCTGATGCCGCCGTGCCCTTCTACCGAGCCACCCCTCTCGACAACTTGGGAGTGCGTCAACGACGGCACCTGCTGTACGGCGACGGAGTCGACACCAACGCAAACCGGCTCGACGGTTACTCCGACGAGGTCTTTGATCTGGGTGTTCTGGACGCCAACACCCAATTACGGGGTGAGGCGGCGCTGTTGGCCTCGGTCAGCGCTCCTACCGAAGAACAGATGCGATCGGTGGTGGCCACCATCCAGGCGGAACAGGATGCGGTGATCCGGGCCCCCAGCGACAAGCCACTGGTGGTGCAGGGGGGTCCGGGCACCGGCAAAACAGTGGTCGCTCTGCATCGGGCGGCGTATCTGCTCTACGCCCAGCGGGCGAACCTTAGCGATAGCGGCGTATTGATCGTTGGGCCAACGGCCGAGTTCCTTTCGTACATCCGGGGTGTCCTGCCTTCGTTGGGTGAAACCGGCGTTGTCTCCGTCACCGCGGCCAAGCTGTTTCCCGGTGTGCTCGTTGGTTTGCAGGAACACCCTGACGTCGCTGAGGTCAAGGGACGCGCCGTCATGGCGGACGTTCTGGCAAACGCTGTTGGCGACCGTCAGCGTCGGCCGACCGCACCGCTTCAAGTTTGGTATGGCGCTGGCCGCGTGGTCTTGCGCACTGACAAGCTGGTGCAGATTTTTGAACGGTCTCTGGGTTACCAAACGTACAACGAAGGTGCTCAAGCCTTCCGGCGTGACGTGGTGGCTGCCCTCTCAACCGAGGTCTACGATCCGTCATTCCGCAATGTGGAGGACGCGAACGAGACGTTCAGCAACTCTCGTGATGTCGAGCGCTTCCTTCTGCGTCACTGGCCGCCCCTCACCCCGGAGCAGGCCTTGAACGATCTTCTGGGGTCCCGCGGCTTGCTGCGGTCGGCAACACGTGCGACGAGCCTGACCGAGTCCGAGGTGACCGACCTGTACCGGACGCGAACTTCACAAGCCGATTTCGAGACCTTGCGATGGAGCGAGGCCGACATCCCGCTTCTCGACGAATTGTTCTCCCTGATGGGTGGTCGCGGTCTGAACCAGGTCGACGAGCGCGATGTGGAACGGGACGAGGCCGACGAGTTCCAGGTCGCGGTGCTGGTGGACGATGCCGAGGAAGAAGACGACGCGGAACTCGATGACGTCGATGAGGCGGGCCTCGACGATCCCTGGTTCGGACAGCGAGTCTTTTATCAGTCTGAAGATGGCCTCGGGACCGTTGAGCCGTCCCTTGAGGATTTGGAGGATGTCGAATGAGCGACCTTCCGCCAAGCACCGGCTCAGAGGACCGTACGGTCGGCATCGAGGCGGTCGATGGGCTCTCGTTCGAGAGCGACGGAGCTCCGATCGCCGAGCTGGCAGTTGAGAGCCTTGATGGCCTGACCGATCGCGGCGCCACGGTTGCAGAGCTCGCGGCCAATCGTCGAGCCTGGCGGTTCGGGCACGTCATCGTTGACGAAGCCCAGGACCTCACGCCGATGCAATGGCGGATGATCGTTCGCCGTGCTCGCCGAGGATCTATGACCATTGTCGGTGATCTCGCGCAACGCTCGATCGGCGAACCGGGCGTGTGGCCCGACCACCTTCCACCGTCGCTCGACGACTTCGCCTATCGCGAACTCACGATCAACTATCGGTCGCCAGCTGAGGTCAACGAGTTGGCGACCGGGATCCTGGCTCAGCTCGCACCCGACCTGACTCCGTCACAAGCCATCCGGTCCGTGGGACGCCACGCTCGCGTGCTCGAGGTCGCAGATTTGGCTTCGTCGCTCGAGCAACACGTGCGCTTGCTCCGGGATGCAGTCCCGGGTGGGCGTATGGTCGTCATCAGCGTCGAGCCGTGGCTCTTTGTGATCGACGGAGTGCAGGTGCTGACGCCGTGGCAGTCGAAGGGGCTCGAGTTCGATTCGGTGGTCTTGGTCGAGCCCGCAGCGATCCTCGAAGCTGTTGGCGGTCTGAGCCTGCTTTACGTGGCAATCACCCGCACGACCGATCGGCTCGACATCATTCACCAGCGCCCCCTGCCCGAGGTGTTGGTTCAGGCCATCAACGAGACGTGACGCTGCAAGGGGTGCTCAGTCGGCTCGTCCCTTCCGGCACGGCCTTCTCGACTGGTGAAGCACTGACGCTCGCCTTCACTTATGCGACGGCGGGCTTCGCTGTGTCGGTTCTGCATGTGAGTGACGGCTCTTCGCCCCTTACGGTGATGGCCGCCGCCGTTCTCGTGAATTCCGCTACCTCTACGCTTGCCTTTGCCGCGGTGATCGGCGGAGGTGGATCGCTCACCGCGGCCGTTGTTAGTGGATGGCTGGTCGCCACTCGATTCGGGCTGTTCTCGGCCGCACTAGCTCCTCGGCTCTGGCCAACTCGATGGAAGCGTGGGGTCACGGCTCACCTCGCCTTTGATCCAACGGTGGCCTTCGCCCAGCGGGAGGCGTCAGATCTGGACGCTCGTCGAGTATTCGTCGCATCAGGCCTTTGGCTTTGTCTTCCGTGGTGGTCGGCGGCTGCGCTCGGGTCGGTGGTTGGGAACAACCTTGGCGACATCGATGCTTTTGGTTTCGATGCAGTCCTGCCCGCCATGTTGCTTGCCATCGTGTGGAGACAGCTTGAACAGGGATGGCCGGTCGCTGTGGTTGCCATCGTCATTGCGTTGCTACTCGTGGGGTCAACGCCGGGGGGTGTGCCTGTTATTGTCGCCGGCTGCGCCGCGCTGCTCGCAATTCGCCAGCCCCGGACATCGGGTGAAGGGTCGACTGCCTCCGCTGGTGGTGACGCGACATGTTGACGTGGGCCGCGGTAGCTGCCTTAGCCGTCGGCGTCTTTGGACAACGGTTGCTCGGGGCGGTGGCGCTTCCAACCGACCGACTGACGGGTCCTTGGCAGCGAGTGCTAGCGAGTCTCCCGTTGGCAATCATCTCGGCGGTGATCGCACTTCAAGCCTTTGCCGCCAGTGGTTCGTTTGAACTCGATGCCAGGGCTCTTGGCGTGGCGGCGGCTGGAGTCGGTGCCTGGCGTCGATGGCCGATCTTCGTCGTGGTGCTTCTGGCGGCAGGGGTTACTGCCACGGCGCGAGCGTTGACGTGAACCGGCCTGAGTCGACTCGACCTGAGACTATTGACCCCAGCGGTTGAATGAGCTCACTTGCTCGACGGGGTTGCGGCTGACTGGTCCGAAGTTTCCTTGCGGGTAACCGAGTGGCAGGCAGTACACGACTTGAGCTGAGGTCGGAATGCCAAAGAGGTCATGCACACGATCCTCGACCGATGGATGCAGCGTCGTGATTGTGCTGCCGACACCGAGGGCTCGTGCAGCGAGCAGGAGGTTCTGTACCGCGGGAATGATTGAGTTGGTGGCCGCGGCTCCCTTGGCCAAGGCACACACGAATACGAGTGCAGGCGAGTCGCCGATGTCATCAGCCAGGCGCATCGCCGACTTGTACGCATCGGGGAGGTCCTCGGGCGTGTACCAACCCGAATCATGGCGCTTGGCCCACCACGCCTCGTGATAAAGGGGTGCGAACTCTGCTCTGAGCTCCGAGTCGGTAACGACGAGGAAGTGCCAGGGTTGCATATTCCCGCCGTTCGGCGCCTGGATGGCAGCGTCGAGGATCGCTCGAATGTCCTCGTCCGGGATCGGGTCGGGCTTATGGCGCCGAATGGCCCGAAGCGAGTAGATCGCTTCACCCAATGGCATGCCCAGCCGTTCATGTGTCGTCATCTGGTTCTCCTCTGGTTCGAGTCCTGACCTTAAGACATGAATACGCGGAGACCTTTCGTTTGCCAGCGAACGAAAGGTCTAGGTGTGGGCGATCCGGCTTGGTTGATGGTCTCGTTTTGAGTCACGGGCCTGTGTTTGTCACGATGGCCCTCGACCGACGCGATTTCTAAGGGGACAGATCATGGGACGACTCGACGGCAAGGTAGCGATCATCACGGGAGCGGCGCGTGGTCAGGGGGCGGCCGAGGCTCAGATGTTCGCCGACGAGGGAGCCACGGTCGTGCTCACCGACGTGCTTTCGACCGAGGGTGAGGCCACCGCTGCGGCCGTTGGTGGAACCTTCCATCATCATGATGTCTCGAACGAGGACGCATGGGAACGGGTTGTGGCTGCCACGTTGGCGAGCCACGGTCGCGTCGATGTGTTGGTGAACAACGCCGGCATCTTCCACCGGGCCAAGTTGGTCGATCACACCCTCGATGACTTCAAGCGACTGCTTGATATCAACACCGTCGGAGTTTTCCTTGGAATGCGATCGGTCGCTCCAGCGATGATCGAGCAGGGTTCGGGCTCGATCGTGAACATTTCGTCAATCGCCGGACTGGTCGGCGCGCCAAACTCGATCGGCTATGGCGCATCAAAGTTTGCGGTGACTGGAATGACCAAGACCGCGGCCTTCGAATTGGCTCGACACGGTATCCGGGTGAACTCGATCCATCCCGGCATGATCGACACCGAGATGATTCATGAGGTGGCCAGCCATGACGACGGCCGACTCGAGAAGATGGCAGCGTCAACGCCATTCAGGCGCGCCGCCGACCCGAAAGAAATCGCCAACCTCGCTCTTTTCCTGGCGTCGGATGAAAGCAGCTTCAGCAGCGGCAGCGAGTTTGTTGCGGATGGCGGGGTAACCGCCACCTAGAGGCCGCAATCGGATTCTGTCGCAGAAGTTTACTTCGCGAGGGACGGTACTTGGGTTCGTCCTAACGGTAGGAAGACCAGCGAGGCGGCAGCCGTCAAGCCAATCGACACTCCTATCACAATGGCGAAACTGCCGGTGGCATCCAACAACACCCCAGCGGCAATAGGTCCAATCAACCCGCCGACGCCTGCCGATGTATAGAGGACGCCAAGGATGGCGCCCAATCCCTCGACGCCGTAGAGCTCTGCTGCCAACACCGGGCTGAGCGCCACATAACCACCGTAGGCAAAGCCCAGAATGGTGGCGAAGATCACCAACAGTGGGTAGGCGCCGTCGGACACAAGCCAGAGGGCGTAGCCGAATGGTTGAACGAGGTAACAAAACAACGCAAGACGGGCGGTGCTGATCTTCGTGCCAAGTGCTCCCAATCCAAAGCGCCCCAGCACGCTGCCAACGCCGATCACGCTGATGAGGGCGGCAGCTGATCTGTCAGATACTCCGCGTTCGGTCGAGTATTTGATGATGAAGACGAAAGGAACGAACAACGCCGTCGACATCAGGAGCCCTGCCACGTACATCCGCAGGAACGACGCCCGGCGCATAACTGAACGGACTGATCGGACCGCTTTTCCGCTTGCTGCAACCTGAGGGGGTCGAGCCACGATCAGGGTGGCTAGTGCATAGATGACTGCGGTAGCCACGCCCAGCAGCCGGAAGGCAAGGCGCCAACCCTCGGTACGGATGAGCCACTCGATGGCAGGCACCAGCAGCAGGGTGCCGAGGCCGATGCCGCCGGTGTAGAGACCCAGGGCAAGGGCCCGTCGCTGTACGAACCATCCACCGACGCACGCGGTCATGGGAACCAGGTAGCCGGCGATACCTAGCCCAACGCCAACGCCGTAGGTGAGGTAGCCGAGGGTGAGGGACTGCACGTATGAGGTGAGAAAGAGCCCCAACCCCATCGAACAGGCGCCAAAAGCCAACAGCGGTCGCGGCCCGACTCGATCGCTTAGGGGGCCAGCGACGAGACCGCCGCTGAAAAACAGGAACGTTGTGATGGCAAAAACCGCGGCCGTTGCCCCGAGGCCAGCATCGAACTCGGTTGCCATCTGTTTGAAGGCTGCGCCGAAGCTATAGAAGACACCGAAGGTCCAAGCATTGACCATCGAACCGGCAGAGGCTACGGCCCAGGCCCGCCGCGAATCGAGCCCACGAGAACCCGATGTGACCGCAGGGCCGGCATCAGTTGATGCCGGCCCCTCAAGTCTGGCAAGACGACGCATTCAGGCCTCGCCGACGGAACCGGTCGGTGTCACACGTCGATGTGGTAAAGCTCAGCGGCGTTGTCCTGCAGAATCCGCTTCTGGACATCGGGGGTGAGCGAAGAAATGGCATCGCGCACCCGCTCAACGCTGTGGGGGTAGAGGCAGGTTGGGTGTGGGATATCGGTTTCGAACATGATCTGAGTAGCGCCGAGATGTTCGATCGAAGGTGCGAGGGTGCGGCTCTCGAACCAGAAGCAGCCGAAGAATTGCCGCATGAAGTACTCCGAAGGCTTCATAGAGAGGTGCTTTAGGTGTTCGGGAGCCGTTTCGCCGCACTGATAGTCGAGAGCATCGAGGAGGAAGGGAATCCAGCCAATACCGCTCTCGACCGATACAAAGTTGAGGTTCGGATAGCGCTCGGGAACATCGCTGACGAGCAGGTTCACCATCCAGCGGAGCTGGCCGAGGAAGATAGCGGCGCCGCCGAGGGAGATCTTGACGTCACCGCTCCAGGTGTCGTACGGCACGGTGCCCGACCAGTTGATGTCACCTTCGGACGCTCCGATGTGGAAGTTGATCGGCATCTCCAGTGCCTCACAGACCTCCCAGAACGGCCGCCACTCGGGCTGGGCAAAGTTGGGCATGCCTGAGTCATGCGGGTTCGAGCACATGACAATGCCTTTTGCTCCGGCCTTGTGCATGCGGTCGACCTCGAGCACCGAAGCGTCGATATCCCACCACGGCACGAGGGCCATTGGCAGGATGCGATCGGCCGACTGGTTCTGGAGGTTGCGCATCCAATCGTTGTAGATCTCGACGCACGCGATGCGAAGTGACTTGTCCTCGACCTTCAAGAAATTCTGGTTTCCGAAGCCGCCGACGTTGGGGTAGACGATGCCGTGGCTGATGCCCATGCGGTCCATCAGCTCGAGCCGGGCATCGCAGTCGTAGCTGGCCGCATGCACCATGTCGAAGTCGGCCTTCAAGAACGACAGGCCCAGCATTTTTTCGCCGTCGGGACCGATCGCGCTGACCGCTGAGTCGCCGGCAATGGGAATGTCGCCGTTCACGACCCACTTGCGGCGTCCATTGTGTTCTTTGATCTGGGGAACGAGATCTTTGTACTTACCTGGAGCGAGCGATGTCCAGAGATCGGGTGGCTCGGTCCAGTGCGTGTCCGAATCGATGATGCTGATTCCTGGGAAGATCTCGCTTATTGCCGACATGGTGTCCCCTTCTATGAGAACTAGGTAGGTGGTCCCTGGTCACAACCGTAGGTTCACGGTGGGGTCATGGCGAACCACCGGGCCAAGACATCGGGCCAAGCCCCCTCGGTAACCGGCTCCTCGGTCCAAGATCCGTTGTGCAGGAGCTTGAGCCGGTCCCGCAACAAGGTGACCCGATCGGGACCACCGTCAAGCAAGCGAGTGACGAAAGGCTTCGCCACGAACGGAGACTGGGGATCGGTCTGCAAGCGATGTGATGCTGGATCAAAGTCTGGCAGCTGATGGGCTACCCGCTTGAAGCGGTACTGGGCGGCCGGGACACCGTCGTCCATCTTGGCAAGTGTGGTCCCCTGTGGGCTGGCCAGAAACTGGTATAGGCCGTCGCCGCCAGCCTGTTCGCTGCTCGAGTTGAGCGCGAGCGGGGTGATGAACCCTTCGCCGAAGCCGACGTCGACCAGCCACGGCTGTTCGAGGGATACCTCGAGAGCGAGATGGTCGATGAGCGTGTTGGGGCCGGCCAGCAGCACGGCAGCTCCAAGGAGTCGGACCTCGAAACCGAGTGCCGTGAGCAGCGCGGCGAAGGCGCCGTTGACCTCGAAGCACCACCCGCCTCGACGCTGGTCGACAATCTTGGAGAGTGACCAATCCAGATCCGTACGGACCCCAACACCCTGAGCGACGTGAAGGTTCTCGAAAGGAACCGTGGTCATGTGTGCCTGTTGGAGGGCGGTGAGTGTGGCCAGGTTGGCATGCACCGTCCCATCGAACTGGATGCGCTTCAGATAGGCATCGACATCGATCAGTCGACTCACCACCACGAAGCCTTTGACACACGGCGGACCGTACTCTCTACTGACCTCTATGCCTGCTCTTACCGAATCGGTCAGCCTCGAAAACGATGGCGACATCGCTGTTATCACCATCAACAATCCGCCTGTGAACGCCCTGAGCTTCCATGTGAGACAGGGCATCCTCGACGGTATGACGGCGGCCGCTGCCGATGACTCAGTCAAGGGCATCGTTCTGATCTGCGAGGGCCGCACTTTCATCGCTGGCGCCGACATCACCGAGTTCAGCCAGGAACCCAAGCAACCAAGCCTCCAGGGCGCCCAGAGCGCCATGGAAGACTGCGTGAAGCCGGTGGTGGCTGCCGTGCACGGCACCGCTCTCGGCGGAGGCCTCGAGGTAGCAATGTGTGCCCACTACCGCGTCGCCGACACCGGCGCCCGGTTCGGTCTTCCCGAAGTGAAGCTCGGTCTCTTGCCAGGAGCGGGCGGAACGCAACGTCTCCCGCGGGTTACCGGGCCGGCCAAAGCGCTGCAGATGATGACCAGCGGCGACATGATCGATGCTGACGAGGCCCTCGAATGTGGTCTGATCGACGAGATAGTCCCCGAGCTGAAGACAGGCGCCATTGCATTCGCCCGAAAGGTGATTGAAGAGGGTCGTCCTCTGACTCGCATTCGCGATCGCAACGACAAACTCGATGTCGACCCGTCGTTGTTCGATGAGGTCCGTGCTTCGATCGCCAAAAAGACTCGGGGCTTCCTCGCTCCCGAGTACAACATTCGTTGTGTCGAGGCTGCGGTGAGTCTTGATTTCGACGCCGGATTGCTTCGTGAACGCGAGCTCTTTGGCGAGCTGATGAGCGGCACCCAATCTTCAGCGCAGCAGTACTACTTCTTCGCCGAACGGGAGGCAGCCAAGGTTGCCGACGTTCCCAAGGACACGGCCAAGATCCCGGTGGCAAAGGTCGGCGTGCTTGGAGGCGGCACAATGGGTGGCGGAATCTCGATGAACTTCGCCAACGTTGGTATCCCGGTCACGATGGTCGAACAGACGCAGGACGCTCTCGATCGTGGCCTCTCGGTGATCCGCGGCAACTACGAGCGCTCGGCTCGCGGTGGGCGCATCACATCCGACGATGTCGAGACCCGTATGGGGCTCATCACCGGCTCGCTCGATCAGGGCGACTTCGCTGACAAAGACATGATCATCGAGGCAGTGTTCGAAGACCTTGAACTCAAGAAGTCGATTTTTGCCGAATTCGATCGGATCGCCAAGCCCGGGGCCATTCTGGCCAGCAACACCTCGGCCCTGGACATCAACCAGATCGCGGCGGCGACGTCACGACCGGAGAGCGTCATTGGCACTCACTTTTTCTCACCGGCCAATGTCATGAAGCTGCTTGAGGTCGTCCGTGGCGACAAAACCTCGAATGAGGTGATCGCCACCACGATGGCACTGTCGAAGCAGATCGCCAAGATCCCGGTTCTGGTTGGCGTGTGCCACGGATTCGTGGGAAACCGTATGTTGTTCATGCGTCGGCTTGAGGCTGACAAGATGGTGCTTGAAGGAGCTACACCGGCTCAGGTCGACCGCGTGATCTTCGACTTCGGCTTCCCGATGGGACCGTTCGCCATGAGCGATCTGGCCGGGCTCGACATTGGATGGAAAGAGGAAGACTCAACCGGGTCGACCGTCCGCGAGATCATGTGCGAAAGCGGCAGGCGCGGTCAGAAGAACGGTAAGGGCTACTACACCTACGATCCCGAGACACGGGCCGCCACCCCCGACCCCGAGGTCGAGAAGATGCTGGCCGAGTTCGGCTCGAAGCAGGGCATCGAACAACGCGAGATCAGCGACCAGGAAGTTCTCGAACGCTGTCTCTACCCGATGATCAACGAAGGCGCCAAGATCCTCGAGGAGCGCATCGCCCAGAGAGGCAGCGATATCGACGTCGTCTGGATCAACGGGTATGGGTGGCCCGTCTATACCGGTGGTCCAATGTTCTGGGCCGACACGGTTGGTCTTTCCGAGGTCGTCGAGAAGATCAAGGGCTATGCCGAGTCACTAGGTGGCGATCACTGGCGGCTGTCCCCATTGCTCGAACGGGTTGCAGCCGACGGTGGCAAGCTGCAGAGCACCGCCGGCGCCTAGTTCTCCTCATCTCCGACACCAAACATGGCCAAGACTGATGACCAGCGCCCTCGCGTGCTGGTCGTCGGCCATGGTCACGCCGGGGGTTCGGTGGCTCGGGCCGCTCTGGCCGTCGGCTGTGACACCACGGTGTGGGGACGGCGACCCGAGCACGAGACGGTGCCAGCCTTACAAGGTCTGATCAATTCCGGCATTGCTGGTCGGCGGCTCACCTATCGGGTTGTCGACGTCAACGATGCACGAGTAGAACTCGCCGCCGAGTTTCGTCGGTTCGATTGGGTCGTTCTGGCCAACGAGCCGCGCCCACAGCGGGCGACCGAAGCAGAGATCACCAGACTGGTCGCCCGGACCCGGTCGACGTATCGCCACCTGCGAGCGGCCAGGTTCGACCATCCTGACCCTTCCGTTCACAGAAGGATGGTTGTCCGAATCGGCAGCCCCGCTGCGGAACGACCGGCTCCCGATTCTGACGACTTTCTTCGGCTCCCCTACTTTGACCTGAAGCGGCGCCTGCAGACCCTGGCGACCGACGAGGCGGCGACAGGGCTTCCTCTCCTCACCGTGGCCCCTGGCGAAATCCACTCGCCTTTCAGCACCTACGGACCCAACGATCCCTATTCTGGGGCGGCCAAGGCCGGGCACTCGATTCCCCTCGTCTTTGACCTCGCTGCTGCCGCGGTGTCGGGTCAGTCCCTAGGCGAGGCTGTGCTGGCAGCGGCCGCGGTCGGCGTCGTCGGGGGGTGGTATCGGGTGTCAGACGGTGTGCTGGGCCCTGGCCAGGCCCTGGCCCGCATGATCGAGCTGTCAGGGGCACCGAGCCCTCACACGGTCACCTGGGACCAGGTCGCGGGCCGGCATCTCTTCAATGTGCTGGTCGGAACCGCAGCGCTCGACCTCGATCTTCTGGCCATCCACGGCGACGGGCTCGACTCCAGCCTCGGTGTCGCTCGCTCCCTACGCTCCGTTCAGCAGGCGGCACTAGCCGGCTCGCTCTGGTGGGCCGGACCTGCCGTTCGCCGGGCAGCCGACCGCATGGTCCACCAGCTCAACGCCTCTACTGCCGGGTCCCTGTTGCGGGCGGTCAGCAGCCAGATGGCCCCCGAGCTGTTGGCGATCGTGTTGGCCATGGGAATTGACCGCAGCGACGAATCGCTGGTCCGGCTGCAAACGTCGCTGGCGACGGACTATCCCTGGCTCGCTGGCCAAATCGATCTCGTCGTCTCACCGGCGGATCGTTCGGCTCGGCTCAACGCCGCGGTGGCCGATCAACTCCAAGCGATCCGGGCCAGTCGTTACGACGTGCGTTCGAGCATGTAGCTGATCAGTCGGCGAATGAAGCGGCCCGGGGGCGTGTTGGCTGCCGTCCCAAAGGCGTAGCCGTAGCTGTCTTCGGCTCGCAGAGCGAACAACCGCGCGTACTCCTCGGCAACTTCAATACTGCCGTAGGTGATCATGAGGTCGCGGACGTCGCGGGCCGCCTCGATCGAGCGGGCCTCGCGGGGCGTGCTCAGGAAGTCACGTAGTTCGCCCCGTTCCCCGGAGGGAAGCTCACCAAGCAGATGAATGAGCATGAGTGTCCGTTTTCCCTCGAGCAGATCACCAAGGATCTCTTTGCCATAGACGGCTTCATCGCCGACGAGGTTCAACACGTCATCGCGTATCTGGAACGCTGCACCAAGATGAAAACCAAAATCGACAACCCGGTCGGGATCGAGGCTGCCGAGTGCGCCGACGAGCATCCCGACCCGCATGGGATGGATCGTCGTATACCAACACGTCTTGCGCATGATGAGGTCGAGGTAGTCGGATGGTTCGAGATCAATCACGTTGTCGCGGATCCACCCAAGCTCAGTGGCCTGTCCTTCGAGGGTGAGTCGGGCCATCGTGGTGAACTCGGCTGCGATCCGCCCTGCCAACTTGGTGCCGACCAACTCGGCGTTGCGCTGCAGGGGTTCAAGGCCAAGGATGGCGAGGGCGTCCCCAGCGTTCAGGGCGAGGGGCAGCCCGTGAAGGGCATGCAGGGTTGGATGTCCTCGTCGTAGTTCGCTCTCGTCCTCGATGTCATCGTGAACCAGGAACGCGTTGTGTAGTAGTTCGATGGCTACCGCCGACGGAAGGGCCTCGGATGAGCGACCGCCGAGGGCTTCGGCCGTGGCCAGACAGAGTGCGGGTCGCAGACCCTTCGCCTCTCGGGCGGGGTAGTCGGCCACCAAGTCGTAGAGCCAGCGACGGGGTTCGCCCTGGGGTAAATCGGAGGCCAGTGCATCTCGGATTATGCAGCGGTAGTCGTCGAGCTGCTCGACGACATCAGGACCAGCCGACGTACTCACTCGGACAGATAGACATTCACCCGCAACGAAACGACGGTGTCGGGAAGACCGGGACACAGAATCTGTCCGTGATACGTGCCTGGCGAGGTTTCGCTGGGCACGGACACTTTCACGATGAAGCGATTGGCTCCTTCTTCAGTGTCGTTGACGAACGACGGGCTCGGGCGAATCGTAACCGCATCCTGGGGCATGATCGCACCGTCGTGGCGGACAACGCCAGTAGCAAAGGGAGCCTTCTCACTGGTGGAGCCGGAGGGCAACGTGAGCTCGGTGGTCCCGATGCCATCAAGCACCGTGACGGTCGCTCCGGTTTGTTGCCGCGACCCCGCGGCCGTTGGGTTGGTCCACGGCATCTGTTCGAAGAAGCGCTTGGCCGCGTCGGCCATCTGGTCGACCGAACGATCGATATCCAAGCGAAGGTCACGTCCGCTCGGGCCAGCGCCTGACGGAGCGCTGCCGGCGCCACCGCCCGAAACGAAGGTGCTGATCACTTGCTCGCTCGATGTCGCGGCCTGGCGCCACACATCGGCCAAGACATTCAGATTGGCGACAGGGTCCATCGACTTCATGAGATCTTGCCAGCGGTCGTCGACAGGAAACGCCGAAGCGAAGTCGTCATTCTCGGTCATCCGGGTTCAGGGTAGAGGCGGTTCAGTCCCCGATCCATCAGAAGCTAAGATCCAACCATCGGGCCTCGTGCAGGGCGGGTCGCTAGCTCGCGACGGCTACACCCGAGGAGACGAACGTGTCACAACGAGCAGCGCTGCTGTCGATCTATGGGTCACTCGGGTCTACCACAGACGATCGAGCCCATCGACGTGCTCTGTTCGGCGAGCCCGCCGAAGGTGCCGCTGAGACGGTGGCTACAAGTGCCGAAGAAGTCGTGCTCGAGGCCGAGATCCTCGAAGTTGTCGTGGCCCTCTCGCTCGACAGATCCTTCGGGAACCGGGCCGCCTTCGTCGCCGACCAGCAACTTCAGCATCTTGCCGCTCGGCTCGTAACCGACCGGGCCAAGACCTCCGAGCTTCTCGGCGTCGTCTTCGATATTCGGGATCAGGAGGATCTGACGGCGTCGCGCCCCTTGCTGCCGAAAGGTGGCGTTGGCGGTAGCGGCCCCCAGCGGGCGGCGCCGGATCCGCCGCCAGTCCATCTCGATCAGGCTCCCCCAACGACGCTAGATATCGCCCGTGGAGCCCTGATCAAGGCGGGCGTCGATCTGGCACCCGCATTGCTTGCGCAGCCCGGCGCCAGGTGCCAGGCCCGACTTGTTCCTGTGTCGATAGAGGGCGAGGGCGAGTACGCAGTTTCGTTCCGGACCGACGTGTGCTTCGAGATGCCTCTGGGATTCAGCGTTGCCGACTTCGTCGCGGACTTATTTGAGCCCTCGCAGTGGCCCAAGCGCCACTCGTTCTGGTGCAGTATGACTGAGGTTCCCGATATAGATCTGCCGCCGTCGGCGTTGGAACTATTGGCCCGGATGCAAGAAGCTCAGGCCTTCGGCGAACAGGCAGGAGCCATCTACGGGCCGCGCCGGGTGTTTACCGAGGTGGTCGGTAACTGCGAGAACCCCGGTGGTACGTGGCCGAATACGGTGCTGGTCTTCACACCGAGTCACGTGGCCGGAACAAATGGCGAGCCCAATCGCCACTACCTCGAGTATCGATTGGTGCCTGGTGTCTCGGACTATCTCGAGCTTGACGACGGAACCATCCAGGTTGTGGAAGACGGCACCAACGTGTGTTGCACGATCACCAAGATGCTCTATTTCAACGAAACACAACATTCGACTCAGGCCGAACTCATGGCCGAGTATGCGTGTGTGTCGGGGTGGGCCGATCAAACTCGACTGTTTCTGACCCACTGGATGGACGAGAATCAATGACCATCAGCCGAGCGACCGAGCAAGAGTCCATGAACGGAGGGGACAGCACGTCATGACACTGGCCGAGGAAGTTGCTGCACTAAACGAAGCCAATGCCGATGTCGGCCAGAAGATGGTCGCGGCATATGTCGGGATCCGGGATGCGACCCAGGCGGTAACTAAGGACGCGTCCGACGAGGCTCGGTCGGCTGCCGCTGCCACGATCATGGCCAACACCTCAGACCTTTGGATCCAAAGCTTCCGCCTTCTGGCGATTGGGGTAGAGGCACCGGGCAAGATCGTCGCTGCCATAATCTCCGACACGGATCGGCCCTTGTAGCCAATGGGCCTTCCTCTCGAGGAGACAACACCACTTACTGAGGTTATTGAAAGCTCGGTCGAGCGAATCACCGAGAGCCTCGAGGTGCTCGGGCCACTCGTCGAGAAGGCAGTCTCCGATGCCACCCGTTCGGTCGATCGCGATTCATCGATCACGGCCGCGATCCTGAACGGTGCGCGGCTATGGACAACATTGATCGAGCAGGCGTCGTTGTCGGTCGAGCGCACGGCGAGCAACATCACTCTGCTCACTCACGACGAGATTCCTGTGGTCGAGTGGGTATCGCAGACGCCCATCGACCTTCCCGGCGAGCCTCCGGCTTCAGGATGGAGCTTCCGCGTTGGTTCTCTGGTTTCCAGCGCGGGGCGGTCGATCACCGATCGCGAGGTCACGTTCACTCGGCTCGATGGCAGCATTATTGATCGTCATCATCCCGTTCATGCTGGGAGTTGGGACAACAAGGTGTTGCTCCGGGTCCGCACGTGGGGATGGGTGCCGACCGGCCCCGTAGCGGGCTCTGTTTCGCCCCTAGTGCTTGGCCTTGTCGCAGGTTCGGCCGCTCCCGTGTACTGCGCGTTGGGCTGACAACCGCCGATGCCGATTTTCGATCGTTTGGCGAGGTTGGCCGAGCAGTGAGACACTCGTAGCGATCTCAGGGCCGGGCAGCGTTCGGCCGTGGAGTCGCCGCATTTCGGCCTGCTTTAGCGGCCGTACCCAACCAGTAGACGAGATCTTGGCCGAAACAGCCGCACGCGAATCTTGGCGTCTTCTCACTATTGTTTTCGTCGATGTCGTGGGGTCAACACCGCTGTCGGTAGTGCTGGACGGCGAAGACTATGTCGAACTCATCGATGCCTACCATGCCGCTTCGGCGCCGATCACCGAGCGACATGGCGGCTTTCTCGGGCGTGATGAAGGCGACGGTCGTTTCATCTGGTTCGGATGGCCTGAGGCAGCCGAGGACGACGCCGAGCGCGCCGTCAACATGGCTCTCGAGCTCGGTCCGGCCATCAGCCGTGCGGCCCGAGAGATCGAGCGGCGGTTCGGTTTCGAGGTCTCGGTTCGAATTGGGATTCACACGGGCGAGATCATCGTCAGAGACCTCAAGGACGGCCAACGGCCGATACTCCTGGGATCGGCCGCGAACCTGGCGGCCAAGGTGCAAGACGCGGCCAGGCCGGGCGCAGTCTGTATCAGCGAGGCGACGGCAGCGCTTATAAGCGACAAGTTTGAGATGTCCTCAGCTGATGTGATGCAGATTGGCGACCTCGAGGGCGATCTCTCCCTGTTCGAGGTAACGGGTCGCCTAGAGACGCCGCCGGTCGCACCGACTCTGGTGGGACGTAGTCCAGAGCGGTCGCGCCTGGCAGAGAGCTGGCGAGCGGTTCGAGATGGCGGATCGCGTTCGGTGTTGATCACCGGCGAGGCAGGTATTGGCAAGTCTCAACTGATTGCCTCCTTTCTCGGCAGCTACGTGGTTGACGGTCCGGAGTTGGCCATACTGGCCGATTCGTATCGCCAAACCGAGAGCTTCGGTGCCCTGCGTGCAGCCTTTGGCTCGAGCGATCTGGTTCTCCCCGACGATCTTCTCGGACGTCTCAACCAGGCCAACACCCGCGCGGCAGCGATCGAGGAACTTCTCGATGCCGTCCGCCAGCGTGCGTCGACGACGCCGCTGGTCGTGCTGGCAGAAGACATCCACTGGCTCGACCATTCAACATCGGACCTGCTCAGTCGGCTTGTCTCAGAGCAACTACCCGGTGTGCTGCTGCTTGCTACCTCACGTCTCAGCGCTTCGGCGCTCCAAGGGGTTGAGCAACTGTTCACCATCAGCCTTGGGCCGCTTGCGTCCGAGGAACTCGAACGAGTTGTTAGCGGGGCCGGCCGCGATCTTTCGCCGATCGATGTTGCCAATATCGTGAGCAAGTCGGCCGGCAACCCCTTCTTCGCCACGGCCTTGGTGAACGCACACGATCAACTCGACGTCGTCGGTGGCCGTCGAGCGCTCCTACCTCACTCTGAAGTCCCGATCGTGGTGCAGCAGGCCCTGCGGGCTCAGCTAGATCAGTCGACTTCGGCGTCGAGTCTCGCATCGACGGCGGCGGTGATCGGCAGAGAATTCAGTGAGGCCTTACTACGGGTGGCCCACGTGAACGGCGGCCCTGCTGATTCGGCCTCTGTCACTCACGACTCAATTGCTGACGACGTTGCCTGGCTTTTGGACGCGGGCCTGATCGAAGCCAGCAACGACGGCTATCGGTTCCGGCACGCTCTGGCCCGGCAGCTCGCCTACGACCTCCTCGTTCGCGGAGATCGCCAGGTGCGCCATGGTCAAGTCGCCGACGCTCTGGTCGAGCTAAGTGCGTCCGACGGGAGATCGTGCAGCACGTTGCTACTGGGCGTGCATTTCGATGGGGCCGCCCGTTGGGTCGAAGCAGCGAAAGCGAAGTTGGCCGCCGCTGTTGAGGCCCGAGCAGCCGGCGCGTTCCATGAAGGAATCGAGCTCATTGATCGGGTTCTGGAGATCTGCGCGAGCGAGGAGATCGAACGCTCGGTTGAACTGGAAGCTCTTGAATTGCGGGCAGTTCTTTCCGGGGCCGCCGATCAGGCCGGCTACGGCGCCAATGCCCTTGATCGCGAGCGCCTGACTCGGCTACTCAGCGAGGAGCAAGATGAAACCGCGTTGGTGCGGGCGCTGACCCGCGAGTGGGCGAGCGCGATGCTGATGTCGGAGCTCCGACGCGGTGGTGGCATCCTGCGGCAGATCTCAAGGCTGGCGAAGGGCGATGATATTGCTGGCGCTCTTGCTCGGCTCTTCCGCGGAACGCACATGATGTACCGCGGCAACTTCAGATATGCCGAGCCGCTCCTCACCACCGCCGCACTCGACCTGGCGCGCCTCGGCCTTCGTCCCGAGTTCCGAGCCAACTGGTCAACCGCCGACGATCCTGTCTCCGTCGGGTTGTCGCGGCTTCCACCACTGCTCTGGCTACGGGGTCAGATGGAGGAGGCCGAGGCCATGTTGGCGATGGCCGAAGCTGAGGCAGCAACGATCGCCGGCCCGGCCGCGGCGATGAGTGCAGCCCATGTCAAAGCAAATGCTGCGCTGTTCTATGAACAGGTGGGCAATGGGCGGCGCGCCATCGAGATCGGCGCCGAGATCTGTGCCATCGGCGAGGAGCCGGCCCTGGCGTTTTGGCAACAGAATGGGCAACTGCATCAGCTCATCGGCGCTGTGCAGCTCGAGCCCACCGAGAACTTGCTCGATCGTTTGCACAGCGCCGCAGAGGCTATGGATGGAGTGGCTCGGCTCTTCTCGCCCATGCTGTATCTCGAAACAGCTAGGGGTCATCTGGCCCGGGGTGAGCGCTTGGCGGCTCGGAAGGCGATCGCTGGAGCGGAGCGGGTTGCAACCGAGACCGGCGCGCTTTGGCTTTGGGCTGAAGTCCGGCGACTCGGGGCGGCGGCCATCGACCCGGCATTGGCCGACGGCCAAGGCCTCGTGGCCCACTTGTTGTGTGAAGCGGCGGTCGTGGCCCGGGGGCAAGGAGCAAGGGTGTATGAGCTACGTGCCCTCGCCGACCTGATCGAGCAGGACGTATCCGGCCAGATCGATGGCATGTTGGTGGTCCGACGGGCTGAGGCCGCACTTGACGAGTTCCCGTCGGCCGAGGGCTATCCCGAGGTGCAACGCCTGAGCGAGCTGCTGTACTCGGTGGTGTGACGTCCACATCCGATAAGCCCAACGTCGCCATCCTCGGAGGAGGTATGGCGGGCCTTACAACGGCATGGCGTCTGAGCGACCCCGAGGTGAGGGATCGGGTAGGGGACGTAACGCTGTATCAACGTGGTTTCCGTCTTGGCGGCAAAGGTGCCAGCAGCCGCGGTTCCAACGGGCGTATCGAAGAGCACGGTCTGCATATCTGGCTCGGCTATTACGACAACGCCTTCCGAGTGATGCGTGAGTGCTACGCCGAACTCGATCGCAATGCCACGGCTCCAGATGCTCCGATCAAAACCTGGAGGGACGCCTTTTCGCCTGCCCCGCATATTGGTCTCGATGACCTCCACGAGGGCTCTTGGTCGACGTGGACCGCCGCCTTCTCGGCCAACGACCTCCTTCCCGGTGAGCCAATCGGTGAGACCCCGGTGGTGACAGCGGTCGACATGCTGAGACGTTCGTTGCGGCTCGTGGCCGACTTCTATCAGTCGCTCGAATGGCGGTCGGCTGAAGGTCAGACCCGAGGGGCCGAGATGTTGGCCGCCACGGGAATTGGGGCTGTCGCCGGGATAGCACAGTTGATCGAATCGGAATTAGGACGCCTTGTCCCGTCAGTGCCATCGGTCGGGCCGCTCGTCGCTCTGGTCGAACGCATCCGCTCCTCGGTCATGCCACTGATGGAGCATCACCCACCGGCGCGTCGGCTGTGGCAGCTTCTCGATCTTGTGACGGCCCAGATCCGCGGTCTCCTGCGTGACGACCTCCTACGAAAGGGCTTCGAGACGGTCGACCATCTCGACTACCGCAGCTGGGTGCAGGGCCACGGTGCATCCCCGCAGACGGTCGAGAGTGCGCTCGTCCGAGGTCTCTACAACCTGGCCTTCAGTCATCGCGGGGGAGATCCTCGCCGCACGGAATTTCCCGCCGGACTCGGTCTCTTTCTTTCGATGAAGACCTTCTTCGACTTCAAGGGCTCAATCTTCTGGAAGATGCAGGCCGGCATGGGCGACGTCGTTATGGCACCGCTCTACCAAGCACTACGGGCTCGCGGTGTCCGGTTTGAGTTCTTCCATCGGGTCGAGCAGCTGCGTCTCGATGCCAGCCGCACCCAGGTGGCCTCGGTGGAACTCGGGCGACAGCTTCGTATGCGTCAGCCTGCCGCAACGTATGACCCCCTGTGCGACGTCGACGGACTGCCTTGTTTCCCTGATCACGTCGACCTCGATCAGGTCGAGGCGGGCCCCGACGTTCACGAACACAACCTCGAATCATTCTGGTGCCAGTGGCCCGACGCCGACACCGTTCGACTCGAACGCGGCCGAGACTACGACGAGCTGGTGCTTGCTATCCCCGTCGGGATGACCCAGCACCTCGCCGGCGAGTTGGTTGATGCCGATCCTCGGTGGCGCGACATGACCACGACGATGGAGACGATCGGAACCCAAGCGTTTCAGCTCTGGGTGACCGAATCCGAGGCCGCGTTGGGCTGGCCCGAGACCGGCACCACAGTGACGAATTATGTCGACTCCTATGACACCTGGGCGTCCATGACGTATTTGCTGGACGCAGAGGGCTGGGACGATTCGACGGGTAGCCCGCCACCAAAGACGCTGGCGTACTTCTGCTCGTCGATGAAGGTCGATGCCGTCGACGACCGCACTGATGCAGAGCAGCCTCGGCGAGCTCGTCAACGGGCCCGAGCCGACGCAATCAGCTACATCAAGAATGACCTAGCTCACTATTGGCCACACGCAATCGATGAGTCTGGTCGCTTCCGGTGGGACCTGCTGGCCGGTGCTGAGATGGACGACGAGAGGGCATTCGATTCACAGTTTCTCACCGCGAACGTCGACCCGTCAGACCGATATGTGCAGGCAGTTCCGAGTGCTAGCCATGTTCGGCTCCGGCCTGATCAATCAGGTTTTAACGGGCTCCACCTGGCTGGCGACTGGACCGACTGCGGGCTGAATGCAGGGTGTATCGAAGCTGCGGTGCTCTCTGGCATCTGCGCCGCCAACTCCGTGCTCGGCCTGCCTCGTGCGGCCAGAATCACCGGCGGTTACTTGTTGTAGCTAACCTCAGCTGGACATCCCAGACCGGAAGAGCCATGACAGACACACCGAAGATCATCTACACCCTTACCGACGAGGCGCCCGCCCTGGCCACGTACTCGTTCTTGCCGATCATCTCAGCCTTCGCGAGTGCGTGCGGCGTCGAAGTCGAAACGCGCGACATCTCCCTGGCCGGGCGGGTCATCGCCAACTTCCCGGAGAACCTCGCCCCGGATCAGAGGTTGAACGACGCCCTGGCTGAACTGGGTGAACTGACGCAGGACCCAGCCGCCAACATCATCAAGCTGCCGAATATCAGCGCTTCGATTCCGCAGCTCAAGGAGACCATCGCCGAGCTCCAGGCAAAGGGTTACGCCGTTCCCGACTATCCCGACAGCCCGGCCAATTCGGCAGAGGAAGAGACCCGCACACGCTACGGCAAGGTGCTCGGCAGCGCCGTCAACCCGGTGCTGCGAGAAGGCAACAGCGACCGCCGAGCGCCCCGCGCGGTAAAGGAATATGCACGCAAGAACCCGCATTCGATGGGCGAATGGTCGTCGGCATCGAACACCCATGTTGCCACGATGACGAGCGGCGACTTTCGATCGAACGAGCAAGCCGCCACAATGACGGCGGCCACCGAGCTCACCATCGAGTTCATCGACCGTGACGGCAACGCCACTGCTCTCCGTTCGCCCGTCGCCGTCCAGGCTGGCGAGGTCGTCGACACGACGGCCATGAGTAAGGCAGCGCTCGTCGACTTCCTGACCGCTGAGATCGACGATGCCCGAGCCAAGGGCGTGCTGTTCTCGCTGCACCTCAAGGCAACGATGATGAAGGTTTCCGACCCCATCATTTTCGGCCACGGGGTGCGGGCTTATTTCGCCGACGTATTCGCCAAACATGGCGACACGCTTACGGCGGCTGGAGCCAACCCCAACAACGGGCTTGGCAATGTGCTCGATGCCGTCGAGTCGCTCCCCTCCGACGTGAAGGCCGCCATCGAAGCCGATATCGCTGCGACGTACGCCAGCGGCCCCGACGTAGCAATGGTCGACTCCGACAATGGCATAACCAACCTGCATGTGCCGAGTGATGTGATCATCGACGCATCAATGCCAGCCATGATTCGGACCTCGGGCCAGATGTGGAACACGGCGGGCGATCTCCAGGACACGAAGACCGTCATTCCCGATAGCAGCTACGCCGGCGTCTATGACGAGACCATCAAGTTCTGCCAGGAGCACGGAGCTTTCGACCCAACGACTATGGGAACCGTCCCGAACGTCGGACTGATGGCCCAAAAGGCTGAGGAGTACGGCTCGCACGACAAGACATTCGAGATGGCAGAGCCTGGAGCTGTCCGGGTCACCGATACTGCTGGCAACGTTGTGTTCGAGCACAAAGTAGGCGAGGGCGACATCTGGCGTATGTGCCAGGTGAAGGACGCCCCGGTGCAGGACTGGGTGAAGCTGGCCGCCACCCGGGGCCGCTTGTCGGCGACGCCAGTGGTCTTCTGGCTTGACGAGGCCCGAGCCCACGACGCTCATCTGATCGCCAAGGTCAAGCAATACTTGCCAGACCATGAGATCGAGGGTGTCCAGATCGAGATCATGTCGCCGGTGGAAGCAACTCGGTTCTCGCTGGAGCGGATCGCCAGGGGCGAGGACACCATCTCCGCCACCGGCAACGTACTGCGCGACTACCTCACCGATCTCTTCCCGATCCTCGAACTTGGCACCAGCGCAAAGATGCTCTCGATCGTGCCCTTGATGAAAGGCGGTGGCCTATTCGAGACCGGCGCCGGTGGCTCGGCCCCCAAGCACGTCCAGCAGTTCGAGAAAGAGAACCACCTTCGCTGGGACTCTCTCGGCGAATTTCTGGCCTTGGCTGTGTCGCTCGAGCATTTGGCTCAGAACTTTGGCAACGCCGGAGCTCAGATCATGGCCGATGCGCTCGACGCCGCCACCGGCCGGTTCCTCGACGAGGGGCGGTCGCCATCTCGCAAGGTGAATGAGCTCGACAACCGGGGAAGCCACTTCTATCTCGCCATGTATTGGGCCGAGGCTCTTGCAACCCAATCCGAAGATCCGGCCTTCGCCGCTCGCTTCGCGCCGTTAGCGGCGGCGCTCGCCGACAACGAGCAGGCCATCGTTGCTGAGCTGAATGCAGTACAGGGACAGGCCATGGATATTGGTGGCTATTACTTCCCTGATCCTGAACAGGCGGCCGCTGCTATGCAGCCGAGCTCGACTCTGAACGCAGCACTCGCCGACTTCGTAGCAGGCTGAGGATCTCCTTGAGCATCCACCCCACCGATTTCGGCGATCTGATGACACTCGAGGCCCACGGCCCCGATACATGGGTCGGCCTTAGTGCGGAGTATCGGTGGGGTCGTATCTTTGGCGGCCAGGTCGTCGCCCAGGCACTCTCAGCCGCGCTGAAAACGGTGGCGGAGGACTTTCATCCGCACTCCCTCCACGCCTACTTCATACGGGGCGGCACACTTACCGAACCGGTGCGTTACGAGGTCGACCGGTTGCGCGATGGGCGCACCTTCTGCACCCGCGCTGTGGTGGCGCGTCAATCAGGTGGCGCCATATTGAATTTGTCGTGTTCATTCCAGCGTTTTGAGGAAGACGCGGAAGTTCAGACTGCCCGGATGCCGCTTGCACCCGATCCGGCCGATTGCCGTCCCCGAGATGACGACTGGCCGTGGATCATGGAGCGACGACCGCTGACTAGCTATCCGGGAGCCGGGCAGTCAATGGGCTGGGTGAGGATCATCGATCCCATGCCCGATGCCACCGAACGTGACCACGTTTGTGGCCTGGCCTTCACCTCAGACACCATTCAGTTCAACGCCGCTCGCAGCCTGCACCCCATTCAAGTGGCACAGGACAAATACCAAGAGACGTTCATGGGGGCCAGTCTCGACCACGCCATGTGGTTCCACAGACCGGCCAGGGCCGACGAATGGCATCTGTATCAGTGGGATTGCCATGGCCTTACGGGTGCCCGGGGCATGACGGTTGGCAACTTGTTCGCGGCTGACGGCACCCACGTTGCCTCTATCGCCCAGGAGGTCCTGCTCCGCGAGCGGCGTTAGCCGCCCGCAGAGCAGATTGTTTCTTAGAGTCTGTCGCTTCAGACGACTTTGGAGATGAAGACGGGGATGACTCGATTGGCTTCGGTAGCGGTGACTTCGTAGTCGGCGTACGGAGGAAAGGCTGCAACCGCTCGCTCCCACCACGCGGCTCGCTCGTCGCCATCGACCAAGCGCAGCTCGGTTTCGAATGGCTCGGGGCCATCCTGCACCAGCACCACCGGGTTAGCGACCAGGTTGTGGTACCAACCGGGGTTCTCGGGACGCCCACCCTTGGACGCGATAATGGCGTACTCACCCTCGTGCTCGACCCGCATCAGTGGAACCTTGCGGACCTTGCCCGACTTGTGGCCCACCGTGGTCATCACAATGATTGGCATACCCGTGTCGCGAAGGGTGTTGCCCTCCGCCCCATTCGTGCGCTCGTAGACCTCGACCTGCTCGGCCACCCAGTCCCATTTGCTCGCTTCGTACTCACCATCGAAAGACATGGCCGGAGACTATGCGCTACGAGCCCGTACCTCCACCCAGACGTGCACGCGATCTGCACATTACCTCGAGCAAATCTCGCAGTTGGAAGGTCACGCTATGTGGCGGAGGTCAACAACATGATGAGTAGCGGAGCAATTGGCAGCGGAGCAATTGGCAGCGGAGCAATGCCGTCACCGCCGGTACGCCCGGCAGCGGCTCGACCTCCCGTGCCGCCGGGAACAGCGCCGCCGCCCGTCCGACCGCCTGTTCAGCTCGTGCCGATTCGGGCTTCGTGGACGGCTGCAACCGCCACCGCCGCAGTAGCCGCCGATCTCGCCCTGAGGCGACCCCCTTGGAACAACGTTGCGACCACCACGCTTGTCGTCGTCGTTGCCGTTGGTTTGAGCATTGCCGGGCGGACGCAGAGCCGGACGACGCGAGTTTGTTTGGCCCTGGCCGTTGTGTTCGGCGCCCTTCTGTCGGTGCGTACCGACCCTCGACTCGTCGTCTTCAACAGCCTGGCGGTCGTGCTTCTGCTCATGGCTGCCACCATTGCCGACGCCAAGCTGTTTGACCTCCGTCCACGCCGAGCCGTTCGACATGCCTTCGAAGCGGTCTTCCAGCCCTTCTTTCTGGCGGCCAGCGTCATCCCGCAGCTCAATCTTCGAAAGAGTAGGCGAAGCGGAAGGACGACGAGGGTGAGAGGTGCCGCCGTAGCCCGTGGCCTCCTGATCTCCCTTCCCCTCGTGCTGTTGTTCGGTCTGCTTCTGGCATCTGCGGACGCCGTGTTCGCATCGTTCTTTCGTACACCAGCGATCGATGCACCAGCCATTGTCGGCCATGCCATCTTGGTTGGGTTTGCAGCGGTCGCCATGGCTACCGCCATCCGACTTACCTTTGTCGTGACCCCTCACGACGAATCGGTGCCTGGGCTTAGCTTCGGCCGCACCGAAACCATCACCGTACTGGGCGCGCTCAATGCCCTCTTTGCCGCCTTCGCTCTGGCTCAGGTGGTCGCTCGATTCGAACGCGGTAGCGCGGCGTTGGAGGTGGGCGGCCTGACTTACAAAGAGCAAGCCAGAAATCATCGCCAACAACCTGCTCGAACGAGGTGATCCACCGGTGCTGTGGCACATGGAAAGGCTCACAGGCGATGGCCGAGCTGTGCTGGCCGACGGTATCCACCGCCTGCCCGCCGACATCCGGGATGAGGTGGTCGACCGACTCTGCGCTGACGGCGACCCCGCCGCCGTCGCTGAGATGGCTCAGCCCAACTTGCTCGATTGGAACTACGGGCGACGTGAGGGCGGCCGTGCAGTCGAGGCCCTCTGCGCGACCGAGGAGTAGTGTTTTCGTCTATGAGCCTTATGGAGTCGGCCAACGACCTCTTGTCGCCCGAGCAACTCGAGCATTACCGGACGCGGGGTTATCTTCAGCTCCCCTCGTTCGTCGGCGACTCGTGGCTCTCTCAGCTGCGGGCAGCGTCGGCTGAGTTCATCGCGAAGAGCCGCGAGATCACGACGTCCACCAAGATGCTCGACCTCGAGCCCGACCACAGGCCAGATCACCCTCGGCTTCGTCGGCTCGTGTCTCCGGTGGACTATCACGAGACGTTCCGTCGATTCACCCTTGAGGGGCCGGCAGCTCAGCTCGCGTGCGCTCTCTTGGGCGGTCCCGCTCGCTATCACCATTCGAAACTGAACTATAAGTGGGCCGACGGCGGCGCTGAGGTCAAGTGGCATCAGGACATTCAGTTCTGGCCTCACACCGACTTCTCCCCGCTCACCATTGGTGTGTATCTCGATGATGTGGATGATGAAATGGGCCCGATGGGAGTGCTGCCGGAGAGCCATACCGGCACGCTCTATGACCTGTATGCCGACGATGGCAGCTGGGCCGGCGCCCTGAAAGACGAGGACATCGCCGGGATCGATCTGGAGGACATGGCCTGGCTGAAGGGTCCCGCGGGTTCGGTCACGGTTCACAATTGCTGCATGGTGCATGGTTCGGTGCCCAACAGCTCGCCTCGTCCTCGACCGCTGCTGCTCCAGACCTACTCGGCCATCGACTCTTATCCGGTCGCTCACATCGGTGCCAACGGTGTGACCGGACGTTCAGGCGGAGCCATCGTGGGAGGCACCGCACCGCAGATGCTCGACATTGGCGGTCGGGTCATGCGCGGTGCGCCGGATTGGTCGGCCAAGGGCGGCCCCCCAACCATCTTCGGCTCGCAACAGAGCAACGCCGACTAGCCCAACGAACCCCACGTCAGGATGGTGGCGCCCAGCCGTTCTCTGCGAGACACTGGTGCCATGTCGAAACCCAGTTACCTCGGTCTCCTCAATGCTGTTGCTGTTGCCGAGACCGCAGCAGAGCCCATCTTTACCACCTGGGCTGACACGACCAAGGACAAGAAGCTGGCCAAGGCTCTCCGTTTCGTGGGTATGCGCGAGGGAGAACACGGCAAGGCATTCGCCAAGCGGATGCTCGAGCTCGGCTACGAGGTACGCCAGCCCTCGACGGACGGAGCTTCGGAGTCGGTAGCCATTGCCGGTTCGACCAAGACCGATCTTCAGAAGTTCCGAGCGTTGAAGCTTGGTAATGGCCCGGCCGCCACCGACGTCTTTGACGGCATGTTTGCCGACAAGAACATCGATCCGGTGACTGGCGGTCTGCTCGGACGCTACATCGCCGAGGAACGCGACTCTGCTCGGCTGCTGGCGGCGGAACATGATCGACTGGCGGCGAAAGAGAAGTTGGCGACGGAGCGGGCGAAAGCCAAAAAGTCGGTGAAGAAGTAAGACCCCGGCTCAGGTTGGTTGCGATGGTGCTGGCTGCGAGTCTGTGCCCATGACGTTCCGCTTCGCCAACATCGCCGGCCGCTCTGCCCTTGTCGACAACCAAGACAATTGGCACGATCTTGAATCGCTTACTGGTGGATCGGTGAGCGCCGATCCAATGGTTGCAGTGACTGACGGCGCCGCGCTCCACTCGGCAGCCGACCAGCTGAGTGGCTCGACGCCTAGCGGCGCCCTGGCCGACGCTGACGTACAAGCACCGGTGCCGGCGCCCCGCAATGCCTTCGGCATTGGCCTGAACTATCGGAGTCACGCCGCCGAGTCGAACATGGACCTGCCCGAGAACCCGCTTGTGTTCACCAAGTTCAGTAGCTGCATTAGCGCTCCGGACGTCGACGTTGAACTTCGAACCGAGACGGGCGACTACGAGGTGGAGCTGGTCGTGGTCATGGCTGGAGGTGGCCGTGACATTCCCGCTGAGAAGGCCTGGGATCACGTGCTCGGTCTCACGATCGGCCAGGACATCTCGGACCGCGGCTTGCAGTTCGCGTCAAAGCCGCCCCACTTCGACCTTGGTAAGTCGCGCGACACATACGGCCCGATCGGTCCGGTTCTCGTGTCGACTGATTCGTTTGCCGATCCCGGCGACGTACACCTCAGCTGCGACATCAATGGTGAACGTCGTCAGGATGATCGGACCTCGAATCTTCTCTTCGACGTTCCAACCCTGATCTCTTACCTCTCGGCCATCATCGCTTTCGCGCCGGGCGACATGATCTTCACCGGAACACCTGAAGGTGTCGGAGCCGCGACCAAGAACTATCTGAAGCCGGGCGACACCATTGTGTCGGTAATCGAGGGCATCGGCACCATGACCAATCGGTGCGTCTGACCCCTATCCCCCGAGGTCGTCGAGGCCCAGCCTTAGTCGGCATCAATTTCGTCGACAATAACCAGCACTGCTCCTGCATCAACGGTGTCGTTTGCGGCGACGGCTACGGCAGTGACGACGCCCGCTGTTGTTGCCGCTATCGACAGCTCCATCTTCATTGCCTCCATGACCAACAACACGTCCCCGGCGTTGACCTCATCGCCTACAGCGACGTTCACCGCCACGATCGTCCCGGGCATGGTGGCGATGGTCGAGCCGGCCTCGAGCATGCTGCCGGGCTCGGTGAAACGGGGGGCCCGCTCGAACGTCACGGTGCCATGTCTTCCACTGACCGACACCAGCACTGGCTCGCTATCGGCGCTGCTACTGGTGCCGGTGGTAGCGGCGGTCTGCAGACGAACGTCCAGCTGGCGGCGAACACCACCAACGGCGAGGTCGACTCTGCCTTCGCTCACGGAGTGCAGCTGCGGGGTCTCGAACTCGGCTCCGTCGACGCCCAAGCTGGCTAGGGCCTGCCGTTCGAATCGGTAGGTCACCTCGAGTTGTCTGTCGCCATGGCGTAGCGAGACCCGTTGTGGACCGGTGGCCACATTGCGGAAACCGGTCGCCACCCGAGGTGTGTGTCGGTCGGTCGCTCGGTTGGCCGATTGCAAAGCGAGGGCGGCGGCGGCGGCCGAAACGGCCAGTTCTTCGCCCTCGATCAGCGATCGCCCGAGCTCGGCCGGGTCGTTGCGTTCGAGAAAGCTGCTGTCGCCATGCTGGAGGTATTCGGGATGCCTCAGCGTGCGAACCAGCAACTCTCGGTTCGTGGCGATTCCGTCGATGCTGGCGTTGGCAAGAGCCGATGCAAGAGTTCGGGTTGCCGCCTCGCGGGTTGGGCCATGGCTGATCACCTTGGCCATCATGGGGTCGTAGAATTGGCTGATCACGCCCGATGAGTCGATTGCTGTATCGAGCCGAACCCGACCGGGTACCTCGAATCGGTGAACGATGCCGGTGGATGGTCGGTAGTCGGCGGTGGGGTCTTCGGCGTACAGCCGAGCTTCTACCGCGTGCCCCTGTACCGGCCCGATCTCGCTTTGGGGCGGCACCGAGCCGCCCGTCGCCACCTCGAGCTGCAGCTCGACAAGATCGACGCCGAGGATGGCCTCGGTGACCGGATGCTCGACCTGGAGCCGGGTATTTACTTCGAGGAAAAAGAACTCAGCCGGAGCCCCATCGGCGGCCGGGGCCAGCAGGAACTCGACCGTGCCGGCGTTGGTGTAGCCAATTGCCTCTCCCGCTTTCACCGCGGCCGAGTGCAGAGCGAGACGGGTCGCATCGTCGAGCGAAGCGCTCGGAGCTTCCTCGATGATCTTCTGATGGCGACGCTGAATCGAACACTCGCGTTCGTGAAAGTGCACAACACTGCCCGACTCATCGCCGAAGATCTGCACCTCGACGTGTCGAGACGGTGAGACATACCGCTCGCCGTAGATGGTGCCGTCACCGAATGCTGATTCGGCCTCCCGGGCCGCCCCGGTTACTGCTTCGACCAGATCGTCGGCCGTCGGAACGATACGCATACCGCGGCCACCGCCACCGGCCGAAGCCTTCACCAGGAGTGGAAAGCCCACCGCTGCTGCCGCCTGGGTGAGGCGGTCACCAGTAAGGCCGGTGAACTCAGCCGATGGTAGGAGCGGCACACCAGCATCGGCCATGCGCTTCTTCGACTCGAGCTTCGAGCCCATCACCTCGATGACTTCGGGCCGTGGTCCGACGAAGATCAGACCAGCATCGGTAACGGCTCTGGCAAAGCCAGCATTCTCGGCCAGAAATCCGTAGCCGGGATGGACCGCGTCAGCGCCGGTTCGAGCTGCTGCGTCGAGCAGCGCATCAATGCGCAGGTATGACTCGGCTGGGGTGTTGCCACCAATGCCAACGGCGAGATCGGCATCCTGTACGAAGTCGGCATCGGCGTCGGCGTCGGAATAGACGGCCACGGTCTCGATGCCGAGGTCACGGCAGGTCCGCATGATGCGTCGGGCGATCTCGCCTCGGTTGGCGATGAGAAGTCGATTGATTGTTGTCACGGGCAGCCCTTACATCCGGAAGACGCCATAGCCACGCTGGCCACGGCATTCGTTGGTGAGGGCTGCCGAGAGAGCGGTGCCCAGTACATCTCTGGTATCACGAGGGTCAATCAGACCGTCGTCGTACATCTGGCCCGACATCACCGTCGCCTGCTCCTCGTAGGTGATCTGGTCCTCGATGGCCTTCGTACGTTCAGCATCGGCGGCCTCGTCGAAGTCGAGACCGCGATTGGCCGCCGACTGCCTGGCCACGATCGAGAGTGTTCCGGCCAGCTGCTCGGCGCCCATGACGGCTGTTTTGGAACCGGGCCAGACGAAGAGGAACCTCGGGTTGTAGGGCCGGCCGCACATGCCATAGTTGCCAGCTCCATACGAGCCGCCCATCTGGACGGTGAGGTGGGGCACAGTCGAGTTGGTGACGGCATTGATCTGGTGCGAGCCATGCTTCACCATGCCCTTTTGCTCGTACTCGGTGCCAACCATGTAACCGGTGACGTTCTGAACAAAGAGCAGAGGAGTGTCGACCTGGTTGGCCAACTGAATGAACTGCGCAGCCTTGTTGGCATCCTCGTTCAGCAAGACGCCTCGATCATTGGCCAGGATGCCGACGGAATACCCGTGCAGATGAGCGAAGCCAGTGACCAGGTTGGGGCCGTAGTTGGGCTTGAACTCGTCGAACTCCGAATCGTCAACCACTCGCGCCAGAATTTCCCGGACCGGGAAAGGCACTCGAAGGTCGGCTGAGACGATGCCCAGAATTTCTTCCGGGTCATAGCGAGGGTCGACCACCGCTCGGTCGGGCGCTGGGCCAAGCTTGCGATGGGTGAGTCCGGCCACAATGCGACGACCGATTCGAATCGCATCGGCCTCGTCGACGGCGAAGTAGTCGGAAACACCCGACAGATTCGAGTGCATGGCGGCTCCGCCAAGTTCTTGCTCGTCAGCGTCCTCACCGGTTGCCATTTTCACCAGCGGCGTGCCGCCGAGGAACACCTTGGCCTGCTGATCAACCATGACGACATAGTCACTGGTGCCTGGCAGGTATGCGCCACCCGCTGTTGAGTTACCGAAAACGAGAGAGATGGTCGGAATTCCTGCCGACGAGAGGGCCGTGATGTCGCGGAAAATCTCACCGGCCTGGAGGTAAAGATGGAGTTGATGGGGTAGGTCGGCTCCGCCCGACTCGACGAGGAAGATCATGGGCAGCCGGTTCTCGCGGCAGATCTGCAGGGCCCGCATGATCTTCTTGACGGTCAGCGGGTTCAGCGAGCCGCCTCGAACGGTGGGGTCGTTGGCCAGAATCACACATTCGGTACCCGAGATCTGGCCGATGCCGGTGACGAGAGCAGCCCCGACGTTGAACTCCGTCTCGGAGGCGGCGATCGTCGACAGCTCGAGAAACGGTGAGTCGGCATCGACCAGCAACTCGATGCGCTCGCGGGCGAGAAGTCGGCCTCGGTCGAGGTGCCGTTGTCGGTAGGTCTCTCCCCCACCGTCCACGGCCTCATCGACCAACTTCTGGTAGTCGGCGAGTCGCTGCTCCATGGCCGCACGGTTGGCGACGAAGGCCTCGCTCCGAACATCGATGTTCGATCGCAAAATACTCATGCGTCCGAAGATAGCTGCAAGGTCGCCACCAGCACCGCAAGCAGGGAAAGAGCGAGCTCAGCATCAATGTGCCTGGTCCACGGCCTGGCATGGTCACACCAGGTCGATGGATGGGATTCCCTCATGTTCTGAGGGTTTGTAGACCCAAGATTCTTAGGGCCTCGAACAAGTTTGGTGCCCTCTGCTGTCCTGTCCTGTCCTGTCCTGTCCTGTTGACCCTGCATGAGGAGACCGCCCACATGGGAATCGAAATGCTCGAAGGTGACCCACGAGAGAAGTTTGGTTTTGGTCCGGCCGAACTGCGGGAGAAGTATCGCGAGGAACGCGATCGGCGTCTCCGCGAGGATGCCAACGAGCAGTACATCGAGGTAGTTGAGGACTTTGCCACCCTCGTCGATGACCCGTATTGCGAACGCGTCGAGCGAGAGCCCCTCACCGATGAGGTAGAGGTTGCCGTGATCGGCGGCGGCTTCGGTGGCCTGTTGATGGGTGGACGGCTCAAGGAGGCTGGCTATACCGACGTTCGAGTTATCGAGAGTGGCGGCGACTTTGGTGGCACCTGGTACTGGAATCGCTACCCCGGTGCGATGTGCGATGTCGAGAGCTACTGCTATCTGCCGATGCTCGAAGAGCTCGACTGCATCCCCAAGCACAAGTACTTCGTTCGCCCCCGAGATTGCGGCTCATACCCAAGCCATTGGCAAACACTTCAACCTCCACGAGAACGCGTGTCTGCATACCTCGGTCACGGCAATGACGTGGCTCGACGAAGACAAGTGGCTGATCGAGACTGATCGAGACTGATCGAGACTGATCGAGGCGATGCCATGAAAGCGCACGCCGTCCTCGGTCGATGTCCGGAACAACCGCGAGACAGATCTGGGTGAGCTCAGGGCCGATTCCCTCAAGCCGTGGTATCGCCAGTTCTGCAAGCGTCCCTGCTTCCACGATGAGTTCTTGCCAACCTTCAACCGGCGCAACGTGACGCTGGTCGACACGATGGGCCAAGGCGTCGAGCGCATCACCGAGAAGGGACTGGTCGTCGACGGGGTCGAGTACGAGGTCGACTGCATCGTGTTCGCCACCGGTTTCGAGGTTGGCACCAGCTCTACCCGAACCAGATGAAGGAGCAAGGTGGTTCGGTCGTCGAGGCCCGGCAGGAAGAGATGCGCAGCAAGGGTCGCATCGGTGAGCGATTCCGGGCCGAATGCACCCCGGGCTACTACAATAATGAGGGCAAGGCCGGAAACAAGCTGGGATTCTTCACCGGCACGTACGGCGCCGGCCCGATCAAGTTCTTCCGAGTGCTCGACAAATGGCGGCAGGAAGGCACCCTCGATGGCGTCAAGATCAGCTGACCGAAGATCGGCTGACCGGCGTTACAGCTCCAGATAGGCGATGATCTCCGCGACGCAGATATCGAGCGAGCGCTGGGTATCAATCCGTAGTTCGGCGGCAGTCGGCGCCTCGTAGGGGGCTGAGATACCGCTGAAGTCAGGAATCTCTCCGGCGCGGGCCTTGGCGTACAAACCTTTTACGTCGCGTGACTCACAAACGGCCAACGGAGTATCGACGT
This sequence comes from Acidimicrobiales bacterium, assembly GCA_047638695.1. GTDB lineage: Bacteria > Actinomycetota > Acidimicrobiia > Acidimicrobiales > SZUA-35 > JAHECQ01. The sequence goes on along the minus strand of JBLINY010000015.1, from coordinate 15,183 downwards.
AAACCTCCACGAAACGATCGTGCGGGTGAAGGGCCCGGACCTGATCACGATCGGCCTGATAGGGCGAGATGAACGCGGTGAGCACGATCATTCCGGAATCTTGGAACAAGCGGCACACCTCGCCGATTCGGCGAATGTTCTCGGTTCGGTCTTGCGGTGAGAAGCCAAGGTCACTGTTGAGGCCGAATCTGACGTTGTCGCCGTCGAGGACATAGGCGGCGCGGCCCTGCTTGACGAGTGCTTCTTCGACTGCGAACGCCAGCGTCGACTTCCCCGAACCGGACAAGCCGGTGAACCACACGGTCACCGAGCGATGACCGAGATTGGCGGCTCGGTCATCTCCACTGATTCGTCCTTCGGCTCGGACAATATTCTCAGACACAGGGCTCTGATCGACAGGATCGGGTGTCACCGCAGCTGTCCGCGAAGAGCGCCGCGATCGCCGAGGACCCGAAGGATCTCGCTCACGCACTCATCGACCGTCTGCACGGAGGTGTCGAGTCGGATGTCGGCATCAGTGGGACGCTCATAGGTGGCAGAGACACCGGGAAATTGGGGAATCTCGCCGCGGTCGGCCGACTCGTAGAGACCCTCGGGGTCGCGCTGGCGGCAAACCTCGATCGGGGTGTCGACGAACACCTCGAAGAAGTTGGGCCCGAGCAGCTCTCTGGCCCGCTCTCGCACGGATGCCTTCGGGGCCACCAACGCAGCGATGGCGATGATGCCCTGGTTGTTCGCAAGGCGAGCCACCTCGCTTACACGACGAAGGTTTTCCGAGCGCTCCTGGGCGCTGAACCCAAGGTCGCGACTGATACCCATCCGGACGTTCTCGCCATCAAGACGAATAGAGACCTTGCCACGATCGAAGAGCTCTCGTTCGAGAGCGGTTGCGATAGTCGACTTGCCAGCGGCGGTGAGTCCGGTGAGCAACACGGTGCACGGTTGCTGGCCGAAGCGGATAGCCCGCTCTTGGGGTGAGATCCCGGAAACCTGGCGGGTAAGGCTGGCATCGGGCTGTCGATCCCAGGTCGATGCAGCGGCGGTGATCATGCCGGCTGCCACCGTTGCGTTGCTGAGCTTGTCGACCAGAACGAAAGATCCGGTGTGGCGGTTTTCGCTGTATGGATCGAAGAGCAGCTCGCGGTCGGACTTGATTGAGCATGCGGCGATGTCGTTCAGCCCGAGACTGCTGGCTGCTTCGTGCTCGAGCGTATTGATGTCGATTCTGTGCCGGATAGTCGGTACCGAGGCGTTCGACATTCCGTTGGCAGATTGCAGAACATACTGCTTCTTGGGATCGAGCTCGGCCTCAGACATCCACACGAGCATGGCTTCCACATCGTGGGCCCGAAGCGGGATGGCGCCGGGTTTGACCAACAGATCACCGCGGCTCACGTCGATCTCATCAGCGAGCGTCACGGTCACCGCTCGTCCGGGTCCGGCGACGTCGAGATCACCGTCGAAAGTAACGATTCGCTCGACCGTTGAGCTCACGCCCGATGGCAGTGACAGAACTGGGTCGCCGGGTCGAAGTGTGCCCGATGCGATGGTGCCTGAGAAGCCACGGAAGTCGAGGTTGGGGCGCTGGACCAGCTGGACCGGCATCCGAAAGTTCTCGATGTCAGCTCCGACCTCCACATCGACCGTCTGGAGATGTTCCATCAGCACATTGCCTTCGAACCAGTCCATGTTCGTGCTGCGGTCGACGACATTGTCGCCAAGCAGGGCCGACATAGGCAGGAAGTAGGGCTCGACGAGCTCGAGCGTCTTGCTGAAGCCGCGATACTCCTCGCAGATTTCTTCGAAGCGTTCCTCGCTCCAGTCGACGAGATCCATCTTGTTGACGGCGACAACCACATTGCGAATACCGAGCAAGCTGGCGATGAAGCTGTGTCGCTTGGTCTGCGCTTGAACGCCGTAGCGAGCGTCAATGAGGATGATTGCCAGCTGGCACGTTGAGGCGCCCGTGACCATGTTGCGGGTGTACTGCTCGTGACCCGGGGTGTCGGCGATGATGAACTTGCGGCGAGCGGTGGAGAAGTAGCGATACGCCACATCGATAGTGATGCCCTGTTCACGTTCGGCCTTGAGGCCGTCCATCAGCAAGGCCAGGTCAACGGCTTCGCCTGCTGAACCTTGTGTGGTCGAGTCAGCTTCGAGGCTGGCCAGTTGATCTTCGTAGATCATCTTGGAGTCGTGGAGCAGACGACCGATGAGCGTTGACTTGCCGTCGTCGACCGAACCGCACGTGAGAAATCGCAAGAGGTCCTTGCGCTCGTGCTCGGCCAGGTAGGCCTCGATGTCGCTGGCGATGAGTTCGCTTTGGTGGGTCATCAGAAGTAGCCCTCGCGTTTCTTTTCTTCCATAGAGCCCGACTGGTCGTAGTCGATCACGCGGCCCTCGCGTTCTGACCTCGTGGCCAGCAACATTTCTTGGATGACTTCGGGCATGGTGGCAGCCGTTGATGCAACCGCGCCCGAGAGCGGGTAACAACCGAGCGTCCGGAAACGAATCGAGCGCGTCTCCGGTTCTTCGCCTTCGTTGAATTGGAATCGATCGTCGTCGACCATGATCAAGACGCCGTCGCGATCAACAACTGGGCGAGGCGCCGAGTAGTACAAGGGCACGATCGGGATGTCTTCGAGGTGGATGTACTGCCACACATCGAGTTCGGTCCAGTTGCTAATGGGGAAGACCCGGATGCTCTCGCCCTTGTCGACCCGACCGTTGTACAGGTTCCACAACTCGGGACGCTGGTTCTTTGGATCCCAACGATGATTGCGGTCACGGAAGCTGAAGACTCGCTCCTTGGCCCGCGACTTCTCCTCGTCGCGCCGAGCTCCGCCGAATGCGGCATCGAAGCCACCGTCGTTGAGCGCTTGCTTAAGCGCCTGTGTCTTCATGATGTCGGTGTAGTTCTTCGAGCCGTGGTCGAACGGGTTGATGCCCTCGGCCACGCCCGCTTGATTGGTATGAACAATCAGATCGAATCCGATCTCCTCTGCCATTCGCTGGCGGAAGGTGATCATCTCTTGAAACTTCCACGTGGTGTCGATGTGCAGCAGCGGGAAGGGAATCTTGCCCGGGTAGAAGGCTTTCCGGGCCAGGTGGAGCAGGACCGATGAGTCCTTCCCGATGGAGTAGAGCATCACGGGGCGCTCGAACTGTGAGACGACCTCGCGGATGATGTGAATGCTCTCGGACTCGAGCTGTTTTAAATGCGTGAGGCGCAGCTCCGGTGGGAGCGTCGTTGTAGTCATCGGGGTGCCTATCGGAAGAGAAGGGGGCCTTCTTTGCAAGAACCGTACGAGCGAAGCTCTACTTAGCGGAGGACAAAGTCCGAATAGGCGCCTTGCGCTGCCTCGTCCGCCTTCTGTCGATACGTGGGGAGACCGGCCGCATACAGCAGAAACCGACGCTCCTGCCTGCCATCGATGTTCGAATTGACGCCCATAAACCACGAGTTGACCTTGCTGAAAAGCATCCGGTCGCCGGTGGTGATGACGTGGTCGCCCCATTGGTCCATTGCTTCGACCGTCGGCTCTGCCCGCGAGTAGTTGTTGGCCCTGAGATAGCCGATGAACTCAGTGACCCACTCGACGTTCTGCTCGATGCAACGAGGCATGTTGCAGAATGTCGAGGCGTTGTTCGGGCCAACCAGGGTGAACAGGTTGGGGAAGCCGTTGATCTGAAGTCCGAGGAAGGTACGAGGGCCGCTGGCCCATACGTCGCGTAGTGCCACATCGTCCACACCGCGGATGTCGATCTTGTCGAACGATCCGGTGACAGCATCAAAGCCCGTGGCATAGATGATGTAGTCGAATGGGCGCTCCTGCTGACTGCCGTCAATCTCGGTGGTGCGGATACCTTCCGCCGTCACTCGATCGATCGGGGTCTCGACGATGTCGACCAGCTCGACATTCGGTTGGTTGTAGACCTCGAAATAGTTGGTTTCCATCGGGACTCGTCGAGTACCGAACCCGTGGGTCTTGGGTATCAGCTTCTCGGCCAGTGCCGGGTCGCTGATTCGCTCTCGGATCTTGCTGGCGACGAACTCGGTGAGCAGCGCGTTGGCTTCTTCGTTCACGAGGACGTCCCGGAAGTTCGCCATCCAGATCCCAAACCCTGGTTCGTCCCAAAGCTGCTCCCACAGCTCGTGCCGATCCTCGGCCGAGGTCTCGAGCGCCTTGCGGTGATCGGGAACGTGTTGGAAGCCGGCAAAGGTGCTGTTGCAGGTTTCGAAGATCTCTGTGTAGCGGCTCTTGATGTCGGCCATCTCGGCGGCCTCGATCGGACCGTTGTGCAGCGGAGCACACCAATTGGGTGTGCGTTGGAAGACCGTGAGGTCTCCAGCGGTCTTGGCCACCTCCGGGATCAGCTGTACGGCCGTAGCGCCGGTTCCGATGACGGCGACACGTTTGCCAGTGAAGTCGACGGGCTCCTTCGGCCAGTCCGAGGTGTGGAATGACGCACCCGTGAAATCAGCGATGCCCTCGTACCGTGGCATCACGGGTATGGACAGAGCTCCGATGGCGGTAATCAGGAAGGTCGAGGTGACCTCGTAACCGTCCTCAGTCGTCACCACCCATTTGGCCGCTTCGTTGTCGAACTGTGCTCGCTCGACCCGAGTCTCGAACCTGATGTCGCGACGAAAATCAAACTTGTCGGCGACGAACTGGAGGTACTTCAGATTCTCGGGCTGTGGCGAGAACCGCTCCTTCCAATCCCATTCCTGCAAGACCTCTTCTGACCACGAATAGCCATAGGTGTAGCTCTCCGAGTCGAACCGAGCCCCCGGGTAGCGATTCCAATACCAGGTGCCGCCGACCTCGGTGCCAGCTTCGAGGACCTGAACCGACAAGCCGAGCTGGCGGAGTTTGTGCAGCTGGTACATGCCTGACACACCAGCACCGATGATCACCGCGTCGAAGTTCTGCATGAACAGAAGCTAGCTAGATCCTGATCTCACTGGCTGATCTGATCGACTTATCTCGCTGGCTGGTCTGATCGGCCTAGCTCACCGACAGATCTCATCGGGTCGTCTCACTCGGCGATGTGACTGCCTGATGCGGATCTACGGTCGGACAACCCCGAGAACATGGCCGACTAGCGGCGAAGTTTGAACCGTTGGATCTTGCCCGTCGCCGTTTTGGGAAGATCGGCAACGATCTCGTAGCGAGTCGGCCGCTTGTACCCGGCCAAGCGTTCTTTGCACCAGCCCGTTAGCGCCACTGCATCGGGCGGCTCGCCTGATCTGGCGGCGATGACGTAGGCAATCGGGCGCAGGATGTCTTGTTCATCGCGCTCCCCCACGACGGCTGCCTCGAGCACGTCCCGGTGCTCGATCAAAACTGCCTCGACTTCGGCTGGCGAGACCCATTCGCCACCGACGCGGAGCATGTCGTCAGTGCGCCCGAGGTAGGTCAGGAATCCGTCGGATGAACGAACGTAGAGGTCGCCGGTGTAGGTCCAGGGGCCACGAAAGGTCGACCGTGTGATGTCGCTACGGCACCAATAGCCGATTGCCGCCGACTCCCCCCGCACGATCAACTGGCCCGGCTCGCCGTCTGGTTGGTCGTTGTCGTCGTCGTCGATGACCCGACATTCGTAGCCCTCGACGGGAACACCGCTGGTGCCGGGTTTCAGAGCGGTGGTCGAGTTCGACACAAAGATGTGCAGCATCTCGGTTGATCCAATGCCGTCGAGAATGGTGACGCCGTAGCGTTCGAGGAAGCGGGCAAAGGTCTCAGCGGGAAGCGGCTCGGCGGCCGATACTCCGAAGCGCACCGAGGCGAACGCGTCATCAGGAAGGTCGGCGTTGGTAAGCGCGGCGTAGAACGTGGGGATGCAGAAAAAGAGCGTCGGCTTCTCGGTCGCCACGATGTCGGCTACCAGGGCTGGTGTTGGCGGCCTGGTGGGTTCAAGGATGGCCGTGGCACCGACTGATAGCGGGAACGTCACCGAGTTGCCCAGGCCATAGGCATGAAAACTCGGGCCGACGGAAAAGAAGCGATCATCAGGTGTGATCTGCAGCACGGTCGCGGCATAGGTCTCGCAGGTGTACTTGATGTCGCCGTGTCGATGCATCGCCAATTTCGGCATACCGGTGGTGCCGGAAGTGCAGAGCCAGAAGCCGGGCGACTCCGTCCACGTGGAGTGAGGTTGGCCGTCGCTGCTGTCGCTGAGCAGTGCCTGCCACTGGTCCTGGTGCGTGGTGACCACTTGGGCAATCTCGTTGGCCACGGCCGTGATGGCGGCGGTGTGCTCGGATCGCTCGGCCGAGATTACAAGTACCCGGGCTCGGCAATCGGCCAGGATCACGGCCAGATCCTTCGCCGGCAACAACGGGTTGGTGAGGACCGGAACAGCCCCGATGCGCATGGTGGCCAAGAAGGCGACGACGAACTCGATCGAGTCGAGCATGACCATGCCGACGCGCTCTTCTGGCCGCACACCCAACCTGCGAAGACCCGTGGCAGCCCGGTTAACGAGGTCGAGAAGTTCGGCGTAGGTGACCGTCTGCCCCTGACACCGGATGGATGGATGCAACGAACGGCCTGCATCCACCTGTCGGTCAACCAACCACGTGGAGGCGTTGAACTGGTCGTGGATTGAGCTGGCCATCAGGCGGAGTCTTTCGGGATCAGGCAGATCAGGAGGAAGGTGAGCGGGAAGAACATGAGCGAGAGAAGAACAGAGCGTTTAGGGAACAGGACCGTAGGAGGCCTCGAGGGTTTCCCAACACTGCCACGCCGTCGGCAAAAGGCGTTGGCGTTCAGTGACGAACTGTTCGGCCGCGCGTCGTGAGGGGAACTCGGCTGGGAGAAGCTCGTCGGGTAGGTCGGGGTCGAGAATCGGAAACGCTCGCCAGCCGTGCACCAGCCTGGTGAGTGCTGTGATGGGGTCGGCCGGGCTGCCCGGGATGTCCAAGAATTTGCGGTACCGATCGGCCAATGCCGGGAGGTCCCACGCCCGCGCCGCCAGTGCGGCCGGGTCGCCCCAGTCGGTCAGTTCGGCTCGAAAAAGCGTGACCTGGTCCAGCTCGAGAGAATCGAGGAGTCTGCGTACTTCGCCCTCGCGATCGCTCCACGGGGAAAGCCAGACGCCCTGTCCGAGGCTGCCGCACCCGGCCCACCCCAGGCCGGTGCTGAGGCGATAGCGGGCCGCCCGATGCCGGTCGCTGACGCTGGCCAAGAGCACCAACCAACGTCCGTCCCATCGTGTTTGCTGTCGGCCGAAGGAGTAGATGCGCCCGGCACCATCTCCCAGCAAGTTGGTCGACCACGGAGTCAGACTCCAGCGGGTTCTGCGGCCGACCCGAGTTGGTTCTATCCACCCTTTGGCGTTGAGCCTCGACAGCATTTGCCGGGCTGACTTCTCCTGAATGTCGAACGCTCCGAGCACGTCAACCAGCGTTTGAGTCCAGACCGAGCCCCCACTCGGCTGAACGAATTCCCCGAGCACGGTGATCAGAAGGCCTCGCGAGCCCCCTCCATGCAAGTTATTCCACAGATCGCTTTCGGACATCGAGCGAAGCGTAGTAGGTTGCCGCGATGTCTGGAAAGCTCGACTTCGAGCGAACGCCTGACCGCTATCAGCACTGGAAGTTGGTCGTCGCTCCCCCGCTGGCCACCCTCACGATGGCGGTTGAGCCCTCTGGCGGTGCTCTTGGTGACTACGAGTTGAAGCTCAACAGCTACGACATCGGGGTCGACATCGAGCTGGCCGATGCCATTCGACGGCTCCGGTTCGAGCACCCCGAGGTGAGGTGTGTCGTACTCGACAGCGCCATCGTGGGTACGTTCTGCGCCGGAGCCAACATCAGGATGTTGGCCGCCGCCAACCACAGCCACAAGGTCAACTTCTGCAAGTTCACAAACGAAACCCGGCTGGAGATGGAGGACGCATCAGCCCACTCCGGCCTTCGCTTCCTCGCAGCGGTGCAGGGTGCGTGCTCGGGCGGCGGCTACGAGCTCGCGTTGGCGTGCGACCACATCGTCTTGGTCGACGATCGCGCCAGCGCCGTTTCGCTGCCCGAGGTGCCTCTGCTGGGTGTTTTGCCCGGCACTGGTGGCTTGACGCGTGTTACCGACAAGCGCCATGTCAGGCGAGATCTCGCCGATGTATTTGCCACCAGGGCCGAAGGCGTTCAGGGGGCCGAGGCGCAACAGTGGGGCCTGGTCGACGAGCTTGCTCCCCCCTCTGGCTTCGCCGAGGTGGTCGAGGCCCGGGCGCATGCCCTGGCCGCCACATCAAAGCGCTCGGCCGATGACGAAGCCGTTGTGCTCGAGCCGCTCGAACGGTCGGGTGACCACGACTCGATTCGGTACCGGTACGTTTCGGCCGAGATCGATCGTTCAACCCGAAGTGTGGCGATCACGATCGAGGCGTCGTCCGCCGTTGGTTGGCCGCTGGCTGCCGCTCGAGAGCTCGACGACGTTCTGTGTCATCTCCGCTTCAACGAAGCCTCCATCGGCACGCTGATACTGGGAACCCGCGGTACTCACGCTGATGCTTCAGCCCACGATCGTGCCCTGAGCGAGCCGGCAAACCATGCCGAGCGCGAGACGTCGCTGCTGTGGCGACGTGTGTTGTCGCGGCTAGACCTCACCGCTCGATCGCTCTTCGCCGTCGTCGATCCGGGGTCGTGCTTCAGCGGGATTCTGGCCGAGCTTGCACTGGCCGCCGATCGCAGTTTCATGCTCGACGGCATCTTTGAAGACGATGCATCGCCGTTGCCACCGGCCGCGTTGTCCCTTGGCCCGTGCTCGCTGGGTGTGATGCCGATGGCCAACGACCTCTCGCGCCTTCGGTCGCGCTTCTGGGGCCAGGACGATGCGTTTGATCGGGCCGAGGCGTCGGTCGGGAGGTTCCTTGTCGCCGCCGAGGCCAATGAACTCGAGCTGGTCACCACAACCCCCGATGACCTCGACTGGGAAGACGAGCTGCGGTTGGCCATCGAGGAACGAGCCAGTTTTTCCCCCGATGCTCTCACCGGCATGGAAGCCAACCATCGCTTCTGCGGACCAGAAACGATGGCGACCAAGATCTTCTCACGACTCTCGGCCTGGCAGAACTGGATCTTTATCCGGCCGAACGCCGGCGGACCAGACGGTGCCCTGCGACGCTATGGCACCGGAAGTCGTCCGCAATACGACCCCGACCGCACGTAGGCGTCTCACGAGCCCACTGCCCCTCTCTCCAATCCCCTTTTTCCAATCTCTGTCGCCTCTTCTCTGACCGGAGCACCAATTGAGCACCATCGACTACAGCGAGCGCATCCCGAACAACGTCAATCTCTCTGACGACCGGCGCTTGCAGCGTGCCCTCGAGAGTTGGCAGCCCCGTTTTGCCGACTGGTGGAACGACATGGGGCCGGTGGGCTTTCAAGGCAATCCCGTTTACCTTCGTACCGCAGTCGACGTAGGCCGCGACGGGTGGGCTCACTTCGATCATGTTCGCATGCCCGACTATCGGTGGGGCATTTTCTTGTCACCGCAGGACACCGAGCGCACCATTGGCTTCGGCGACCTCAAGGGCCAGCCGGTTTGGCACGAGATCCCGGGAGAGTTCCGCACTGATCTGCGGCGGCTCATCGTCGTTCAAGGCGACACCGAGCCGGCATCGGTCGAGCAACAAAGATTCCTCGGACAGACGGCGCCCAGCCTCTATGACCTTCGGAATCTCTTCCAGGTGAACGTCGAGGAGGGTCGCCATCTGTGGGCCATGGTGTACCTCCTTCATCGCTATTTCGGACGCGACGGCCGGGACGAGGCAGACGGCATGCTCGAACGCCATTCGGGTGATGCCGATCAGCCACGCATCCTCGGAGCATTCAACGAACAGACGCCCGATTGGCTCAGCTTTTTCATGTTCACGTACTTCACCGATCGCGATGGCAAGTACCAACTGGGTGCCCTTCGGGAGTCAGCCTTCGATCCGCTCAGCCGAACCTGCGACTTCATGTTGAAAGAGGAAGCACACCACATGTTCGTCGGCGCCAGCGGTGTCGGCCGGGTGGTCCAGCGCACAGCCGAGCTCATGAATGAGCATCAGACCGACGACGTGACGGGCCACGGTGGCATCAACCTCGACACGTTGCAGCGTTATATCAACTTCCACTTCTCGGTCTCACTCGATCTCTTCGGCTCGGAGCGCTCGACCAACGCCGCCAACTACTACGCAGCCGGCCTAAAGGGCCGTTTCGGTGAAAGCGACTACGAGGACGACCATGTGCTCGACCGTCACGAAGACGATTACCTGACCGTGGTTGATGGCGCAGTAATGAGTCAGACAATGACCGCCCGGGCACTGGTGAACCACGAGCTTCGCTCGGAGTACGTCGAGGACTGTGCCAAGGGTCTGCGCCGCTGGAACCGAACACTGACCGAGCACGGCATCGAAGCCGAACTCACGCTGCCTCATGTCGGGTTCAACCGAGCTGTCGGCGTCTTCCGTGACCATCGCCTCACGCCCGACGGTGAGGTCATCGACGAGCCGACATGGGACGCTGCCGTCGACAACTGGCTGCCCACTGAGGCCGAACGATCTCACGTCGGGTCCCTGATGGTCGCCGAATACGAACCGGGCAAGATCGCCGGCTGGATCGCGGCACCGGCCAGTGGCATCAACGCCAACCCGGTCGACTACGACTACGTGCGCCTTTAGCGGGTAGCCGCTGTGACTGGGCTGACCTCGTTCTAGATGTTCACGCCGGGTCTAGATACTGGCGCGGGGTTCTAGATGATGGTGCGGGCCTCGAGGTCATCGAGGTCGCTTTCGCTCAGTCCGAGCTCGCCCAGAATGCGACGGGTGTCGGCTCCGGTGACAACGGCCCCGTGCCGATAGCCGGTTTCGCCCCCACTGAACTTCAGAGGAAATCCAGCGGCTTTCAACCCGTCGAGCACGCCAAGGGTTGGATGTTCGACCGGTTCGATCATGTCTCGCTCTTGAAGGTGAGGCCACTCGAGAGCATCGTCGATTGAGTGCACGGCGCTGGCGGCGACACCACTGGCAAGAACGCGCTCGACGGCTTCGCCGGCGGTGAGCATCTCGGTCCATGTGGTCACAATGGCGTCGACCTCGTCCTTGTTGTCGATACGCCAGCTCATCACCCCCCACTGGGGGTGTTCAGCGAGTTCGAGACGGCCGAGTACGCCACACAGACGACGCCAGCACTCGTCGTTGCCGCAGCAAATGACCATCCAACCATCGCTCGTCCGATAGGTGTTGAACGGCGACAGCCGGGGCACCCGGTTACCCGGCCGTTGAGCGATGCCGATCTCGTCGAACTTTTCGAGCGGGTCATCGAATACGAGTGAGAACAGCACATCGGTCATGGCAACGTCGACGAACTGACCGAGGCCGGTTCGTTCACGCTGGTACAACGCCCCGAGCACTCCGGCGAAGCCGAAGCCGGCCGAGACCGTGTCGGCGAGAGGTGAGCCTGCTTTGGTCGGAGGGTCGTCCGGCTTTCCGGTCACGCTCATGAGGCCCGACATGGCTTGAGCCGTCAGGTCGTAGCCGCGACGGTGCCGGTCGGGCCCGGTACTGCCGTACCCCGTGATGGCGCAGTAGATCAGACGCGGGTTAACGGCCTGCAGAGTCGGCCAATCGATACCGAGGCGTTCCGTAACGCCAACGGCAAAATTCTCAACCAGAACGTCGGCGCCCTCGGCGAGACGAAGGAGAAGTTGGCGACCTTCATCCGATTTTAGGTCGAGCGTGATCGAGCGCTTACCTCGAAGCCGCTTCAAAAAGGCGACGCCTACATCGGAGTCGTCGCGCTTGACCAGTGAGAGGCCATCGGCGCCGTAGAAGAACGGGGCGCCCGAGAGAGCGTCGCCGGTGTGCGGGTTGTCGATCCGAATGACCTCAGCACCCATCCCGGCCAGCAGCATGGTGGCGTGCGGACCGGCCAGGTATTGGGTTAGGTCGAGAACGCGAATGCCCTCAAGCGGTGGAGGCAACGACGTCAGGCTTTCACCAGGTGCTCAACGCAGGCTGCGGCCGCAAGCCGTGCTCGGTCCTCAAGCTGTTCGGTCGTAGCGCTACTGATGGGGTGATCGACCACGATGAAGGGATACCCATCGGCCCCGAGCACCTGGCCCATCAACTCGGCGGCACTTACGAACATCGTCGTCATGATGCCAACCGAAGGCAGGCCGAGAAGTTCACCCGATACGGCGTCGTGCAAACTGCACGACGAACAGCTGCCTCAATCGCCGATGCCCGAAACGAGGGCATTCCACTGTTTCGCTCGGTCCATGATGTCGGGATCGGCGGGAGCGCTGTAGTTGCTCTTCGTTTCCTTCACAACATCGGCCACGCCGTAGTTTTCGATCAGCTCCTTAGCGAGCGCGTCGAAGAACCGGCGGGTGCCCTGTTTGCCGTTGCTGACGATGCCAATGACGGCACCCTCGAGCGAATCGAGTCGCTCGGCCAAGGCGAAGGGCTGCGCATCTGTGCCGTGGGTTGGATCGAGAACTTCGAATGTCATGTCAGGGCTCTTCTCAGAACGATGGTTGGTCGGATTTCGGTTGTACGCGCTGGGGCCTAGCAGTCGACACAGGCGCCGACCGGCACGGTAACGGCCCGGCTCTTGTGCCCCAGCCAGGGTGGGATTACGGCGCCAAATCCGCCAGCTGGCCCACCAGCTGCGATGACGAGAAGGTCGTCTGGTTCTGACAGAGCGGCATATTCGCGGTCGCCCTTCTGGCCGACGGCAGCTGTTTTGCCGACCTCGGCCCACTCGCGCCGGTGGATTCGGGCGTTGTCGAACACGTACTGGCGGATATCGCCCTTCGACCAGCCAGCCGCCGCAAAGTGCTCGCGGAGCTGGGGAGGCAACATCACGGCGTAGTTGCCGGGCCAGAGCGAATAGTGGCGCATGTTGGCCTGTATTTCGGCTACGAACGTGTCGAGAATTTCTTCCGGTTGCGTCGTCCACTCGTTCATGAGCTGGCGAGGGGCCATTGCAGCCATGACGGTCACGGCTGAGACGTGTGGGTCACCCAAGCGCTCGGCCGCCAACGATGGCCACGGCGAGTTCTCTTCGTCTTCGGCCACACAAAAACTGATCTTGCCCGGATGCCCGAAGGTCGAGCGATCGATTCCTCCCGGCTTCACATCAAGCAGATTGCCGAGCACCAGCCGAAGGGCCCGACCGATGCAGGTCGATGCTCGATCGCTCGAACCGAGAGCGTTGAAGGTACCGTCCATACCGATTTCGTTTCGGATCGGACCGTTGACGATCGCCAGGACAGCCGAGCCGCCCGTACTCGCAGTGGCCCCATGTACGAGAAACGGCTCTTCGAGCATGGCCGTGATGGCGGTGACGACTACCGGAAAGTGCATCGGCAAGCACCCGGCCATGACCGCGTTGATCGCCACCTTCTCGGCCGTGATCGCCCGCTGTCGCACCGGCTCGATGCCGATGAGGTGGGACGGCGACAGCACGGCCCACTCCAGGCAGGCTTGCACGGCCTCAGCGGTGGGTGGAACAACCGGTAGACCATCGGTCCAACCCCGGCTGTGGAAGAACTCCTGGGTCGCTGTGACGTCATCGAGTTGAAAGCGTTTCGAGGAGAGTTCGAACACTGAAGCCATCCGCTCACCGTAGTTGTCGGATGCGACAATGGGCGAGTGATCACAGGTCTGGACAGAAATGAGCAACACGCGGGCTACTGGCCGTCGGCCTGGCCCGTCGAGTGCGGAGGTAACCGCCGTCAGAAGTCAGGCCTGGGGCGGTTGGACGCCGCTGCAGGCACAGCCCGGACCATCACCCGTCATGATGACAAGTGGCATGTGATGGTGATCGAGCGAGATCCCGGCCAGTGGTACGTGGGCGGGACAATGGCCGCTTTCTCGGGCCCTCCCCCACACGGCTGGGTCGAGCGCATCGACCCCGAGACGCTCGAGACGCTGGCAGCGTCCCCCGAACTGCCGTGCGGTGAGCATGTGTGGTGCGGTGCAATCTTGGCCCACAGCAACGGCTCGATCATGTCGGTGAACGGCAGTTACCTTCACCGACTCGACCCCCATGACCTCTCGATCACCGCCGAGCGCCAGCTCCCTTCCGATCGCTCACACAATGGCCTGTTGGCGCTGAGCGACGGAACGCTCATCACCAAGGACCTTCGACTTGTTGGCCAGGGCGGCACCACCCTCACCCGTCTCGATCCGGACACCCTCGAGCTCGTCGGCGAGCCCTTGGTATTACCCGAGGGCTCGATGGGGCGAATCGCAGCTGACGTTGTCGATGGCGAGGAATACGTTTACGTACCAGGCACGGAGCATCTTTGGCGTGTAGCGGTCGCCGGTGAGACCCTCCAGGTGGACGGTTGGAAGTCGCGCTACCGCAAGGCCGAGGATCGCTACGGCCTGTCATGGGACGCCTGCCTTTCTGACGGCTACTTATGGATTATGGATTGTGGCGACATCTCGTCGGTGCGGCGCATCCATACCACCGAGCCGAACGGCCGATTCGCTACCCCTCCGGGCCGAGATCTGTCGTGGCGTCTGCCCGCTCCCTGGGATGGAGCGCAGCGCCTTCTGCGGATATCGCTTGACGACCCCGGCGACGTTGTGGCCATCGAACCGTTCGGGACCCCGGGCGGCGGCATTATCGCTCCACCGATGTATTTGCCAGAACAGCAGATGGCGATCGCCTGGGACAGTATTAACGGAGGGCTGGCGGGCATCTCAACAGCAGAGGGTGGACTTGAGGTCGCCTGGCATCTCGACGTGCGGGCCAGCATGCAGCCGGTTGCATTCCCTGAGTCGGGAGAGCTGGTGATCAACGACTTCACTGCAGATGGAAGCGATGACCTCGTGGTCGTCGATGTTGTCTCGGGTGAGCTGGTTGACCGAGTGGCCACTGGTTCACGCGTCGCCAACGGCATGTTTTTGACTGCAGGCGGAAGCCGAGACGTCTTCTATTGCAGCACCCTCACGGTTGCTCGAGTGCAGTGGCAATAGTCGAGCTGTCTGCTGTTGGGCCAAGTGGTAGAAGGGTGATGACCGTCGCCCCAATCGAAGTGACCAGTGTCGCCGCTATGGCGGGTCGATACCCAGCGCTATCGATGATGAAGCCGCTGACAGCAGGCCCGGCCAATGCTCCGATGCCGAGGCCTGTGTAGAGCAATCCGAGGAGTCCGCCCAACTGAGATACCCCGAACCAGC